>DASSSV010000449.1:0-18546 GCA_035708265.1 Thermomicrobiales bacterium | reverse complement strand
GGCCGGGGCGGACCAGGCGCGCGGCGGCAGCGCGTCGGCCAGCAGCGCGGCATCGAGCTTGACCAGGTAGGCGTCGTCGCCGGACTGCACCTCGGCCTCGCCCGGCCCGAGCGCGCCGTCGCCGAAGAGCGTCAGCGCGGCGCGGGCCACGCGCGCGCCGTGGCGCGACCACGAGCCGAGCGCGTCCTGCCGCCCGCTGAGGGTCACGGTCTTCCCCACGATCGCCGCGCGGACGCCGTGCCGGTCGCAGACGGCCGCGACCGCCTCGCGGTTGCCGCGCAACGCCAGCCGCACCGTCCGCGCGTTGCGCAGCACCGTCTCCAGCGCGCGCAGGTTGTAGAGCGCGACGACGTCGGCCGCGGCCGGCACCGGCCCGACGCGCGTGAGCACCGCCTGGTCGGCGGCGTCGAGCCACAGGAGTTGCTCGGCCTCGACATGATCGAGCCCGTCCACGAGGTCCGCCAGGAAGCCGGCGCGTGCGCCCGGCGCGACGAAGCCGCCGCTCTGGTTGGCGCGCTCGTAGGCCAGCGCGCGCAGCTCGCGCGGCACGGTCAGGCCCCGACCCGCCAGCGTGGTCGCGCGCTCGTCGCCGAGGACATCGGCGAAGGTGCGGGTGCGGTAGCGGTACCAGCGCCCCAGGCAGGCGACGAGGCAGCGCGCCATCTTGGGGTCGCCGAGGAGCTGCGTCAGCGCCTCGCCGTCGAGGTCGCGCCGCAGCAGGCCCAGTTTCGTCTCGAAGTAGCGGATCGCGATGCCGAGCTGCGGCACCACGCGCTCGTCCCGCAGCAGCCGCGGGTAGAGCCGGCGCATCCCGCCGGCCCGGTCCCGGCGCACCGTCCTCGGCAGCTCCTGCATCCGAAACGCCATCCGGTCCTCCCTTCGGTCGGGAGGACTCAGGGCTCAGGACGGCGGACTCAGTGGGTTGTGCTCGGGGCGGCGTCACCCGAGCGGGGAGAGCAGCCGCTCACCCGGCCTTACTGAGTCCTGAGTCCTGAGTCCTTTCTTGCGTCGTCGCGCGGCACCGCCCTCGCTCGTCTTGCGCGTGATCAGCTCGTAGAGGATCGCCTGGCGCGGCTTGGGGCGCAGGATGCGGCCGAGGCGCTGGATGTACTCGCGCGTGGCCGACGAGCCGCTGGCGACGATCGCGACGTTGGCGTCGGGAACGTCCACGCCCTCGTTGAGCACGCGGCCGGTGACGAGCTTGGAGTAGCGCCCCTCGCGGAAGCCGGCCAGGATCGCGCGGCGCTCGTGCGGGTCGGTGCGGTAGGTGATCGATGGGAGGAGCAGGCGGCGGCTCAGCTCGTCCACCAGGGCGTTGTACTCGGAGAAGACGATCACCTTGTCGTCGCGGTGCTTCGCCAGTAGCGCGGCCGTCTCGGCGATCTTCGCCTCGGCGTTAAGCGCGATCAGCCGCGCCTGGTGGTGGGCGCGCAATGCGGCGCGCGCGGCCGGGTCGTGGCCGGAGCGGCGGATCAACGCCTGGAACGCCTGCGGGCCGGGCGCGACCTTCTGCGTCGCCAGGTACCAGCGGTATTGCGCCGTCAGCAGGTCGTAGCGCCCCTGCTCCTCCGGCGTCAGGCTGACGTGGATGCGCCGCTCGACGTACTCCGCGATGTGGCGGTCGCGCGCCAATTCGGCCGGCAGCCGGTGGTAGACGACCGGGCCGAGCAGGTGGTCGAGGTCGTGGTGGCGGCCGTCGGCGCGCTCCGGCGTGGCCGAGAGGCCGAGCCGGTAGGGCGCGCCGACCTTGTCGACGATCTTGCGGTAGCTCGCGGCCGGCAGGTGGTGCGCCTCGTCCACGACCAGGAGGCCGAAGCCGTCGAGCCGCCGCGAGGGCAGCGTCGCCGAGTCGAAGGTGATCACGGTGAGGTCGCGCACGACCCGGCGCCCGCCGCCGACGACGCCGACCGCGTCCTCCGACAGCCCCAGGCGCTCGAGCAGCGCGTCGCGCCACTGGCCCAGGAGCTCGATCGTCGGCACGACGACGAGCGTGCGCGCGGCCAGCCGCTCGATCGCCAGCAGCGCGACGACCGTCTTGCCCGCGCCGGTCGGCAGCACGACCACGCCGCGCCCGCCGTTCTGCAGCCAGGCGGTCAGCGCCGCGGTCTGGTAGACGCGCGGCGTCAGCGTCAGCGCCGGCGCGTGGGCGAGCGTCTGCTCCACCGGAAGCTCGGGGCCGTCGCCCTCCGCCGCCTCGTCGAGCGCGGCGAAGAGGTCTTCGTTGTCCTCGCCGTCCGTCACGGTGGCGGGGAGCAGCAACTGCGCGGCCATCGGTCAGGCCGCCGCGGAGGCCGCGGGGAGCGGCAGTTGCGTCGCGCCCGGGGGCGTGTCGGTCGGCCCGCCGTCGCGCGCGACGACCTCGGCCGCGGCCTGGGCCAGCGCCGCCTCGCGCCGTTCAGCGAAGCCCCACAGCTCGCGCACGCGGCCGCGCCGCGCGGCGAAGAGGAGCGCCTCGGGCGAGGTCAGGTGCAGCTCGGTGAAGAGGCGCGCCGCGGTCTTCGGGCCGACGCCCGGCACGGCCATCAGCGCCTGGATCGCCGGGTGCTGCTCGGCGATCAGCTCCTCGTAGAAGGCCAGGCGGCCGCCTTCGACGAGCTGGCCGATCTTCGCGCGGAGCCGCTTGCCGAGACCCGGCAGCGGCAGCTCGCGGCCGGCGGCCAGCAGGTCGCTCGCCTCGACGTCGAGGCGCAGGATGCCGCGCGCGGCGCGCCGGTAGGCGCGGATGCGGTAGGGGTTGCCCTCCCCCAGCTCCAGCAGCGTGGCGATATTGAAGAGGATGTGGGCGATCTCGCGGTTCGTCATGGTTGGTTGTCCTCTCGCCTCCGTCCCGGCGCATGCCAGAACGCATGTTCTAGTATAGTCGATCCGTGCCGGAACGTCAAGCCCGTTTCGCGGCGTGGCGGCTGGAGAATCGCCTGCGATGGGGGACGAGGGCGGGGCGGAGTACGGGCGCCCTCGGGCGTCTCGGCACGGTGGCCTGGCCGCGACGACGAGACCCGCTCTGCGCCATCCTCGCGTGGTGCCCGGGGGCGTGTCTAGCGCTCCGGCGTGCGCTCCGCTCGCACCGCACGGGCGGGGTCGGCGCGGGCGGGTGGCAAGCCGGCGCGTGAAGGTCGGCGCCGACCCCCTTGCCTGGCGCGCCCCGGCGTAGTAGGGTGGGAGGCGCGCCTGCGCCGACAAGTGGAGCGTCGTGCGTCCTCGTCGTGCGGCCCCGTCGTGCGGCCCCGTCGTGCGGTTCGTTCATCCGCCCGCGCCGGCGGGCGGCTCCTCAGTGACCCGTCCCGCGGGAGGACGGGGGTCGCCCGCGCGCGGCCAGCCCGCCGCGGGCGGCCCGGTCGGAACCTCGCCCACAGACCAGAGGAGGGAGCAGATGAGCGACTTCGGCAGACTCAACCGGCGCACGTTCCTGCGCATGGGCGCGCTCGCGGCGGCGACGCCCGCCGTGGCGGGCCTGGCCGCCGCCCCCGTCGCCGCCGACGACGACAAGGGCGACAAGGACAACCAGGGCCTCCACGGCAAGCCGGACGCCGGCCCGTTCCGCGAGCTGGAGGAGATCACCATCGCCCGGTTGCAGGCCGAGATGGCCGCCGGCAAACTCACCTCGCGGAAACTGGTCGACATGTACCTGAAGCGCATCGACGCGCTCGACAAGAACGGGCCGAAGGTCAACGCGATCCTCGAACTCAACCCCGACGCGCGCGCCATCGCCGACGCGCTCGACGCCGAGCGCAAGAAGACCGGCCCGCGCGGCCCGCTCCACGGCATCCCGGTCCTGCTCAAAGACAATATCGACACGCACGACAAGATGCAGACCGGCGCCGGCTCGCTCGCCCTTGTCGGGACGCCGGCCCTGCAAGACGCGACCGTGGCGGCGCGGCTGCGCGCGGCGGGCGCGGTGATCCTCGGCAAGACCAACCTGAGCGAGTGGGCCAACTTCCGCTCGACCCACTCGTCGAGCGGCTGGAGCGGGCGCGGCGGCCAGTGCAACAACCCCTTCGTCCTCGACCGCAACCCCTGCGGCTCAAGTTCCGGTTCCGGCGCGGCCGTCTCCGCCAACCTCACCGTCGTGTCGCTCGGGACCGAGACCGACGGCTCGATCGTCTGCCCGGCTACGAACAACGGCGTCGTCGGCATCAAGCCGACCGTCGGCCTGGTCAGCCGGGCCGGCGTCGTGCCGATCTCGCACAACCAGGACACCGTCGGACCGCACGCGCGCACCGTCACCGACGCGGCGATCACCCTCGGCGCGCTCGTCGGACTCGACCCGCGCGACGGCGCGACGGCGGCGAGCGCCGGCCACTTCCACACCGACTACACGCCGTTCCTCGACCCGCACGCCCTCAACGGGGCGCGGATCGGCGTCGCGCGCAAGGGCGTGACCGGCTACAGCGAGAAGACCGACGCGATCTTCGAGCAGGCCATCGCCGCGCTCCGGGCGGCCGGCGCGGTGATTGTCGACCCGGCCGACATCCCGACGATGGACGAGATCAACAGCTCCAACGACGAGACGACCGTCCTGCTCTTCGACTTCAAGCAGGACCTCAACGCCTACCTGGCGACGCGCGTCGGCGTCCCGATCAAGACCCTGGCCGACGCGATCGCGTTCAACAACGCGCACGCCGACCAGGAGATGCCCTGGTTCGGCCAGGAACTCTTCATCCAGGCCGAGGCCACGGACGGCTTCGGCGACCCGGCCTACCAGCAGGCGCTGGCGAACGACAAGCGGCGCGGCGGGGCGGACGGCATCGACGCCGTCTTGCAGCAATACCACCTCGACGCGCTCGTCGCGCCGACCGGCGCCCCGGCCTGGACGACCGACTTGGTCGACGGCGACCACTTCCTCGGCGCCAGCTCGACCCCGGCCGCGATCGTCGGCTACCCGTTGGTCACCGTCCCGGCCGGCTTCAGCCACGGGCTGCCGGTCAACATCACCTTCATGGGCACCGCCTGGAGCGAGCCGACGCTGATCAAGCTCGCCTACGCCTTCGAGCAGGCGACCAAGATCCGCCGCGCGCCGCAGTACCTGCCGAGCATGCCGTAGCCGCGTCGGTCGTGTGTTAGCTCGACATAAGACCGCGGGGCCGCGCAACTGGGCGCGGCCCCGCGGCTATCGCTTGTCGTTCGGCGTAGAGGCGCGCCGCCGGGCTTACTCCGCCGCGGGCGCAGGCGCGGCGGCCGCCGCGCCGGCCGGCGGCGCTGGCGCCTCGGCGCGCGGCTCCCGCAGGTCGAGCGACTTCGTCGCCACGACCGGCAGGACGAGCGCCAGGAAGTCGCCCACCGGCATCGCGCCGAGGTTTTCCTCCGTCCGCAGCCGCACCGAGACCGCGCCCGCCTCCACGTCGCGGTCGCCGACGACGAGCATGTAGGGGATCTTCTGGAGCTGCGCCTGGCGGATCTTGTGGTTCATCCGGTTGCCGCTGTCGTCCACCTCCGCGCGCAGGCCCGCCGCCGCCAGCCGCGCCGCCACCGCGCGCACGTAGGGGACGTGGCGGTCGGCGATCGGGATGAGTTCGACCTGCACCGGCGCCAGCCAGGCCGGGAAGGCGCCCGCGAAGTGCTCGATCAGCACACCCAGGAAGCGCTCCGTCGAGCCCGTCACCGCGCGGTGGAGCACCACCGGCGTGTGCGCCGCGCCGTCCTCGCCGATGTACTCGCAGCCGAGCCGCGCCGGCTGGATGAAGTCGACCTGGATCGTCGAGAGCTGCCACTCCCGACCGAGCGCGTCCTTCGCCATGAAGTCGGCCTTCGGCCCGTAGAAGGCCGCCTCGCCCTCGGCCGCGTCGTAGGCCACGCCCTCGGCGTCGAGCGCCCCCCGGAGCGCGGCGACCGCCTTGGCCCACTTCTCGTCGTCGCGCACGTACTTCCCCTCGGCGCCCGGCAGCGAGAGCTGCACGCGGTAGTCCGTCAACCCGTAGGTCGTCAGCACCTCCGTGATCAGGCGGAGACAGCGCCCGAACTCCTCCCGGATCTGCTCCTCCGTGCAGAAGATGTGGCAATCGTCCTGCGTCAGCGCGCGCACGCGCGTCAGCCCCGAGAGCGCGCCGCTGAGCTCGTAGCGGTAGAGCGTGGCGAACTCGGCGAACCGCAGCGGCAGGTCGCGGTAGGAGTGGACGCCCATCTCGTTGTAGAGCGTCATGTGCGACGGGCAGTTCATCGGCTTGAGGCGGTAGACCATCTCGCCGTCGACCATCGGCGGGAACATCACGTCGGCGTAGTTCTCGTAGTGCCCCGACTTGTGGTAGAGGTCCTCGCGCACGAGATGGCCCGTCCAGACGTGCTGGTAGCCGTGGCGCGTCTGCGCCTCGCGCACGTACCCTTCCATCAAGAACCGCAGCGTCTCGCCCTTCGGCGTGAAGAGCGGGATGCCCGGTCCGACCCCCTCGGCGAAGACGAAGAGGCCGAGTTCCCGCCCGAGCTTGCGGTGGTCGCGCTTGCGCGCCTCCTCCAACTGCGCCAGGTAGGCGTCGAGTTCCGCCGCGGACGGCCAGGCCGTGCCGTAGATGCGCTGGAGCATCGGGCGGTGCTCGTCGCCGCGCCAGTAAGCCCCGGCCACGTTCATCAGTTTGACCGCGCCGATCCGCCCCGTCGAGGCGACGTGCTCGCCGCGGCAGAGGTCGACGAAAGGGCCGTTGCGGTAGAGGGAGATCGTCTCGCCCTCCGGCAGGTCGCGGATCAGTTCCTCCTTGTAGGGCTGGCCCGCGAAGAACTCCAACGCCGCCTCCCGCGAGGGGAAGACCTCACTCTCGAACGGCTCGTCGGCGGCCACGTGCGCGCGCATGCGCTCCTCGATCGCCGCCAGGTCGTCGGGCGTGAGGGGACGGGGCAGGTCGAAGTCGTAGTAGAAACCGTCCTCGATCGGCGGGCCGATGCCGAGTTTCGCCTCCGGGAAGAGGTCGAGCACCGCCTCGGCCATCACGTGCGCCGCCGAGTGGCGCATCTTCTCCAGGTCGTTCATCGTCGCTCACTCCGTTCGCGAAGGACTCAGGACTCAGGACTCAGTGAGCGCGCCGGGCGGTGCGCCCTGCACCGGCCGGCGTGCCGGTAGTGCCGTCGTCGGTCACGGCGCACCCCCTCTCCAGTGACGAGTGACGGGTGACGAGTGACGAGGGGTATTCAGCGACCAAGAGCCGGCCGTCAGGAATCCGGTAGGTCAATGGCTGTGCCCGCGGTTGACGGCCGACATCCTACTCGTCACTCGTCACTCGTCACTCGTTAAACGAACAGCCCGGCGTCCGCAGGGGACGCCGGGCGCTGGCCCGCGTGGTTCCACCCCGATTCCGCCGCGCTCGATCACGAGGAGCGCGGCGCTCGTGGTACCGGTAACGGCGGCCACCGGAGCAGCCTACTGGGCGCAGCGCCGTTCGGTGCTCGGCTCGCGGGGGGTCGTCGCCGGTCGGCGCTCCGGGAGGGCCTTCCACCCACCGGGCCCTCGTCTCTGTCGGCGCCTCACCGGCGGCGCTGTCCCGTTCGTAGCCTTGCCATCAATGGTAGGGGAAGGGCGGGGCGTTGTCAACTCGCGGCGCGGCGCGTTAATGTGCGCATGGCGTGTGCTATACTTTCGGAAGTGGTGTGCGCCTGTCGCCGGGGCCGGCGCATCGGCCCGGGGCTCCCCCGGGAGCTAGCCCGGCCGGCGCGACACCCGCACCAACGAGTGAGCTTGATGACTGGTTTCCTCGACGCCCTCTGGATCATCCCCGTCCTCGGCATCCTCATCCTCGTCCACGAACTCGGCCACTTCCTGGCCGCCCGCGCGGTCGGCATCCGCGTGGAAGAGTTCGGGATGGGCCTGCCGCCGCGGATGTTCGGCTACCGCGCCAAGAGCGGCGTCCTCTATTCCCTGAACTGGATCCCCTTCGGCGGCTTCGTCAAGATGTACGGGCAGGACGACCTGCGCCCGGACGGCGGCGCGGTCGACGGCCCCGGCTCGTTCACGTCCAAGACGCCGCTCCAGCGCGGCTTCGTCCTCGTCGCCGGCGTGCTGATGAACCTCCTCCTCGCCGTCGTCATCTTCACCGGGATCGCGATGGCGCAGGGCCGGCAGCAGGTCCAGATCTACATCAACCAGGTCCTGCCCGACACCCCCGCCGCCGCGGCCGGCTGGCAGCCGGGCGACCGCCTGGTCGACGTGGCCGGCCAGCCGGTGACGAGCACCGACCAGCTCGTCCGGCTGACGGAGGACTACGCCGGCCGGCCTATGCCGGTCACGATCGAGCGCGGCGGCCACACCGAGCAGACGACCGTCACGCCGCGCACCGTCATCCCGCCCGGCCAGGGGCGCACCGGCGTCGTCCTGGTCAACCAGGTCGTCTACGTGCCGCTGTCCTTCTGGCAGGCGCCGGTCGAAGGGGTCAAGGCGACGGTGACGACCTTCGGGCTGATGGTCAGCGGGCTGACGCAGATGGTCTCGGGGCAGGCGAGCCTGCGCGACGTCGCCGGGCCGATCGGCATGGGCCAGATCACCAGCGAGGTCGTGTCGCACAGCACGCTGCCCCTCTGGGTGACGCTCGGCAACCTGACCGGCCTCCTCTCGCTCAACCTCTTCCTGCTCAACCTCCTGCCGATCCCGGCGCTCGACGGCGGCCGCCTCCTCTTCGTGATCATCGAGATCCTGCGCGGCGGCCGCAAGGTCGCGCCGGAGCGCGAGGGGATGGTCCATTTCGTCGGGCTGATGGTGCTGCTCACGCTGATGTTCGTGATCGGCTACTTCGACATCCTGCGCATCGTGCGCGGCGAATCGCTCATTCCGTGAAGTACGAGGTACGAGGTACGAGGTACGAACAATCGGGAAGCCCATTAATTCGTACTTCGTACCTCGTACCTCGTACTTCGTTAAGGAGTTGATGTAGACATGCTGCCTCCCCGCCGGAAATCGCGACAGGTGCGCGTCGGCGACGTCATGATCGGCGGTAACGCGCCGATCAGCGTGCAATCGATGACGACGACCGACACGGCCGACGTCGAGGGGACGCTCGACCAGATCGGCCGGCTCGTCGACGCCGGCGTGGATATCGTGCGCGTGGCGGTGCCGGACAAGCAGGCCGCGGCGGCGGTGCCCGAACTCGTGCGGCGCACGCCGGTCCCGCTGATCGCGGACATCCACTTCGACTACCGGCTCGCGCTCGCCGCGCTCGACGGCGGCATCCACGGCCTGCGCCTCAACCCGGGCAACATCGAGAAGGAAGAGTACGTCCGTCAGGTCGTCGCCAAGGCCAAGGAGCGCGAGGTGCCAATCCGCATCGGCGTGAACTTCGGCTCGATCCCGAAGATCAGCAAGGCCGAGGCGGACGAGATCACGCAGAGCGTGTCGAACACAACCGAGCTGATCGCCGAGCAGATGGTGCGCGGCGCGTTGAAGCACGTCCGCATCCTCGAGAACATGGACTACTTCAACATCAAGATCTCGCTCAAGGCGTTCGACGTGCCGACGATGATCGAGGCGTACACGCGCATCGCGACCCGCGTCGACTACCCGCTGCACCTCGGCGTCACCGAGGCGGGCACGCCGAAGCCCGGCTCGATCCGCTCGGCCGTCGGTATCGGCCACCTGCTGGCGATGGGTATCGGCGACACCATCCGCGTCTCGCTCGCCGGCGATCCGGTCGAGGAGGTCATCACCGGCTTCGAGATCCTCAAGAGCCTGAACCTGCGGCAGCGCGGCGCGACGATGGTGGCCTGCCCGACCTGCGGCCGCGTCGAGATCGACCTGATCGCGCTGGCCGAGCGCGTCGAGCAGTACCTCACGCGCGTCCACCAGCCGATCAAGGTGGCGGTGATGGGCTGCGTCGTCAACGGGCCGGGCGAGTCGAAGGACGCCGACATCGGCGTCGCCGGCGGACGCGGCAAGGGTGTCATTTTCGCCAAGGGCGAGATCGTGCGCACCTGCGCCGAGGCCGAGATCCTGCCCACGATCATCGACGAGGTCAACAAACTCGCCGGCATCGACGCGCCGGTCACTCCCGAGCTGATCGAATCGCTCGGCGGCATCCCGCAATCGCTCGGCGGCCGCGCCATCGAGGGCGACACCGAGCAATTCATCGTCGGCCACCAGGAGTTGCCGCTGCTGCACCCGCTCAGCGATAGCACCGCCCACGTCCCGGTCGGCCGGAGGGGACGACGCTAGCGAGTGCTGAGCGATGAGTACTGAGCGACGAGTGGGTGATGAGTGACGGGTGGCGAGGAGTTCGTGTCCCGTCATAACTCGTCGCTCATCGCTCAGCACTCATCGCTACCAAACGGATAGTCGCTCGTTCTACCGTAATGGGGGACGGGCGCGCGATGACGCCGCCGCCTCGGCGTCGCCCCCGGTGCGCCGTCAGCGCCGAGGGAGGCGTGAGGGCGGCGGTTGGCGTGTTGGCCCTCACCCCCCATCCCCCCTCTCCCAATCCTGGGCGAGGGGGAGAGCGGCCAGGAGCGAGTGTCGTGCTCAATGAAGAAGTCTGACTGGGAGGGCGGAGAGGGGCGTGTCCTGGCCACACAACCGACACGAGATCTAGAAGAGCAGCACTCTGGTTGACGTAGGCCCCCCTCTCTCAGGATTGGGAGAGGGGGCCGGGGGGTGAGGGCGGACTCAGTTTGACGCGCGCCGCGAACTGCGCTATAGAGGGGCGTCGCGCCGGGGCGCGGCGGGAGCGGGGGAAGGGGACGTGCAGTTATTGAGCTTCGCGCCGGCGGCCGGCGCGGCGCGGCGGAAGGGCGGGGGCGGCATGAAGTTGATCGTGCAGATCCCGTGCTTGAACGAGGCGGAGACCCTGCCGGCCACGCTCGCCACGATCCCGACCAGCATCCCCGGCATCGACACGATCGAGATCCTGGTGATCGACGACGGCAGCACCGACGGCACCGTCGAGGTCGCGCGCCAGCACGGCGTCCACCACGTCGTCCGCCACGTCGGCAACAAGGGGCTGGCCGAAGCCTTCCAGAGCGGTCTCGACGCCTGCCTGCGCCTCGGCGCCGACGTGATCGTCAATACCGACGGCGACAACCAGTACCCCCAGCAGGACATCCCGCGGCTCGTCGCGCCGATCCTCGACCACCGCGCCGATATCGTCATCGGCGACCGGCAGACCAAGACGATCGAGCACTTCTCGCTCAGCAAGAAGGCGCTCCAGCAGGTCGGCTCCTGGGTCGTGCGCAAGGGCTCGGGCACGCGCGTCCCCGACGCCCCGAGCGGCTTCCGCGCCTACTCGCGCGAGGCGGCGCTGCGCCTCAACGTCGTCACGCGCCACTCCTACACGCTGGAGACGATCATCCAGGCCGGCAAGAAGAACCTCGTCATCACGGCCATTCCGGTCACCACCAACCGGGTCACGCGCCCCTCGCGCCTGATGCGCGGCACCTACGACTACATCAAGAAGCAGGGCGCGACGATCGTGCGCATCTACGCGATGTACGAGCCGCTGAAGGTCTTCTTCCTGGCCGGCGGCGCGCTCGTCCTGATCGGCGCGCTGCTGCTGCTGCGCTACCTCTTCTTCAAGGCGATCGGGACCGCGACCGGGCCGCGCTACCTGCAGTCGGTCATCATCGGCAGCGTGATGCTGACGATCGGCGTGCTGATCGTCCTGATTGGCCTGGTGGCCGACCTGATCGCCAGCGTCCGCCGCCTGCTCGAAGACACGCTCTACCGCGTCAAGAAACTGGAACTGATGCTCGAACGCGAGCGCGGCGAGCGCGAACAGCTCCTCGCCAGCATCCTCAACTTCAACGAGGCCGGCGGCGGCGAGTCCCCCACACCCGCCGAGCCGGTCGACGCGGCGGGGTGGCTGGAGTACGACACCCGCCGGGCGAAGTTCGACTGAGCGGGCGGGCCACCCCTGCCCGCGCCCTCCCTCCTGTGTTGTCTCGCTGGTGAACGGTCTCTCCACTCCCGGCGCATCTCTTGACCGGAACGGGGCGCCCGCGTAGGATAGGGCGACGTAATCTTGCCGCCGTTTTCTATGCACCCATCCCGCGCCGGGGGCGCGACGACCCCGCCGTGGTGGCGGGGTCGCACAGCGTATGCGACGAAGGAGAGACCGACGGTGAGCGACCAGCGCGACGATCTCGACGGCAAACGGGTCAGCCGGCGCGAGGTGCTGAAGGGGCTGGCGGCCTCGGCCGGCCTGCTCCTCCTCGCGGCCTGCGGCAGTTCGGCCACCGCCACGCCCCAACCGGCCGCGGGCGGGGGCGGCGCGACCTCGGCCGCGGCGCCGACTACCGCGCCGACGAAGGTGGCCACCGCGGCCGCCGCGGGCGGTGCCGCGACGAGCGCCCCGACGGCGGCGAGCGGCGGGGCGGCCAGCCCGGCCGCGGGCGGCGCGGCGACCAGCGCGCCGACCGTAGTGAAGTCCGGCAACGCCGTAACGATCACCTGGTTCGCCTCGCGCGACACGACCGGCTACGCCGCCAAGCAGGTCGCCGAGTTCAACGCGCAGAACCCCAACATCCAGATCAGCTACCAGGAGCAGGGCGCGACGACGACCGACCTGCACGACAAGTTCGTCACCGTCGCCACCGCCAAGGACCCCTCCGCCGACCTCGTCTCGATGGACGTGCCCTTCGTCCCCGAGTTCGCCGCGGCCGGCTGGACGATCTCGGTGGACGACCTCTTGCCCGCCGCCGAGCGCGCCAAGTTCTTCAAGGGCACGCTCGACGGCGCGACCTACAACGGCAAACTCTACGCGCTCCCCTGGTTCAACAACGGCCCCGGCCTCTACTATCGCAAGGACCTCCTCGACGCGGCCGGGCTGAAGCCGCCCACCACCTACGACGACCTCCTGAAGCAGTCGAAGCAGCTCGCCACCGGCGACATGAGCGGCTTCATCTTCCAGGCGTCGCAGACCGAGGGCGGCATCATCATCTGGCTGGAGTATCTCTGGGGCTACGGCGGCGAGCTGGTGGACGACAAGCTCAACGTCCTGGTCGACAAGGACACCAAGGGCGTCGACGCGATGAAGCGGCTGGTCGACTTCCTCTATACCGACAAGATCTCGCCCGAAGCCTGCCTGACGATGAAGACGACCGCCGACGCCACCAGCCCCTTCCTCGACGGCCGCGCGGTCTTCCTGCGCAACTGGATGACCGAGGCCAGCAAGATGGACGCCGACACCTCCAAGGTCAAGGGCAAGTGGGACGTGACGACCCTGCCGTCGCAGGACGGGTCGAAGCCCGGCCCCGGCTGCCTCGGCACCTGGAACCTCGGCATCTCCGCCTTCTCCAAGCACCAGAAGGAGGCGGGGGTGGCGATCCAATTCTTGACCTCGCTCGACCAGAACACGAAGAACTACCTCAACGCGAGCAAACTGCCCTGCCGCCCGGCCTCCTTCGACGACCCGGCAGTCAAGGCGAAGTACAGCTTCTCCGACCGGCTGCGCCCGGCCTTCGACAGCCTGAAGCCACGCCCGGTGACGCCGTACTACGGGCAGATGTCGGCCGACGCGCTCCAGCCGAACTATGGCGCCGCCATGGCGCGCTCGAAGACGCCCGACCAGGCGGTCAAGGACATGGCGGCGAAACTGCGCGACATCGTCAAGCAATCGTAAGGACTAAGGACTAAGGACTAGGGACTAAGTATTCCTCTGCTCGCGGTTCGCCAACCGGCAATCCGGCTGCATGGAACCCACTTAGTCCTTAGTCCTTAGTCCTCCCTCGGGAGGGCGGGCCGATGAGTACCCCACAGGTCGTGGCGCCGCCGGTCGCGAGGGTGGCGGCGCGGGCGCGGCGGCGCTGGTCGGCGCAGGAGCGGGCGGACGCCCGGCTGGGGGTGGCGCTCGTCGTCCCGGCGATGCTGACGATCGCCGCGGTGGCGTTCCTGCCGCTGGCCAGGGCGTTCTGGCTCAGCCTCTTCAAGATCAACCTGCGCTTCGCGAACACGCCCCGGCCCTTCGTCGGGCTGGGGAACTACCAGGACATCATCCTCAACGACGACCGCTTCCACAACGCGCTGCGCGTCACCGGCACGATCGCGCTGACCTCGCTGACCTGCGAGATGATCCTCGGCATGGTGATCGCGCTGGCGATCAACCGCGCGTTCTTCGGCCGCGGGCTGGTGCGCGCGGCGGTGCTGGTCCCCTGGGCGCTGACGACGGTCGTCGCCGCGCGGATGTGGCAACTGATCTACCAGGCCGACTACGGCGTCCTCAACCGGCTGCTGAATGACGTGCATATCCTCAGCTCGTACAAGCCCTGGATCGCCGACGCCGCGCTGGCGCTCTGGGCGATGATCGGCGCCGACGTCTGGAAGACCACGCCGTTCGTCGCGCTCCTCCTCCTCGCGGGGCTGCAACTGATCCCGCACGAGCTCTACGAGGCGGCGGCGATCGACGGCGCGAACGCCTGGCAGAGTTTCTGGCGCATCACGATCCCGCTCCTCAAGCCGACGATCCTCGTCGCGCTCCTCTTCCGCCTGATCGACGTGGCGCGCATGTTCGACCTGCCCTTCGTGCTGACCGGCGGCGGCCCCGGCACCCAGACCGAGACGATCACGCTCTACACTTACCGTGCGCTCTTCACCAGCCTCCAGTTCGGGCGCGGCTCGGCGCTCGCCGTGCTGACCTTCGTCATCGTCCTGCTGGTCTCCTTCTTCTTCATCAAGGTGCTCGGCGCGCCGGCCGGCAGCAATACCCCGGGAGCACGCTGATGACCGCGATCGGACAGGCCCGCCGCCCGGCCGGCAAGGAAGCGCGCGCGGCCCTGCGCGGGACCGCCTTCTACGTCTTCGTCGCCGTCTTCATCATCTTCTGCCTGGCGCCGTTCATCTGGACGCTGATCACGTCGTTCAAGAGCGAGCGCGACATCTACCGCGTGCCGACGCAGTACCTCCCCACCCCCGCCGTGCTATCGAACTGGCACACGGTCCTGACGCTGGAGCGCTTCACCCACGCGATCCTCAACAGCGCGATCATCGCCTCCAGCGCGACGCTCCTGTCGCTGCTGGTCGGCTCGTCCTGCGCCTACGCGCTGGCCCGGCTGAAGTTCCCCGGCAAGAACCTCGTCCTGACGGTCGTGCTGGCCGTGGCGATGTTCCCCGGCATCGCGATCGTCAGCCCGCTCTACCTGCAGTTCAGCGACTGGCACCTGATCAACAACAAACTCTCGCTGATCCTGCCCGACGTGACCTTCACCCTGCCGGTCTGCATCTGGACGCTCAACGCCTTCTTCCGCGACCTGCCGCTCGAGCTCGAAGAAGCCGCGCGGGTCGACGGCTGCACGCGCCTCCAGACCTTCGCGCGCATCGTCGCGCCGCTCGCCGCGCCGGGTGTCTTCACCACCGCGATCCTCCTCTTCATCGCCGCCTGGAACGAATATCTCTTCGCGCGCACCTTCATGAGCGTGCAGAGCCAGTACACCGCGACGGTCGCCATCGCGCAGTTCGAGGGCGCCGACATCGCCCAGGCGACTCCCTGGGGCCAGATCTGCGCCGCCGCCGTCATCATCACCCTCCCGCTGGTGATCCTCGTCCTCGTCTTCCAGCGCCGCATCGTCGCCGGGCTGACGGCGGGGGCGATCAAGGGCTAAGCGCCCTACCGGCAGTCCTCGCGTGGCCCGCTCGCGGCGCGGATATGGGCTTGATCAGGTTCCTTCGGCGTCCGTACTTGCAGAGGCAGCCAATGCCCAACGAACTGATAGAGGTGAATGAGTATCTCTTCTACGAGTTTGGCTATGACACCGAGGCAGAGATGGATTCGGCCCCGATCTCGGAGCGCTGGCCGTTCGAGTTGCACTTGGTCGCAGTTATCGGGGGATCGCAGGGAGAGCGCAGGGTCTACGAGTTCACTCACGGGGACGAGAGATTCTTCGCCCTGGCGGGTGAGCAGCTCAGGGTCATGCCAACAGCCGGGATGACGCTCACAGACATCCGTCGCCAGGAGCAGGGCGCGGCGTGGATCGCGCGGCGTGAGCCAATTGATCTGGATACCTTACAGATCGGTGAAAACAGCGTCCCGATCACGTCGGAGCGTCGTGCAGCGATAACGCGCCTCGCCGCTAGAGCGTTCGCGAGCGACGTATCAGTCCGCATACTGGAAGGACTCTTTCTGCGCGCGACAAGCGAATATCTCGCCCTGGTACAGGATGAAAATTCGCAGGAAGCGAAAGTCGTCGGCGATGGCGTGCCACCGCGCCCAGCACGCTTCGTCGGAGCAACCGCTTGGCGCCGGCTGGCTCTTACGGTTGGAGAAATGCTGGAGAAAGGCGATCTGCGAGAATAAGACTCGGTGTGGGATGAAAGGACTGACAGGAACCCAGCGCCCGCACACGGGCGACGCGGGCCGATGGGAGGAGCCATGGCCTACGGGGAACGCTTCGAGGAGGCGCTCGTCTACGCGGCGCGCATCCATCGCGACCAGGTGCGGAAGGCGACCGGCATCCCCTACATTACCCATCTGCTCGCCGTCGCCGCGCTCGTCGGTGAGCACGGCGGCGAGGACGCGGTGATCGCGGCGCTCCTGCACGACGCGATCGAGGACCAGGGCGGCCCCGCGCGGCTGCGCGACATCCGGGAGCGCTTCGGTCCGACCGTCGCGCGGATCGTCGCCGACTGCTCCGACACCGACACCAGCCCCAAGCCGCCCTGGCGCGCGCGCAAGGAAGCCTATTTGCGGATCGCGGGCGACAAGCCGCTCGATTCCCAACTCGTCTCGCTCGCGGATAAAGTTCACAACGCGCGAGCGACGCTGGCGGACCTGCGCACGCACGGAGACGTCGTCTGGGAGCGATTCCGCGGCGGGCGCGACGGGACGCTCTGGTATTACCACGAGTTGCTGGCGATCTATCGCCAGACGGGTGTTGCGCCGCCGCTGGTCGCGGAGTTCGCGCGCGTTGTCGCCGAGATCGAGCAACGAGACGGCGCGCGGGAGCCGGGGGCAGGGACATGATCGGTGATGGCGCGGCACAGCCCGCTGCGTGCGTGCGGCGCGCCTGGGGAACCACGAGCGTCATCGCATCGTCGGGTGGCCGGGATGAGGTCGGTAGGCCTATGAGTAGCGAGCGGCGAGTGGCGAACGCGCGCGTGAAGCAGGTGGAGAGGGAGATGGGCGCGGTGCGACAGGGCCATGCTCGGCGCACCCTCCCTGTCGCCGGTCTGCTGGGTTCGTCCTTCACACGTCTCATTGCCCGCTGCTCATGAGAGGCTACGTTCCACAGCGCATTGTCGCCGCGGAGATCGCGGCGGGCGGGCGCCGGTTCGTCTTCACGGTGGAGGCGGCCGGCTACGCGCGCGGCGACTATTACGACCGGCCGATGTCCGTCTCGGCGGCGGAGGACGCGACGGGGGCGGGCACGCCGAACCGGCCGCGGCTCGACTTCGCCGCGCCGGCCGGGAGTCGCGCGCTGCCGCTGACGCTGGCGGTCGTCGCGCCGCGCGTGGCGCGGCTGCGGCTGGGGCGGCAGCCGGAGCACGACTTCGGCATCCTGCTCGACCCCGAGCCGGCCGGGCTGGCGCTGGACGCGCGCGAGACGGCGGAGGGGTGGGAGGTCGCCGCGGGCGAGCTGCGCATAATCGTCGGGCGCGAGCCGTTCGCGCTGCGCGTCGGGTGCCCCGATGGGCCGCCGTTCGCGCTGGCCGGCGACGAGCGCAACGTTTTCGGGCAGGCACTCGTCCCGCCGCTCTGCGTCGCGGAGGACGGTGCGGAGGCGAGCGTCGGCTGGGCGCTCGCGCCGGACGAACACCTCTACGGGCTCGGCGAGCGCTTCGTCCGCTTCGACCAGCGCGGTCGGCGCGCGACGCTCTGGGACACCGACTCCTGGGGCACCAACACCGACGCCGCCTACAAGAACTGCCCGCTCGTCTGCTCCAGCCGCGGCTACGTCGTCTTCGCCCACACCATCGCTCGCGCCGAGGCCGACCTCGGCGCGACCCACGCCGCCGCGGCGAGCCTTGGCGTCGAGGACGAGGGGCTGGACTTCTTCGTCTTCCTCGGCCCCGACCTGAAGGCGGCACTCGGCGACTACACGGCGCTGACCGGGCGGATGCCGCCCCTGCCGCGCTGGGCACTCGGGCTGTGGGCCTCGCGCTGCCGGTACGAGACGCGCGCCGAGGTGGAGGCGGTCGTCGAGCGCTTCCGCCTCGAAGAGATCCCACTCGACGTCGTGAACCTCGACCCCGCCTGGTTGCGCACCCCCGCGCTCAACTGCGACTTCGTCTGGAACGAGGTCGCCTTCCCCGACCCGGCCGGGATGGTCCGCGCGCTCGGCGCGGACGGCGTGAAGGTGTGCCTGTGGGAAGTGCCCTATCTCTCTGAGGGCACGGCGCTCTATGACGAGGCCAAAGAGCGCGGCTACCTGCTGCGCGGGCCGGACGGCGGGCCGGTCGCGGTGGTGGACGGCACGTTCGTCGCGGAGCCGCGCCGCGCGCCGGTGGACTTCACCAACCCGGACGCCGCCGCCTGGTGGAAGGAACAGCACCGGCCGCTGCTCGACATCGGCATCGCCGCGTTCAAGACCGACTTCGGCGAGGGCGTGCCGGCCGACGCCCGCTCGGCGGCCGGGCTGACCGGCCGGGAGCTCCGCAACGTCTACCCGCTCCTCTACAACCGCGCGGTCTACGAGGCGACCGCGCAGGCCCACGGCGGC
>DASSSV010000448.1:0-11606 GCA_035708265.1 Thermomicrobiales bacterium | reverse complement strand
GGCCGGCGCAGGCGCCCGCGCAGCCGCCGCAGCGCGCCGCTCGCGCCCTCGCCGAGCAGGCCCCAGGAGAAGATCGACTCGCGCACCTCGCCGGCCGGCCCCGTGGCGCGGCGGTGGCGCCGCCAGAGGAAGCGCGTCAGGAGCCAGACGATCGCGCCGAGGAGGGCCAGGGCGACCAGGTAGCGCACGGCGTCGGGGTAGTGGACCGGCTGCACGTACTGGTACGGGAAGGGCGGCGGCGTGGCTTGCGCGACCGGCGTCACCGGCGTCGGCGTGACGTTCGTCGGGCCGAGGTGCGCCAGGATCCAGGTGAAGACGGCGAAGACGACCCAGGCGACGCCGGTCGCGATGTAGACCATCGCGAGCAGCAGCAGTTGTAGGACGTAGAAGACCGGCGTCAGCAGCCAGACGACGGTATCCAGAAGGTGCCGGGTGAAGAGCCCGGCTAGGATCGTGCCGACCGCCAGCAGCGCCAGGACCGGCCAGCCGAAGGTGACGAGCCAGCGCGGGGTGAGGACGAGCGTGCCGCGCGCCTGCTCGACCCGCAGCCGGGCCAGCGCCACCGCGCCGAGCGCGCAGAGGAAGTAGCCGATCACCGCGCCGTAGAGGCCGCGCCAGATCGCCTCGTGCCCCACGTCCGGCACGCGCGCGACCGCGAGGAGGAGCATCGCCAGGCCGGCTGCCGCGCCGAAGCGCAGCGCGCGGTAGGCCGAGTCGATGCCGGCCTCGTCGCGCGTCCGCCCGCGCCACCAGGCGTAGGCGACGAGCATGACGACGCCCCAGACCTCCCGCTCGGCGTGCGACCGGAAGAAGGCGAGGTCGCGGACGGCGTCGGAGAGCCAGCCGGTATCGCCGGGCGCGACGTGCGGGTAGGAGATCGCGCGCACCGCCAGGAGCAGCGTCAGGCAGAACGCCGCCACCATCACGATCTCGTACTCGGGGCTGAAGACATAGTGGAGGTCGAGCCAGCGTTGCACCTGCGTCCCGATGTAGAGGACCAGGAAGATGATGAGCGGCGAGACGGTCGCGTCGAGCCGGGCGCCGGTGCTGAAGATCGCCTCGGCCGCTAGGTAGAGGACGCAGGTCTCCGCGCCGATCGCGAGCGCGAGCAGCCCCTCGTAGCTCCAGTCCCGCTCGCGCGGGTCGGGCAACAGCGCGGCGAGCAGCCGGTCCGGCCAGGTCGGCACGACGGGCGCGTTCATCCCGCCGCCTCCCGCGCGGGCACCGCCCCGTCGGGCGTCAGTGCGCCCTGCCGCCGCCGCTCGGCCAGCAGCAGGGCGTCGGGCAGGCGGTGGACGGTCAGGCCGCGCAGCGACGGCGCCGCGAACTCGTCGACCGCGACGAGGACGAGGCGGTGGCCGGCGTCGCGCAGCGCGGCCAGCGTGGCGGCGAGCGGCGGCGTCATCACGGCGGAGATGACGACGATCGTGCTGCCCCAGGGGAAGTCGCGCGTCTCGGCCTGGAGGAACTTCGGGAAGTCGAGCGTGGCGAAGGGCGAGAGTTTGGCGAGCCCCTCGAGCGCGCGCGTCAGTTGCGCCGGCCCGCCGCCAGGCGCCAGGCGCAGCGGCTGGTCCGACCCGCCGACCAGCCCGTTGCCGTAGAGCCCGATGGCGTAGCGCTCGCGGACGGCGTGCGCCGCCAGCGACGCCGCCGCGACGATCGCCGCCTCGCTGTGGACGGTGTCGAGCCCTTCCCAGTAGTGCTGGAAGGTGTCGAGGTTGACGAAGATGCCGAGCTGCGTCACGAGCGTCGGCTCGAAGACACGCACCTGCAGCTCCTGCGCCCGCGCCGTGGCCTTCCAGTGGATGTGCCGGAAGGAGTCCTCCGGGCGGTAATCGCGCACGCCGACCGCGCGGAGCGGGTCGCGCAGGAGCGCGCGAGGGGCGCGGGTCTCGCCGAACGCCTGGCGCGGCGGGATGCCGAGTTCGGGCAGCGGGATGATGCGCGGGTAGACCAGCAGCGTATCCTCGTCGGGGACGTCGGCGTCGCCGGTGAAGAAGCCGAAGATGTCGCCCGAGCGCAGCCGCGCGGGGCCGAAGACGAAGTAGCCGCGGTGGGGGCAGCGCAGCGTGGCGGTCCAGGCGACGCGCTCGTAGGGGCGCAGCGAGGTGAGGTAGGGCAGGATCGCGCGCGTCGGGTGCTCGCACGGGGCGATGCGGCGATCCACCGCCTCGACCCGGTCGGGCACCTGGTCCTCCACGTCGATCCAGGCCAGCGGCAGCGGCTTCCGGTTCACCAGTTCCAATGTCAGCGTCAGCGTCTCGTCCTGAAAGACGCGCGGCGACCCCAGCCGCCGCCGGTAGGACACGGCGCGCAGCGCGAAGCGGCTCCAGCCCCAGGAGACCCCCGCCGTCAGCAGCACCAGCGTGCCCAGCACCGTCAGCGCCGGCTGGCGGATCGCCATCCCGACGACGAGCACCACGAGCGCACCGTAGATCCAGATCGCGTTGAAGAACATGTCGCTCCGCTGCGCTCCGCGAGTTGAAGGTTGAAGGTTGAAAGTTGAAAGTTGCGCGCTCTACTGCTGCGGACGTCGGCACGACAAGACCGCGGGACCTTCAACCCTCCTCCACCGGTACGGGCACGCCGGCGACGATCTCGGCCAGGAGCTGTGGGGCGGTGCGGCCGCGCAGGCGCGCCTCCGGGCTGAGGATCAGGCGGTGGGCCAGGACCGGGCCGGCCAGCGCCTTGATGTCGTCGGGCAGGACGTAGTCGCGGCCGCGCAGGGCGGCGCGCGCCTGGCTAGCGCGGCCGAGCGCCAGCGTGCCGCGCGGGCTGGCGCCGAGTTCGATCGCCTCGTGCGTCCGGGTGGCGCGGACGAGGCGCGTCAGGTAGCGCCTGAGCTCGTCGCCAAGATGCACCTCGCGCGCCGCGCGGATCAGCCCCTCCAGGTCGCCAGGCGCGACGACCGGCGCCAGGTCGAGCAGCGGGTGCGGCCCGGCGAAGCGGACCAGCAGGCTGTCCTCCTCGTCCTCGTCGGGGTAGCCGATGGCGAGGCGCAGCAGGAAGCGGTCGAGTTGCGCCTCCGGCAGCGGGAAGGTCCCCGCCAGCTCGCTCGGGTTCTCGGTCGCCAGCACCAGGAAGGGGCGGGGCAGCGGCATCGTCTC
The DNA here is from genome assembly GCA_035708265.1 of Thermomicrobiales bacterium. Taxonomy (GTDB): domain Bacteria; phylum Chloroflexota; class Chloroflexia; order Thermomicrobiales; family CADCWN01; genus DASSSV01. The sequence goes on along the minus strand of DASSSV010000448.1, from coordinate 8,499 downwards.
GCCCTCGACGGTGACGGTGCGCTCCTCCATCGCCTCCAGCAAGGCGCTCTGCGTGCGCGGCGTCGCGCGGTTGATCTCGTCGGCGAGGACGACGTTGGCGAAGACCGGGCCGGGGCGGAACTCGAACTCGCCGCGGCGCTGGTTGAAGTAGGTGATCCCGCCGATGTCGGACGGCAGGAGGTCGGGCGTGAACTGGATGCGTCGGAACTCGCCGCCGAGCGAACGGGCCAGGGCGCGCGCCAGCGTCGTCTTGCCGACGCCCGGCACGTCTTCGAGCAGGATGTGGCCCTCGCACAGGAGCGCGACGAGCGTCTGCTCGATCGCGTCGCGCTTGCCGACGATCACGCGCTCGATGTTGGCGGTCATCCGCTCGCCGAACGCGGCGATGCCCCGGACCGCTTCGGTCGCCCGGCTCCGCGCTTCCGCCAAGTCCGCCAAGGTGGCCTCCCGGTTCCCCCCACCGCACACATGCGCCTGCATGGATACATAACTATAGCACGGCGGGGAGGGGCGGCGCCCGCCGAGGGCCGCTCGGCCCGCCACTTGGAGATACGGCGTCGAGCGGGGACCGGACTCCCGCACGTCTCCCCTTTCCGTGATCTGTGCCCTGTACAGAACAGTGCGGAATCGCACGACAACCAACGCGCGGCGGCGAGGGGAAGCGCGCGCATTGTGTACCGAGGGGCGCTGGCAGCCGAGGCCGCAGTCGGGGGAGCCGGCGGGCGCACGAGGCCCGCCGGCGCGAGCTGGAGAGGAATGCCCCCTACGAAGCGGAGGGCGGTCGCTCGGTCCCACGGCCCAGTCCGCGCAGGCGGACTTGGTGGCGAGCGGAGCGAGCCCTGAGCAGCGATTTCAACCGCCGGCGCGTCCGCTCATCCACGCCGCGCGGCAGGCTCTGGCACGCCAGTTGCGCCCCCGCCCGGGTGCCCGCTGTGGTCAGGCGGGTGCAAGGAGGGCGGAGATGACGGCGAGTATGCCGGATGACATCAGGGTGGGGATGAAGGTCGTCGGGTCGCACGGCGACCACGTCGGGACGGTCAAGGATGTGCGGGCCGACGATTTCGTGGTGGATCGCATGCTGCAGCGCGCCGTCGCCATCCCGAAAGACGCGGTGCGCGACGTGACCGGCAACACGATCGAACTGAGCATCCCGGCCGACCGGGTCGAGAACACCAACTGGCAGAACCTCTCGATGGGGTGAGACGGGCAGGCTGGATAGCACGAGACGGTGAAGGGCGGGCCATCGCGGCCCGCCCCCGTCGTTCCTCCGTCCGGGCCGAACTAACACCGCCGATCCGCCTGACACCCGCCGTAGGCCGGTAGGAGCGCGCCGCGCCGCCCGATTGCCCCCGGCGCCCGCCACGCAGGCGACGGATCGCCCCGCCATCACGCCGCATCTGCCCCACCGCAGTCTCGCCGCAGTCCTCCCGCAGCCGTGCCGCAGGGGGCGTGTGCCATGCTGCGCGCAGGACTCGGGCGAACGGCGCGGACGCAGACGGAGGGTGATGAGATGCGGACGACGGACGGGACGGCGGGGCGACTCGGCCGCGCGCTCTGGCAACGGGCGCTCCTGACGCCGCTGCTGCGGGCGGGGTTCGGCCTGGACGTGCGGGCCGAGGTGGACCTGGCGGGACTCGCCGCGCCGTGCATCTTCGCGGCGAACCACCGCAGCCACCTCGACACGCTGGCGGTGCTGGCCGCGCTGCCGGCCCCGCTCCGCGCCCGCACGCGGATCGCCGCGGCGGAGGACTACTGGTACCGCTCGGCGCTGCGCCGCGCCGCCGCGGCGGCCATCAACGCCTTCCCCTTCCCCCGCGCGGGGACGGCCGGGCTCGACCGCGCGGCGGCGCTGCTGGCCGCGGGCGGCGCGGTCCTCCTCTACCCGGCCGGGACGCGCGAGCCGGGGCGCGAGTTCAAGCGGGGCGTCGGCGTGCTGGCGGCGCGGACCGGCTGCCCGGTCGTGCCGATCGCCATCCTGGGCACCGCGGCGGCCTGGCCGAAGGGCCGGCTGCTGCCGCGGCGCGGCAAAGTCGCCGTCCGCTTCGGCGCGCCGCTCATGGCCACGCCGGGCGAGTCGCCGGCCGCGCTGACGGCGCGGGCCGCGGCCGAGGTGGCGCGGCTGTCAACCGCGGGGATCGCGGGCGAGGTCCGCCCGACGCCCGGCATCACGAGCAAGCGCGCGGCCTGACGAGCGGCATCGTTTCGTGAACACGAATAGGAGGACGACCATGGCGACACGGACAGCGGAACAGGCGAACACGGACGGGCCGCAACTGAACCTCGGGGCGCCGCGCTGGCGCGTGGCGCGCGCGGGCCTGCGCCTCGGCGCGCTCGTCAGCGACGGCATCGCGCTCGGCTACCGGCACGGCTTCGACTCCGGGCCGATGCTCGACTACGTCTACCGCAACCAGGCGCGCGGGAAGCTCATCATCGGGCGGCTGGCCGACCGCATCTATCTCGATCAGGTCGGGTGGCGCGCGATCCGGGCACGGCGCGCGCTGCTGGAGCGGACGCTGCTCCAGGTCATCGAAGCGCGGCGGGCGCGCGGGGAGCGGACGCACATCGTCGACATCGCGGCCGGACCGGGCCGCTACCTGCTCGAACTCGTCGCCGCGACCGACCGGGGCGACCTCTCGGTCCTCTGCCGCGACCTCGACCCGGCCGGGCTGGCGCAGGGGCAGGCGCTGGCCGCGTCGCTCGGCCTGCGCGACGCGCGCTTCGAGCGCGGCGACGCGACCGACCCGGGCGACCTCGCCCGCATCGCCCCGCGCCCCGACCTCGTCGTCGCCTCCGGCGTCTACGAGATCATCACCGACGACGCGGCCATCCGCCGCTCGATGCGCGGCGTCCGCGCGCTCCTGCCGGACGACGGCGCGTTCGTCTTCACCACGCAGATCGCCCACCCGCAGCTCGATCTGATCGCCAACACCCTGCCGAACCGCCACGGCGAGCCCTGGATCATGGGCACCCGGCCGGCGCGGGCGGTGGAGACGTGGGCGCGCGAGGCCGGCTTCGCCGCGACGCGCACCTGGGTCGCGGAGCACGGCCTGTTCGCGGTAACGAAAGCGGAAGTGAGAAGTGGGAAATGAGAAGTGAGGAATGGAGCCGGCCAACGACGTGCGGCATCTGGGCCGGTTTCTCACTTCTCACTTCTCATTTCCCGCTTCCGCCCGGAGGACGGCATGACTCTCTATGCGATCAAGCCGCGGTTCCAGGCGGTACTCAGGCGGCTGGCGGGGTGGCTGGCGCGGCGGGGCGTGTCCGCCGACGCGCTGACGGCGGTCGGGCTCGGCTGCGCGGCGGCGGTGGGGCTGCTGCTCGCGCTCGGCGGGCGGACAGGCTGGCTCTGGCTCGCGCCGCCGCTGATCTTCGCCCGGATCGCCTGCAACGCGCTCGACGGCATGGTCGCCCGCCTGAGCGGCAGCGCGCGGCCGTGGGGCGCGGTGCTGAACGAGGCGGGCGACCGCCTGGCCGACCTGCTCTGCTTCGGCGGGTTGGCGCTGGGCGGCGCGCTGCCGGGCGCCGTCGCGGGCGCGCTGCCGGCACTGGTCCTCTTCGTCAGTTATCTGGGCGTGATCGGGCAGGCGGCCGGGGGCGCGCGGCGCTACGAGGGGCCGCTCGGCAAGGCCGACCGGATGCTCGTCCTGGCGCTCTACTGCCTCGCCGCGCCCTTCACGCCGCTCGCGGGACCGGTCGCCGGCGGCGTGCTCGTCGCCGGGCTGGCGCTGACTGCGCTCAACCGCCTACGGGCGACGGCGAGCGAGCTATCAGCCGTCAGCGATCAGCCTTCAGCGTCCGCAGTCGGTCGGGAATCCGTGGTGGCATTGCAACGAGCGGCAGCCGTGGCGACGACGCAGTCGCTGGCCTTGGAACAACCTGCTGAAAGCTGATGGCTGACGGCTGATAGCTCCCGGAGGGAACGATGGACGGCGCGCTGACGCTCGTGACGGCCCTCGGCACGGCCTTCGGGGCCGGGGGCGTGGGGATCCTGGTGGCGAGCCGCGGGAACTGGCGGCGGCTGCGCGCGAGCACGCTGACGCGGCGCTACCTGACCTGGCTCGCGCTGGCGGTGGTCTACGGCGTGCCCCTGCTCTTCGGCGCGCCGGGCGTGACGCTGCTGGCGGCGGCGCTGGCGGTGCAGGCCGCGCGCGAGGCGGCGCCGCTCCTGCGGCTCGACGGCGCGTACCGCTGGGCGCTGTTCGCCCTCTGCGGCGCACTGCCGCCGCTCTTCCTGGCCGGCGCCGGCGGCTGGGCCGCGGGGCTCGTCGTCGCCGTCGCGCTCGGGCTGCCGGTGGCGCGCGGGCGGGCGGACGAGTTGGAGCAGGGCGCGCGGCTGGCGTTCGGCGCGCTGCTCCTCGGCTGGACGCTGGCGCACCTCGTCGCGCTCCGGCAGGCCGGGCCCGGCTGGCCGCTGCTGGCCCTCTTCGGGACCGCGGTCAGCGACGTCTGCGCCTTCACCGCCGGGTCGCTGCTCGGCGGCCCGCGACTCGCGCCGCGCCTCAGCCCCAACAAGACCTGGGCAGGTCTGACCGGCAACCTCCTCGGCGCGGCGCTCGCCCTCCTCCTGGTCGCACCCCTGCTCCCGCCGCTCGGCGGCCCGCGCGCGGTCGCGCTCGTCGCCCTCGTCGGGCTGGGCGGCTGCCTGGGCGACCTCGGCGAATCGCTGTTGAAGCGCTCGGCCGGCGTCAAGGACGCGGGCGGCTGGCTGCCCGGCTTCGGCGGTCTGCTCGACCGCATCGATAGCCTCCTCGCCGTCGCCCCGCTGCTGGCCGCGCTGCTGGCGGTGGGTGGACGGTAGGAGCGGCCCTCACCCCCCGACTCGCTCTCCCAATCCTGGGAGAGGGGGGCCTGACACAAACAGGGTGGCAATCTTTCCAGATCTTGGATCGGGTAGGCAACTCAGTTCCTCGCCTCCTCTCGTAGAGGCGGGGGGACGCACCTCAAGCCCGGTGCTGCTCTTCCAGGGCATCGACCAAGAGGATCACTACGGCTCCTCCGCGCCACTCCCCCTCTCCCGGCGTTGGGAGAGGGGGTCGGGGGGTGAGGGCGACCACCGCCGCCAGTTGACACGCGGCCACAAGAGGGGAATACTCAAGTCACGAGCCAGAGCGGCGATGGTATGGCCGGCGCCGCACTCCTGACCCGAGGAGCGCACGAGCAGTCCAGAGCACCAGGGCGTGGCGACGGCCGCGCGTCGGCGGACGGGCCGGCGCGCCGGCGGCCTACCCCGCGACGCGCGGGTCCACGGTGGACGGACAGGAGGAGGTGCTGGACGATGGAAACCCCGCTCACCCCGCTCGAATTCGCGCGCCGCACCCGGCGGCTGTACGGCGACCGCGAGGCCGTAGTCGACGGCGACTTGCGGCTGACCTACGAGCAGTTCTTCGACCGTTGCGACCGCTGGTCGGCGGCCCTGCAAGGGCTGGGCGTGCGCCAGGGGGACCGCGTCGCCTACATCGCGCCGAACACGCACGCCCAGCTCGAATCGTTCTACGCCGTCCCGCAGCTCGGCGCGGTCCTCGTGCCGATCAACTACCGCCTCACCGCCGACGACTTCCAGTACATCATCACCCACAGCGGCGCCCAGGTCGTCTGCGCGCACGGCGACTACCTCGACGCCGTCGACAGCATCCGCGGCCAACTCCCCGGCGTCGAGCACTACGTCGCGCTGGAGGGGGCGCGCGAGGGCTGGGAGGACTACGAGGCGCTGCTCGGCCAGTCCGACGGCGCGTACGAGCGCCCCGACATCGCCGAGGGCGACCTGCTGACGATCAACTACACCAGCGGCACGACCTCGCGCCCGAAGGGCGTGATGATCACCCACCGCAACGCCTACATGAACGTCGTCGGCACGCTGGTCCACCACCACATGACCCCGGCCGACCGCTACCTCTGGACGCTGCCGATGTTCCACGCCAACGGCTGGACCTTCGTCTGGATCGTCACCGCGGTCGGCGGCGCGCACATCTGCCTGCGCAAGGTCGAGCCGGCGCAGATCTTCAAACTCATCAACGAGGAGCGCGTGACGACGCTCTGCGCCGCGCCGACGGTGCTGATCGGCATCGCCAACAGCCCGGAAGAACTGCGCCGTCAGGCCCGCCCCGGCGTCCACGTCTTCACCGCCGGCGCGCCCCCCGCCGCCGCGACGATCGAGCGGATCGAGGGCGAATTGGGCTGGGAGATCACCCACGTCTACGGCCTGACCGAGACCGCGCCCTTCATCACGATCTGCGAGCCGCTGCCCGAGCACGCCGACCTCGCCCCGTCCGACCTCGCGACGGTCAAGGCGCGGCAGGGCGTGGAACTGATCACCTCGGGCGAACTCCTCGTCGTCGACGAGCAGGGGCGCGAGGTGCCGCACGACGGCCAGGCGTTGGGCGAGATCGTCGTGCGCGGCAACGTCGTGATGGACGGCTACTACAACGACCCCGAGGCGACCGCCGCGGCGATGCGCGACGGCTGGTTCCACTCCGGCGACGCCGCGGTCGTCCACCCGGACGGCTACGCCGAGATCCGCGACCGCATCAAGGATGTCATCATCAGTGGCGGCGAGAACATCTCGTCGGTCGAGGTGGAGGGGACGCTGCTGCGCCACCCGGCCGTGCAGGAGGTCGCCGTCGTCGGCCTGCCCGACGAGCAATGGGGCGAGTCGCCGCATGCCTTCGTCGTCCTCAAGCCCGGCGCGACGGCGACCGACGAGGAGTTGCGGCAGTTCACGCGCGATCGGCTGGCCCACTTCAAGACGCCGCGCGGTTTCCACTTCGTCGACGAACTGCCCAAGACCGCCACCGGCAAGATCCAGAAGTACGTGCTGCGGGGCGGGAAGGCCGCCGTTGCGAGACAGTGAGGAGTCGCCGGTCGTCGGTCGTCGGTGAGTTGATGGTTTGTCGTTGATAGTGGATAGTGGGACGGACCCGTCGCCTCTATCAACTCTCAACTGTCAACGCTCAACTCCCACCGACGACCGGCGACTGGCGACTGGCGACTATGGCGCGCGCCCCCGGCACGGCCCGAGAACTCCGCCAGGTCGCCCTGGAGTTGACTGGGAGCCTGGATCTGGCGGTTGTGGTGGCGCGTGCGCTCGCCGCGGTGCGCGCGCTGGTCGGCGCCGACTGGGCGGCGATCGCGCTGGTGGACGAGGCGACGGGCGGGCTCGAACGCTTCGCCGACCCACCCGAGCCCGGCGGGCCGCGGCGGCATGAGGCCGCCGGCGCCTCGCGCGCCGTGCTGGCCCGACGCGCGGCGCGCTTCATCCCCGACCTCGTGGCCGACCCCGCCACCGAACCGGACCTCTTCGCCCGCGGGTTGCGCGCGGCGGCGATCCTGCCGCTGGCGGCGCAGGACACGACGGTCGGCCTGCTCTACGCCTGTTGCCGCCCGCCGCACACCTTCACCCGGCGCGAGTGCGCCATCCTGCGCGCGCTCGCCGCGCCGACCGCGGTCGCGCTGCGCAACGCCCGGCGGTACGCCGAGGCGACGGGCGCGACGGCCGACCTGCGCGCGCTGCTCGCCGGGCTGGAGCAGGGCGTGCTCATGACCGACCGGGCGGGGCGCATCCGCTTCGTCAATGGGCGCTTCGCCGACCTCTTCGGCGGCCTCGACGCGGCCGACCTCCTCGGCCGGCCGCAGCGCGAGGTCGCCGCGCGACTGCTGGCCCCGCGCCTGCGCGACCCCGGCGCCTACCTGGCCCGGCTCGCCTGGCTCGACGCGCACCCGGAGGAGTCGGCCACGGACACCCTCGAACTCCTGCGGCCGCCCGGTCGCATCCTCGAACGCTTCGGCGGGCCGCTGCGCGACGAGGTCACCGGGGCGCTCCTCGGGCGGGTCGTGGCCTTCACCGACGTGACCGAGGCGCGGCGGCTCCAGCGGGGCAAGGAGGAGTTCCTGTCGGTCGCCAGCCACGAATTGAAGACGCCGATCACCACGCTTGGCGGCTACCTCGAGATGATCCAGCGGCAGGTGGCGCGCGAGGCCGGCCCCGACCCCGCGCGCCTGACCCGCTACATCGCCAACGCACAAACGCAACTCGCGCGTCTGCACCGGCTCAGCGAGGATCTGCTGGAGGTGGCGCGGATCGAGACCGGGCGCCTGAGCGTGCGGCCGGAGCCGGGCGACCTCGCCATGATTGTCCAGGAGACGGTGGCGCGCTTCGTCCGGCACCCGCGGCCAGAGCAGGCGGAGCGCGGCGGCCCGCTCATCTACCAGGCCGCCGAGCCGCTGCCCGGCTACTTCGACGCCCTGCGGCTGGAGCAGGTCTTCGCCAACCTGCTGGAGAACGCCGTCAAGTACTCGTCAGCGGGCGGCGAGATCACCGTGGTCGCCCGGCGCGAGGGCGACACCGGGCTCGTCAGCGTCCGCGACCAGGGCATCGGCATCCCGGCCGAGGAGCGCGCCCGGCTCTTCACGCCATTCTTCCGCGCCACCAACGCGCAGGCGGGCGCCGCACGGGGGCTCGGCCTGGGCCTCTACATCTGCCGCGGCATCGTCGAGGCGCACGGC
>DASSSV010000447.1:0-25478 GCA_035708265.1 Thermomicrobiales bacterium | reverse complement strand
TGGCTGCGCGTCATCCGCCGATAGCGCAGTTCTTGCCCCGCGATGTCGCGGATCGGCCCCGCCGCGAACTGCCACGTCTCCGCCATGCAGCCCGCGGACGCCAGGTCGTCCGCGCCGATCCCGCCCGTGGACTCCGCGTTGACGTGGCAGACGCAGCGCTCGCGCAGGTCGGCCCAGAAGGCATCCGCGTACCAGGCCGAGGCGGCGTACCGCGCGTGCGAGTGGCCGGACCAGAAGGCGAGCCGCAGGCCGCGCCGCAGCCTATCCCGATGTTCGCCGAGCACCCGGCCGACTTCGAGCATCGTCGCGTTCGCGCTCGCGTTGTCCATCGCGCCGTAGTGCCAGGAGTCGACGTGCCCGCTGAGGAGGACGAAGCGGTCGTCCGTGGCGCCGGGGATCTCCGCCGTGAGCGCCGGGATCGGCCGCCAGCCGGTGTCGACGGCCGCCTTCAGCCGCACGGAGACCGGCCCCCGCGCGAGCAGCACCTTGAGCGCGTCCCCGTCCTCGCGCCGCACGGACACTGCGACCACCTTCGGGATGTACGCGGCCGTCTCGGGCGTCGGCGTGCCCCAGACCGGCGAGACCGTCATCTCGTGGAGGCCGGAGGGGTTCACGCAGACGATGCCCGCGACTCCGGCCGCGTCGGCGGCGACGGCCTTGGGCGGCCCGGCCAGGCCCTCCACGAGGGCGATCTTGCCCCGCGCATCGACGCGCTCGTAGTCCGCCGCCGTCCCCGCCCCCGCGTACACGAGCGGCGCGGTCAGGCCGGCCGTCCTGGTGGGGCGGGACGCGGAGTGGGTGATGCAGGGTAGCACCCGCGACTCGGGCGCGACGACCGCGAGCGACGCGGGACCCGGCAGGCTCACGCACGCATCCACGGTGTGTGGCCGCACTTCAAGGCCATACGCCCGGCACTCGTCGCCGATGTAGTCGAAGGCCGCCGCCTCGGCCGGACTCCCGGACAGCCGGACGCCTTTGGCGATCTCCGCGTTGTGCCGCTGGAGGCGATCGAGCGAGACCGCCTGGCGCAGCTCATCCTCAGCGATTCGTCCTTCCATGCCACCCTCCCGCGCTTGACCGCCGCGCGCCCGCACCGGCGCACAACGCCCCAGAACCTGGCGTCGCATCTCTCCGACGGCACTCGATTCGTCGCCCACCCGACGGTGATCAGCAGACGACGGCTTAGAATGCCAGCGCGTATCCGTCCCGCCGGGGGTCGGCGCCCCCCAGCAGGGCGCCGCTCTCGGGATCGATCATGAAGCCCTGCCCACCCCCGACGGCCGGCGACCAGTCGTCGATCACCCGGAGCTCGTGCCCGCGGCGCGCCAGCCCGGCGCGCACGTCCGCCGGCACCCGCGCCTCGATGTCGATCGTCGTGCCGGCGTAGGTGCGGATGCGCGGCGCCTCGATCGCCGCCTGGATGCTGTAGCCGTGGTCGAGGACGTTCGAGAGCATCTGCGTCGTCGTCTGGGGGATGCCGAACGAGCCGGGTGTGCCGAGCATGACGAACGGCCGGTCGCCGCGGAAGACGGCCACGGGCGCCATGCGCGTCCCCAGCCGTTTGTTCGGCGCCACGACCAGCGGGCTGGCCGGGTCGAGGTCGGCCCAGGAGAGGAAGTTGTTCAGCACGATGCCGGTATCGCCCGCCATGACGCCGGACCCGAAGAAGGCGCCGAGGCTTTGCGTCACCGAGACGGCGTTGCCCACGCCGTCGACCACGTCGAAGTGCGTCGTGCATTCGCGGCTGAAGTCCCCGGGCGTGCCCGCCGCGATGACGTCCGGCCCCGCGAGCCCCCCGAAGCGCTCGCCCTCGCTCGGGTGCGCGCGCCCGGCGTCGATGAGGCCGCGGCGGTGCGCCGCGTACTCCTTCGCGAGGAGTCCGGCGACCGGGACGTCGGGCCGGCCGGCGTAGGCGATGCGATCCGCCACCGCCAGCTTCATCGCCTCGGCGAGCAGGTGCAGCGTCTCCGCGCTGTTCTGGCCGGACGCCGCCAGATCGAACCCTTCGAGGATGTTGAGGGTCTGCAGGCACTGGAAGCCCTGCCCGGGCGGCGGGACCGAGGCGACGCGGTAGCCGCGATAGGTCACCGCGACGGGCTCCTGCCACTCGGGCCGCCATTCGGCGAGGTCGCGCTTCGCGAGCAGGCCGCCTCGCGCTTGGAGCGCCGCGACGACGCGCTCGCCGAGCGGGCCGCGGTAGAACCCGTCGGCGCCACCCGCGACGAGCTGCCGGTAGGTCTCGGCGAGCTGCGGCTGGCGGAGGATCGCACCCGGCGCGGGCGCGTGTCCGTCGGGGCAGAACACGGCGGCCGCCTCCAAGGTGAGGCGCCGCGCCGCCGCCGCGATGAAGGCCGCAGCCTTCAGGGTCACCGGCACCCCCCGCTCGGCGTACTCGATCGCCGGCGCGAAGACCGCGGCGCGGTCCAGCGTCCCGGCGTCATCGAGGGCGGTCAGCCAGCCGCCGATCGCCCCGGGCACGATGGACGCCTTGGGCCCACGGTCCTTCTCCTCGGGCGCGGCGAACGCGGCGGGCGTGGCGGCCCGGGGGCAGGGACCGTTGTAATCGAGGACGCGCAGACGCCGGTCGCGCGCCGTGTAGACGAGCATGTAGCCGTCGCCGCCCAGGCCGGACATGTACGGCTCGCAGACGTTGAGGGCGGCGGCGGTCGCGACCGCCGCGTCCACCGCGTTGCCCCCGGCGAGCAAGATCCGCAGGCCCGCGAGCGATGCGAGCGCGCTGGCGGAGGTCACGAGCCCCCGCGTGCCCATCACGACCGGGCGGTGTATCACGCCCTTGTTCGGCCACCCCACGCCAACGCTCCTGTTCCAGCCCCGCGGCGGAGCCGCCGCCGTATCTCCGGCGTCCCGGCGCGAACGATCAGCCCAGGCGGGCGACGCCCCTGATCCCGGTAACCGAGAAGGTCATGCCGTTGGTGCATTCGGCCCGGTCGGAGGCCAGGAAGAGCGCCGCGTTGGCGACGTCCCGGGGCTCGACCAGGCGGCCGCCCGGCGTCGTCTCGCGCGCGGCCTTGAGCCGCCACGCGGCGATCGGGCTGACCTCGCTCTGGGTGTCGACGAAGCCGGGGTTGATGATGTTCACCCTGATGTGGTGCGGCGCCAGTTCGGTCGAGAGCACCTCGGAGAACAGGGTCACCGCCGCCTTCGAGGCGCAGTAGGCGGACGCGTTCACCCGGCCCGACCGCGCGGAGCCCGAGGAGATCGCGATGATGTTGCCGCCGGTGCCCTGGGCGATCAGCCGCCGCGCGGCCTCGCGGCAGACGAGAAAATTTCCCTTCGCATTGGTGTCGAGGACGCGGTCCCAGAGCTCCTCCTCCATCTCGACGACCGGGCAATCCGGGTAGATGCCGGCGTTGCTCACCACGACGTCCAGCCGGCCGGTCGCGTCCTGCAGCACGTCGAACATCGCCCGGACCTGCGCGGCGTCGCGCACGTCCGCGAGCTTGGCGAGCACCCGGTCGCCGAACTCCGCGCGCAGGTCCTCGCGCGCCCTATCCAGCGCCGCGGGTCGGACGTCGTTGATGAGGACCGTCGCCCCCTCTTCCAGGAACCCGCGCGCGATCCCGCGCCCGATGCCCGTCGCGCTGCCGGTGACCAGCACCGACTTGCCGGCGTACTCCACGATCGACCTCCTCTCCCTTGCGCCACGCCGCTCGGCGGGGCTGTAGCGAGGGCGACGCGCCCTCTATCGCCGTGTCGCAGGCGACTCCCGGCGCCGCGATCACGCGGCGCCGTCATCTCCCGTCACCGGGGCGACCGATCCCGATGCCGGCGACGCCGGCGCGGCCGTGTCGAGCACCTCCTCGAGGAGGTCGGCCAGCTGGCGCTGCTGTTCCGGCGCCAGCGCCTCGACACGACGGCCGATGATGCTGCCGGCCAGGAGCTGGCAATCGCGCAGCGCCGCGAGGCCGCGTGCCATCAGCCGTACCCTGGTCAGGCGACGGTCGGCGGTATCCGCCACGCGCTCCACCAGCCCGTTGCGCTCCAGCCGATCGACGGCGATCGTGGCCGTCGACCGCGGGATCTCGACGGCCTCGGCGAACTGGCCGATCGGCGCCTCGCCGAGATCATGCAGGACGCGCAGGGCCCGCAAGTCGGCCAGGCGCACGCCGTACTTCGCGTAGACCGCGGCCTCCACCGGCTCTGCCGCGATGACGGCGCGCAGGAGCGCCGTCAGGACGCGACTCGCGTCGCCCGTCGGCGAATCAGGCATCCGCATCCCCCCGCCGACGAGGACAGGGACAGCCGCGCGCCCGCCACGGCCGGTCGGGAGGTCGCCCGCCTGGAGACCGGAGGCAAGCGCACGCGGCGGGCGGGGGGCCAGGACTACTCACGCGGAACCACGCGGGCGCTCACGTCGGCACGACCTGCAGCCCACGCGCGAGCGGCGTCAGCAGCTCGTAGCCCTCGTCGGTGACCCGCACCACATCGCAATGGCGGTAGAGGCCGATCCCTTCCATCGCGGAACCCGGGGTGCCGGGTTCGATCGCCAGGACCATGTCGGTCGCCAGGTGCAGGTCGTTGTCGGCCGTCAGCGATGGCGTCTCGTGGATGGTCAGGCCGAGGCTGTGCCCCGCGCGGCCGGCGGCCGGCGCGGCCGGGTAGTGCCGGGCGATCACCTCGCGCGCGGCGACCATCAGGTCCCCGGCGCGCCGGCCCGCCCTCACCGCGGCCAGCGCCGCCGCCTGGACCTCCACCGTCCGCTCGCCGCTCTCGACCGCGACGGCGGGCGCGTCGCCGTAGAAGAAGGTGCGGACGATGTCGGCGCAGTAGCCGGCGACCGTCGGCCCGAAGGCGATCGTCACGATCCGGTCGCGCCGGAGGCGCCGGGGGGTCGGCGGAGCATGAGGGGCCAGCGACTTGGGGCCGAACCCGACCAGCGTCGGGTAGGCGAAGCCGTCCGCGCCGGCCTGCCGGGCCGCGCCGTCCAGCGCGAGCGCCAGGTCGACCTCGGTCATCCCTTCCCGCAGCAGGGCCGGTACCCCGCCGAGGACTTCCACCGCGATCGCGTTCGCCCGGCGCAGCGCCGCCAGCTCGAACGCCGACTTGACGCGTCGGGCGTCGTGCAGGATCTCGGTGGCGTCCGCGAGGCGCATGGCCGGATAGCGCGCGGTCAGGAGTTGCACTTGGCCGTAGCTCGCCCCCGCGAGGTCGACACCCACGGCATCCCCGTCGCGCAGGACCGCGTCGAGCAGCGGGCCGGGGGCATTCGCCAACTGGCCGCCATCGGGCGCCCCCTCGTAGTAGATCTCGGTGCGGGCGAGGAGCGAGGGGAACCAGACCGGCTCGCGCGCGAGCTTGCGGTCGACGCTCGGGGCGACCAGCGTCGCCCGGTCGGGGTCCGCCGTGCGCACGGCGACGGCGGTGAATCGCGTGTGAAGGGTCGTGCGGAAACCCGAGAGGTAGTACACGTTCGCGGGCTCGACGATCACCAGCGCGTCCAGCCCGCGGTCGGCCGCCTGCCGGGCGACGGCCGCGACGCGCCGGGTGATCTCGGCGCGATCCGGCACCAGATCGGGCGTAGTCGACGTACTCATGTCCCCTCCTCAGTCCCCGCGGGTGCCGGGCGGCAACGCCCGGCGCTCCCGCGGCGGGTCAATGCCCCATCGTGCCCGCGCAGCGTCGCGCCGACGCCGGCGACGACCATCAGCCGCGCGCGACCGCCTGGAAGTCCGCGAACGCGGTGTCGGGGTCCAGCGGCGCCGTCACCAGCCCCTGCGCCAGTTGCTCCGCGCAGAAGTCGGCGAGCATCGGCCGGTTCGGCGCGACGCCGTAGGGCTGCCAGTCCTCGCCGAGCAGCGCCGCCGTCTCCTCCAGCTCTTGCAGCACCCAGGGCGTCGTGTCCGCGAGCATGCGGCGGTCCTCCCGCCAGCGGCGCTTCGACGCCTCGAAGGCGGCGTAGAGGCGCAGGGCGAGCGTCGGGTCCCGCTCGAAGACCGAGCGCCGCATCACCGCGACGTGGATCCCGGGGCAGTACCCGACGCGCGCGAAATACGCCTGCTCGGTCGCCCGGAAATCGCGGAAGAGGTGGGCGATCGGGCTCTCCTTCGCGAAGGAGCCGCGCGGCGGGAAGGGGATCATCAGGGCGTCGAGGTCGCCCGCCAGGAGCATGTCCACCAGGTTCTGCCCCGCGGGGATGTTGCCGACATACGGCGGATAGACCGGGGCGTTCGCCGGGCGGAAGACCGGTGAATGCGCCTCGGGCGGGCCGACGAGCCAGGTGATGCCGGCGATGTCGATCCCGCGCTCGCGCAGCGCCGCGCGGCTCCAGGTGTTCCCGGTGTTCGCCCACCCGTCGGTGCCGATCCGCTTGCCGATCAGGTCGGGGAAGTCCCTGAGCGGGCTGCCCCGCCGGACGAGGAAGCAGCGATGGCGGAAGGAACGCATCAGGAAGACCGGCAGCCCGACCGCTTCCCGCTCGCCCCGCGACAGCCCGATCAGGTAGTGGCTGAGGGACGTCTCGGCCAGGTCGACCTCCGGCTCGGCCGCGAGCCGCGCCAGCCGGCCGCGCTCCATCGCCAGGTCGATCCCCTCCGGCCGCACGTCGCCACAGGCGAGGGGCTGGAGGTGATCCCAGTTGTACGACACCATCCGGACGGGCGTGTTCGCCATGGGGGTACCGCCTTTCTGGCGCCGAGGCGCCGCCGTTCAGCGTTCGCGGAGCCGCGTGTCGAGCGCGTCGCGCAGGCCGTCGCCGACGAGGCTGAAGCCGAGGACCGTGAGCGTGATCGCCAGCCCGGGGAAGAGCACGACCCAGGGCGCGTTCTGGAGGACCGAGCTCCCGTCGTTGATCATCGAGCCCCAGGTCGGCGTGGGGGGCCGCGGGCCGAGGCCGAGGAAACTCAGCGTCGCCTCCGCGAGGATCGCCGTGGAGATGTACAGCGTCGCCATGACGAGCACCGAGGAGACGGCGTTGGGCAGGATGTGGCGCAGCAGGATGGCGCGGGCTGGCGCGCCCACCGCGCGGGCGGCGTTGACGTACTCCCGCTCGCCGATCGCCAGCACCTCCGCCTGCATCATCCGGGCGAACCGTGGCAAGGTGGAGAAGCCGACGGCGATCATCACGTTGAGCAGGCCCGGGCCGAGCGTCGCCATGATCGCCAGCGCGAGCAGCAGCGTCGGGAAGGCCAGCATGGCGTCGATCACGCGCATGATCACCATGCCGACCTTGCCGCGGTAGTACCCCGCCAGAAGGCCGAGCGTGCAGCCGACCAGCCCCCCGCCCGCCACCGAGACGACGCCGACGGCGAGGGCGAGCGGCGCGCCGCCGAGCACGCGCGCGAGGATATCCCGCCCGAAGCCGTCGGTGCCCAGGAGGTGCGCGCCGCCCGGGGGCTGGAGCCGGTCGGCGAGGCGGCTGCGGTTCATGTCGGCGGGCGAGCCGAACGCCCCCCAGGCCGCCGCCAGCAGGAAGAGGACCACGAGGGCCAGGCCGACCATCCCGGCCGGGTTGCGACGGAAGCTGCGCACCATGTCGCGCCAGTAGGTGCGCGGGGCCCGGGTCCCGCGCGCCGGCACGCTCGATACCGTCGCGGTCTCGCCGCGTGTTGCCATGCGTCCTGCCCCCCTAGCTCCGCCGCAGGCGCGGGTCCGCGAACCCGTAGAGGGTGTCGGTCACGAAGTTGACGCCGATCACGGCGACGAGGAAGACGGCGATCAGGGCCTGCGAGAGCGGGTAATCCCGCGCGAGGATCGCGTTGATCAGCAGTTTCCCGAGGCCGGGCCGCGAGAAGACGATCTCCGCGATGCCGGCGCCGCCGAGGAGCTGCCCGAAGTAGAGCCCGAGCACGGCGAGGATCGGCACCAGCGCCGCGCGCAGCGCGTGGGACCACACGACGGTCCGCGGCGGCAAGCCTTTCGCGTGCGCGGTGCGGATGTAGTCCTCCCCCAGCACCGCGAGCAGCGCCGAGCGCGTCGTCCGCGCCACCAGCGCCGCGGACTGGAAGCCGAGCGCGACGGCGGGCAGGACCAGGTGGTGCAGTTGCGAGACGGCGCCCTCGTGCTCCCCCGCCCCCTGCACCGGGAACCAGCCGAGCCGGAAACTGAAGACGTAGATCAGCAGCAGCGCGACGAGGAACCCCGGCGTGGTGACGCCCAGGAGCGCGATCACCATGGCGGCGAAGTCGGCGGCGGTGTTGCGCTTGAGCGCGGCGACGACCCCGAGGGGGATCCCGATCACGCAGGTCACGGCCATCGCGGCGAGGGCCAGCTCGACGGTGTAGGGCAGCGCGGAGCGGATCACCGTCATCGCGCTGATCTTCTGCGAGATCGACTGCCCGAAGTTGCCGGTCACCGTGTTCTTCAGGAAGATGACGTACTGCACCGGGAGCGGCCGGTCGAGCCCGTATTGCTTGTCGAGCGCGGCGACCAGCTCCGGCGTGGCGTAGTCGCCGAGCATGATCGCCGTAGGGTCGCCCGGGGTGAGCCGGAGGATGAGGAAGACGATCGTCAGCGCGCCGAAGATGGTGAAGACTGCCTGCACGAGGCGCTGGATGACGTAACTCATCGCCCCTCCCCCCGCTCCGATCGCGCGCTACTCCGCGGGGACATCGACGTTGAACCAGTCGTACCGCTCCTGCCACCCCGCGCCCGCGATGCCGGTCACGCGCTTGTTGAGGAGGAGATGCTCCGAGACGGCCACGACGAACGCGGCGGGCGAATCCTGCGAGATCTTGTTCTGCAGCTGGTGGTAGAGCTGCGCGCGCTTGTCGGTGTCCGGCTCGGCGCGCGCCTGGTCGATCAGGTCGTCCGCGCCAGTGTAGCCGTTACGGTTGGTCGTCGAGCGGAAACTGGGCGTGGCAATCTGGTCCGGGTCGATACGCGAGATGTAGTTCGCGTTCATATCGTAGTCGCCCGAGAGCGAGCGCTGGTTGTAGAGGCCCTGCTCGATCTCGTCGACCTTCACGTTGACGCCGACGTCCTTCCAGTACGACGCCACCGCCTCCAGGATACGGCGGCTGATGACCAGCGCGGAGACGGTCATCGCGGTCGGGGCCCAATCGGCCGGGACATTGGCCTCCTTCAGGAGTTGCCGCGCCTTGTCGGGGTTGTAGTCGAAGCGGGGGGTGACGTCGGCGTTGTAGCCGAACATGAACGGCGGCAGGAAGCTCTGGATCGGGTCGGCCAGCCCCCCGAAGAGGTCCTTCGCGATCGCATTGTTGTCGATGGCGTAGCGCAGCGCCTGCCGCACCCGGACGTCGTCGAGCGGCTTCCGCTTCATGTTGAACGACGCCGACCAGGGCGACTGGCCGAACTGCGACTTGAAGAAGTGCGTGTTGGGGTCCGGGTTCTTGGCCACGCCGAGCGCGACGTCGGGATCCGCGATGTAGTAGGCGTCCAGTTCGCCCTTGGCGATGGCGAGGACCGCCGCGCGGTCGTCCACCCGCATCTTCCAGACCACCTGGTCGATCTTCGGCTTCGTGCCCCAGTAGTCCGGGTTGCGCTTCACCGTCAGGCTCGTCGCCGCCTGGTAGGTGTCGAACATGAACGGCCCGGACCCGATCGGGCGCGTGTTCCACTTGGTGCCCAGCTCGGCGAACGCCTTGGACGAGACGACGAACCCGGGCCGGAAGGCCAGCGAGGCCGGGATGAACGCCGGGTAGGGCTGGCTGAACGAGATCTTGATCGTGTACGGGTCGATGACGTCGATGGTGCCGTCGAGGAAGTCGTTGCGATAGGGGGAACCGGTCTTCTGATCCTTGATGTGCTCCCACCCGCTCTTCACGTCCGCCGCGGTGAGCTCGCCGTACCCGTAGTGGAACTGCACCCCTTTCTTGAGGTGGAAGATGTAGGTCTTCGCCCCATCCTGCACCTCCCACTCCGCGAGCTCGGGGTTGATGGCGGTGCCGAGCGGCGGGTTGTAGGTGTGGCGGGCCATGTAGTTGAAGATCGTCTCCGCGATCTGGTAGTCGTTCTGGTTGGTGATATGGGCAGGGTCGATGTCTGTCAGGTCGCCGAGGACGGCCACCCGGAAGGTCTTGGTCCCCCCCGGCTTGCCCGCCGCGGCCGACGGGGAAGCCGCTACGGCGACCGTCGGCTGCGGCGACGATCCGGCCGGGGCCGCGGCAGGTGACGCCGGGGCGGTCGGCGGCACACCGACGGGGGCGGCAGTCGGGACAGCGGTCGGCGTCGTCTGCGACGCCGTGGTGGTGGGCGTGGCGCTCGCCCCGCCGCAGGCCGAGAGGATCGCCGCGACCACCGCGCCGGAGGCGCCGGCGAGGAACCGCCGCCGCGAGAGCAGAGCAGATCGATAGGGTTGGTTCAACGGTTCCACGACTCCTCCTCCCGCATCCGCCCGGGGCACATCGCGCGTCCCCGCGGCTGCCGACGCCGGCCCCGCGCGCCCGGCTGTCCCTCCTCGCCGGCGCTCGCGGTCGACGGCGGCCCTTCCCGATGCGCCGCTCCCCGAGCGACGCGATCCTCCCATCCCGTTCAGTCGGGTGAACTATTCAGCGTCTGGAACGAGTGTAGGAGCACGCCACGGGACACACAATGTCCATCCGGGCAGAAGTCGTCCCTGCCGGGACTGCCCGAACGGGCAGCCTGCCGGCAAGGGCGGGAGCAGCGCGAGCGAAGGTCAGAGGAGTTGCTGCTGGACGGCGACGACGGCCGCCTGCGCGCGATTGTCGGCCCCCAGCTTGTTCATCGCCGAGGTGAGGTACGCCTTGACCGTGCGCTCGGAGAGGGAGAGCATCTGGGCGATCTGCTTGTTGGGCAGGCCGGCCGCGACCAGGCGCAGGACGTCGCGCTCGCGCTCGCTCAGGTCGCCCGCAGCCGGGTCGGGATCCGCGCGCACCTCGGTGAGCGCGGCCAGGGCCTCCTCCACGAGCTGGTGTAGCGCGGAGCTCTCGCCCTGCGCCCAGGTCGCCGCGAAGGGCGACGCGGCCAGCACCTCCCGCACGGCGGCGCGCGGCCAGGGGGGCAGCGGGACGGCGGCGCGCGAGGGCGTGGGCCGGTCGATCTCGTGCTGGAGTCCGAGCGCGGCGAGCAGCGCTGCCGCGCGGTCTGCACCGCCCCGGCTGACCGCCAGCCGGGCGGCGGCGACCGCGGCCAGGTAGGTCGCGCGGAGGTCGCAGGCCCGGCGGCAGAGGACCAGGGCTTCCGTGAGCGCGGGGACTGCCGCGTCGAAATCCCCGCGCTCGCACGCCACCCTGGACAGCGCGGTCAGGAGGATCGCGCTCAGGCGGATGTCGCCCGCCTCGCGGCCGAGGCGGAGCCCTTCGGTCAGGAGAGATTCGGCCTCGTCGATGGCCTTCTGGTGCAGTCGCAGCCCCCCCAGATTCATCCGCGCGAGCGCGCCCGACCAGGCGTCGTGTGCCAGGCGGGACTCCGTCAGCGCGGCGGCGTACAGCCGGCTCGCCCGGTCGTCATCGCCCTCGGCGTCGGCCAGCCAGGCGAGGTAGACCAGCGACTCCGCGCTGGCTCTCCCGTCGCCCAGGGCGCGGCCGATCGCCAGCGCCTCCTCGGCCGCCTGGCGGGCGCGGTCGTAGTCGCCCTGCCACATCAGCGGGATCGTGTACTCGATGAGCGCCTTCGCCCGCGGCCGGCTGGGGCCGCCACCGTCGCGGGCGAGCGCTCCCTCCAGCCGCCGGCGCCCCTCGCGCAGCAACCCGCGAGTCCACCAGAAGTGCCCGAGGGCGGCGACCAGCCGCAACTCCACCTCGGGGGCCTCGTGCGCGATGGCCCAGTCGAGGGCCGCCCGCAGATTGTCGTGCTCCTGGTCTAGCCGACGGACCCAGTCGCCCCGCTCCGGCCCGAGCAACGCCGCCGCCGCCCGCTCCACCAGGTCGAGGTAGTAGGCCGCGTGCCGCTCTTGCGCCGGCGCGAGTTCGCCGCTCGCCGCGAGTTGCGCCAGCGCGAACTCCCGCATCACCCCGAGCAGGCGAAACCGCGGGATCTTGTCGCCCGCGCCGGGCGCCTCGACCAGGCTCTGCTCCACGAGCCCCTGGAGGCTATCCAGCACGCCGGCGGCCCCCCCGTCGCCGGCCACGGCGGCGGCGGCCTCCGGGGTGCAGCCACCCACGAAGACGCCCAGATGGCGGAAGAGGGCCCGCTCGGCGTCATCCAGCAGAGCGTAACTCCAGTCGATGGCCGCCCGAAGGCTCTGCTGTCGCGCGGGGAGATCGGCCGCCGGCCAGGACAGGGTCGGTAACCAGGCGCAGGACGTCAGCAGCGCCTGCGGTGCCAGCACATGCGAACGGGCGGCCGCGAGCTCGAGCGCTAGGGGTAGGCCGTCCAGCCGCACGCACAGCTCCGCGATCGCCGCCGCGTTGGCGGCGGTGAGGGCGAAGTCGGGCTGCACCGCCCGCGCGCGCGCCACGAAGAAGTCCATCGCCGCCGGCAACGGCCGGTCGAGCCGGCGCGGATCACGGAAGCGCTGCGGGATCGGCAGATCCAGCGGCGCGACGGCGTAGCGGTGCTCCCAGCGCAGCGACAGCGGCGCCCGGCTCGTGGCGAGGATCTTGACCGCCGGGCACGCCGCCAGGATGTCGGCCACCAGCGAGGCGGCGTCGCGCACGCGCTCGTAGTTGTCGAGCACGAGCAGAACCACCTGATCGGCGAGAACACGGACGAGACGCTGGAGGAGGGAGCGGCCCCGCGTCTCCCGGATACCGAGCTCCCGCGCGATGGCCTGGACGACGGACTGGGGCGTGTCTAGCGGGGCGAGATCGACGAACCAGACCCCGTGCGGGTAGTCGTCGCGCAGCCGATCGGCGACCGCCAGGGCGAGTCGGGTCTTCCCCACGCCGGCCGGGCCGAGCAGCGTGAGCAGCCGCACCTCGTCGCGCTCGAGCAGTTGACTGGCGAAGGCGACGTCATGGTCGCGCCCGAGGAGAGGAGTCGGCGGCAGGCGCAGATTGTGCGCGGTCATACGCCGGGCACGCACCGGGCGGATGCGAGTTAGTTCGCGGACGGAACTCGGCGTCGCCACCTCGCCAACCTCCAACCCAAGCGATTATTGGCCGACTCCGGCACGACATGGTGATCTGTCGAAGCTATGTCAACGCGATACGCGGCTGGTTCTCGCATATGCGACGCTTCCGAGCGAGCATGCTCCCACATCAACGTCCGGTTCACGCGTGCGACCGAGTAGGATGACGAGGAGAACCCGCCAAGCGTCCCCAGGAGCTTTGGCAGCGCCACAAATCTCACCGCTTGCCATCCTATCAAATCCAGATGCCCATCGCACCCGGTTGTCCTGGCCCCGGCGGTTATCCGGGGATCGGATGTGGCGCCTTTCCGCCTGCGCCACACTGCGGGATGCCCTATGTGAGCGGGGACCGAGGCGGGGCTGTCGCGAGGGAGGCGAGGGACAGCCAATGTCCGCGACCACTGGACATCGTTGCGGCGACGTGCGTGCCCCCTCTGGGCGCAGTTCACCATCGCCTCCTTGCGTGGACCAAGCCCGCGACGAAGCCGCTCATCGCGGACACTTCCGATGCCCTGACCGGGACGGCGGTCGCGCCGATCGCCGAGTACGCCCGCCTGCGTCGGCGGCGCGCGATCCGCCGCCGGGCCGGGCGGCCCCCGGCTCACCCCCGCGGATGGCCTCCGCCTTGTCCTCCTGACAGGCACGGGCGGTCGGGGGCGCTGCCGGGCGGTCAGCGCCCATTGGGATACGGCCACCGCTTGGGGAAGCCGGAGCGGCTCGCCCGGCGCGATTCTCGTTGCTATAGCTGGCGAAACGGGGCTGGGCTGCAGGGATTCGAACCCCAACTTTCTGATCCAGAGTCGGCCCCCGGCCTCCCCGCCCCTCCCGCCGCCTCCCCTTCTCTCAACGCCGGTGCGGGTCCCCGGCGCGCCCCTCCCCGCGGGTCCCGTCCGCTGCCCGCGCCGTTGGGGTACCGGTGGGGGTACGGGGGCGGCACAATGCGCTGCCTAGGAGCAGGGCGATGTAGCGCCTGGCTGCTCTGGCCCCATTCCAATTTCGCACTGGCGGCTCGGAACTCGACGGCCGCAAGGCTTCGCCTGCTCTCCTAATTCCTGCCCACCGCCCTTGCAGTCGCTCATAGGTTGCGCCGGCAGCGACGGCCGAGATGCTGGCGAGGACCGGATGCGAGCTCCGGGATGCGCCTCTCCAGAGGGGACTGTGTAGCACCACCATCTTTGGGCCTCCCCGTGAGGAGTATACGCGAGTCGGGATGCCGACGGCGGTGCGTGGACCGCGGGCACTGGCAGGCCCTGGCCGGTATGGCCCTCGCGGGGCGGGCGGTATGCACAAGCGCCACGGCTGTGACATGCCCCCGGGCGTCCGTCGCGGCGCGCCTCGCCAATTCGTGCTACTAGCCGTGCCGGGCGAACCAGTCCAGGATGCGCCGCACCCGGTCGACGCGGTGGAGCGGCCGGCCGTTGCGGCTCATGCCGTGCGACTCCCCGGGGTAGAGGACGAGCTCGGTCGGGACGCCGAGCTTCCGGAGCGCGTTATACACCTGCTCGGCCTGGTCGAGCGGGCAGCGGTGATCCTCCGCCTGGTGCTCGATCAGCAGCGGGGTGCGGCAGGCGGCGATGTGGGTGATCGGCGAGCCGAAGGCGTAGACATCGGGCGTCTCCCACGGCATGCCGCCGAAGTAGTCCCCCATCCACCAGGTCCCGGTGTCGTCGGCCAGCGCCAGCGTGCGCAGGTCCGACACGCAGCGGCCGGTGGCGGCGGCGCGGAAGCGGTCGGTGTGGGTGACGGCCCAGTTGACCAGGTAGCCACCGTACGAGCCGCCCGTGACGTACTGCCGGGCCGGGTCGAGGCCGCCCAGCGCGACCGCGTGCTCGGCCGCCGCCAGCACGTCCGCCAGTGGCTTCGTCCCCCAATCCCGATAGATGCAGGTGCTGAACGCCTCGCCGTAGCCCTGCGCGCCGCGCGGATTCGCGTAGATGACGGCGTAGCCGTGCGCCGCGAGGCATTGGAACTCATGGAACCAGCTCGCGCCGTAGAGGGCGGCCGGCCCGCCGTGGATCTCCAGGATCAGCGGGGCCCCGGTCGCCGCGGGCGGGTGCGGCGGGCGCATGATCCAGCCCTGGACCAGCGTGTCCGTGCCGTCGCCGACCGGGAGCCAGAACTCCTCCGGCTCGCTGAGCGCCACCTCGGCGAGCGCCTCGTCGTTGAGCGCGGTCAGCCGACGCGCCGGCTCGCCCGCCCGGTCGAGCTGCTGGCCGTAGACGTCGCCGGGGCTCGTCGGCGTGGACGCGCTGTAGGCCAGCGTCGCCCCGTTACCCGCCACGGCCCACGCGCCGATCGCGTGGGCGCCGGCGGTGACCGGCTCGGGCGCGCCGCCCGCGGCGGGGACGCGCCAGACCTGCGCGGTGCCCCGCCAGGCCGCGAGGAAGTAGAGCCAGGGGCCGACCCAGGCGGGCTGGGCCCGCGTCGGCGCTCCGGTGTCCGACATGATACCCAGCCCGATCGAGCGGTCGAAGTCGGTGACGAGGGTGGGGGTGCCGCCGGCGGCCGGCACGACCCACAGGCGGCTGTTGGCGCCGCCCTGCCGCGGGAGCCGGTCGCCCACGACCGCCAACGCCGCGCCTTCGGGCGACCAGGCGGGGCACCCGTAGAGGCCGTCGTGTGGCGTGACGCGGGTCAGCGCGCCCGAGCCGACGTCGACGGTCCAGACGTCGCAGCACTCGTCGCGCTCGTCGGCCCCCTCGTCGCCAGCGACGAACGCGATCCGGGCGCTATCGGGCGACCACACGGGATGGCCGATCGGCACGCCGCGCTCGGCCGTCAGCGCGGGGTGGCCGACCCCCAGCGCCCCGCGGGTGAGCTGCGTTGGAGCGCCGCCGTCGACCGGGACCACGAAGAGTTGCTCGCGGGTGTGGTCGAAGAAGCCGAGGCCGTCGAACTTGTACCGCGCGCGCGTGACGACCCTGGGGGCATCCTCGCCGCCCGGGTAGGCGACCGGGTGCCGCGGCGCGGGCACCGCGGGCACCCAGCCGAGGTACGCGAGCCGCGTCCCATCCGGCGACCAGGCGGGGTGGGCGATGTCCCGCTCCTCGCCGGCGGGCACCTGCCGCTCCTCGCCGCGCTCCAGGTCCAGCACCAAGAGCCGGGCCCGCCCGCCCCGCCGCGCGACGAACGCGAGCCGCGCGCCGTCCGGCGACCAGGCGGGCGAAGGGTCGCGCGGCTCCTCGGCCGCGAGCCGGCGCGCCTCGCCCCCCGCGGCCGGGACGACCCACAGGCTGTACCGGTTGGCGTTCGCCTCCGGGTCCGGCCGCAGCACTGTGAAGGCGACGCGCGCGCTGTCCGGCGCGAGCGCGACCTCCTGCACGAAGCGCAGCCGGTACAGGTCCTCCGGCTGCAATACCCGCCTGCCTAGGTCTGCCGCGCCGGCCATCGCGCCCTCCTTCCTTGCGGCGCCCGTCGTCACACAGCCATGTCCGGGGGTGGCGTCTCCCCGAACCCACCGCCGCGGCCGGCCGGGCCGCCGCGCGCCGCCGTGGCCGTCGGCGTGCCGCTCAGGTGCGTGAGCGGGCGCGTGCCGTCGTCCGGGCGGGTGTAGGGGACGCCCCTGAGGTAGAGGTCGAAGAAGTCCTGCATGTCGCGCAGTTGCCGCTTGACGTTGGCCGCGCCGCTGACGTAGTAGGTCTCGCCCGGGTACGCCTGGTACCAGAACGGCTTGTAGCGCGCCTCGAGCGCCAGGGCGAAATCGAGCGACGAGGTCGAGCCCGGGTAGCGCCCCTCGCCGTGGAGCAGGAAGCAGGGGATCGTCGCGTCGTCCAGGTGGTAGATGGACGAGACGTGGTGGTAGACGTCCCGGTCCCGCACCGGATCGCCCAGCTCGTACTCGAGCAGCTTGACGTGCCGGAGTTCCTGCTCGCCCGCCATGTGCAGGAAGTCGCCGTAGCCCGAGCAGGCGATGGATGCCTTGAAGACGCCGGGCGGCGCGAAGGCGACGGCCGCCATGCTCAGGATGCCCCCGTAGCTGGTGCCGGTGATGCCGAAGTTCTCCGGGTCGACGTCGTCGCGCGTCTTCAGATACTCGACGCCGCGGATCGCGTCCTGGAGGTCGCCGTGGCCCCAGTCCCGGTCGTTGAGGTCCTCGAAGCGCCGGCCGTAGCCGGAACTCCCGCGGATGTTCGGGAGCATGACGACGTACCCGGCCTGGACGAAATACTCGACCTGCGGCTGGAAGGTGTCCATGAACTGGCTGGTGGGCCCGCCGTGAATCCACATGATGCCGGGGAACCGCTCGCCCGGCCGACGCTCCTTCGGGCTGTAGACGTAGGCGCTGATCGGCTCGCCGTCGAAGCTCGCGTAGACGACCTTCTCGGGCACCGTGAGCCGCGCCTCCACCCCGCCGCCGAGCATCGAGTTGGTGAGCTGCCTGGTCGCGCCGTCGTGGACGTCGACCACGTAGAGGTCGTTCGGCCGCGTCGGCGTGCCCAGGAGGTAGCTCAGCCGCGTCCCGTCCGGCGACCAGGCCGGCGCGTGGCACACGCCCAGCTCCGGGGCGACTACGACGCGGGGCTCCCCGCCCGCCGCGTCGACGACGCGCAGGTCGAGCGTGCCGTTGTGGTTCTCGACGTAGGCGACCGCCGCGCCGTCCGGGGACCAGACGGCGTCGGTCTGGTCGGCCGCGGCCGGGGCGATCCGCCGCGGCTCGCCGTCGCCCGCCAGGGGCGCCACCCAGACGTTGTGCCAGCCGCTGCGGTCGGACTTGAAGAGGAACTGTCTGCCGTCGGGCGACACCCGCGGGTAGTTGAAGGTGCGGCCGTAGTGGTAGTCGAAGTAATTCGTATCCCGGAGGACGACGCGCGGCTCGGTGCCGTCGGCGCGCATCAGGACGACCTCGTGGTCCGTCCAGGACTCGTTGAGCCGGACGTAGAGGATCCGCCCGTCCGGGGTGAAGGTGGGGTAGACGTCGTAGCGCGGGCCGCTCGTCAGCCGCCGGGTCTGCCCGCTCGGGACCTCGACATGGAAGATGTCGAAGGCCCCGAAGGCGTTGCTCGCCACGGCGAGCGCGCGCCCGTCGGGGGCCCAGGACACGGCCTCGATGCGGGCGCCCAGCCGCGTGAGTTGGAACTCCGGCGCGCCGTCCGGCGGCCAGAGCCAGACCTCGTCGGCCCCGGTCTTGGCCGAGACGTACGACACGTAGTCGCCGGCGGGCGACCACATGGGCATGAAGGTCGCCAGATGGCCGACGCCGCCCATCCCCACCGTCAAGCGGGTCAGGGGGCCGCCGTCCGGCGCGACGCCCCAGAGCTCGGGGCCCCCGCCGAGCGACGACGCGAAGACGATCTGCGCGCCGTCGGGGGACCACTGCGGCGCTTCGCTGCCGCCCAGCGAGCGGATCGCGAGCAACTGGTCGATCGTCAGGTATGGGCCCGTCGCCTCGGTCTGCATGGCTTGTCCTCCTTCTGGGGCGGTGGCCCTGCCCCGGCTATGGTTCGATCGCCTCCCGGAGCGCCGACGCCGACCGCGCCAGCGCGACCGCCCCGACTGCGGAGCACGCGAGCCCCGCGAGGAGCGCCCAGCCGGTGGCCGTGAAGACAGCCGGGAGGCCCCGGCGCGCGGCGAGGAGCCCCAGGGCGACGGGGCCGGCCGTCCCGCCGACGCTGGCGGCCAGGGCGTAGAGGCCGACCGCAGCCCCCCGGTTCGGCGCGTCGGTGTGCTCGGCGACATAGGTCTGCCCGGCGACGAGGTACGCGCCGTAGGCGAGGCCCTCCGCGACGAGCAGCAGCGCCAGGGCCGCCGGGGTCCGGCTGTGCGCCACCCCGAGCATGGCCGCCGCGTCAAGGCCCAGCGCCCCGAGCATCACCGCCTGGTTGCCGAGCGCGCGCGAGATGAGGCCATTCGGCAGGCGCCCCAGCGCCGAGACGAGCGCCCGGACCGCGAAGAGCGCGCCGATCGTCGCCTCCGACAGCCCCACCGCCCGCCCGTACAGCGGGAAGAAGGTCGTGACCGCGCCGGCGAAGGTGAGGCCCACCAGCAGGTTGCCGAAGCTGACCAGCAGGAGGTCGGGCCGCGCCAGCGTCCGGCCGACCCGCCGGGGCGTCGGCCCGCGACCGGCGCGGCGCCCGCCCGGTGGCCCGCCGCGCAGCGTGCGTGCGGCGACGGCGGCTGCTGCGCTGGCGAGCGCGGCGCCGACCAGGTACGCCTGCCGCGGGCCGGCGCGGGCGGCGAGTTGGCTGCCGAGCACCGGCCCGATGGTGAAGCCGAGGCCCATCGCCGTGGCGTAGAGCCCGAACGCGACGGCGCGCCGGCCGCGCGCCGTGATGTCCCCGAGGTGGGCCGCGCCGAGCTGGAAGGTGGCGACCGTGGCGAGCCCCATCAGCGCCCGCCCGACGAAGAGGAGGGCGGCGCCGGCCGCCACGCTGAAGCTGAGCAGCGCCGCCGCGAACGCGAGCAGGCCGGCGACGATCAGGCCCGGGCGCCCGACCCGGTCGGAGAGGATGCCGAGCGGCAGCGCGGCGACGAGCTGCGCCAGGCCCCCGGCCGTGGTGAGCGCGCCCAGGAGCGCCAGCGACACCCCGAGGCCGCTGGCGTACAGGGAGAAGGTCGGCGCGACGATCCCGGCGACGACGTCCGCCAGCAGGATCGTCAGGCAGAGCGCGCCGACCTCGGGGCCCGCGCGCGCCAGCCCGGCCCGGATCGCCGCCCGCATCGCCCGCGTCCTTCGTCCAGCCTACGCCGCGCGCGCGGCGCGCGGGTCGATCACGCCGTAGAGGAGGTCTACCGGCAGCGGATCAGCACGTTGATGACTGCCACGAAGGGCACGCCGCCCTGCGTGACGGGCAGGGTATCGCCCTGCCGTTCTGGCGCTCCGACGCGACTGGCCAGTAACCTATCGTTGACCGCCCCCGGGTTGCCCGACGGCCGGTCGAGTGCTGGCGCAAGTGCCGGAGACATACCGGATCGATCCGGCCGGAGCCGAACCGCCAGGCTCGACGGTTGCACGCCCGCCCGATCACCGGCCCGAAAGTCCGGCCGCAGTTGTAGCAGACGGGGAGGGGAGCAGCAACGGGTGGCCGGGGATGCGGGCCCTCTCCGCGTCGCCATCTTGACGCGACGCGACGCCGTGATACAGTGAAGCCCGCCTGAGCAGAGTCGAGCCATGCCGACCTGGCACGGCCACGAGGTTGCCGACCTATACCGCGGGAACGGACGCAGCGCGCTTGCCGGGTTGCGCCGGCTCGTCGCCGTGGCACGGGTCGGAGATCCGCACCCGCGCGCCGCGGGGGCGGCCGGGCGCGACACCCGAGGGAGGGCCCGATGCGCTATTTCCGGATCTACGCCGGCCCGGACGGCGAGAGCCACTTCGCCGACGTCGAGGTCGCGCTCAGCGGGTCGCCGGGTGGCTCGGACCTCTCCGCGCTCATCCCGGCCACCGGCGTGATCTTCCGCCGTAGCCCGGCCGGACAGTTCCTCGACTGGCACCCCGCGCCGCGCCGGCAGTTCGTGGTCACCCTCGCCGGGGAGGCGGAGGTGGAGGCCAGCGACGGCGAGGTGCGCCACGTCGGGCCGGGGACAGTTATGCTGGCCGAGGACACCGCCGGCAAGGGGCACATCACGCGCGGCGTCGGCGCGGCCGAGCGCCTCTCGCTCTTCATCCCTCTGCCCGACTGAGCCGCGCGGGAGCGCCGCCGTCCGAACGATGCCCGGCCGCGAGCGGCGGCGAGCGAGCACCGCGCGCGACCGGGGGGAGAGGAGCGAATGACCGCCAACCGCGACAACCGCCTGGACGGCAAGGTCGCCCTCGTCACCGGCGCCGGCTCGCGCGCCGACGGTATCGGCAATGGCCGCGCCGCGGCGATCCTGCTGGCGCGCGCGGGGGCCAGGGTCGCCCTCCTCGACGCGACGCCCGCCCGGGCCGAGGCGACCGCGCGGCTGATCCGCGACGAGGGCGGCGCCTGCCTGGTGGTGCCGGCCGACGTGACCGACGCCGCCGAGTGCGCCGCCGCCGTCGCCGCCACCGTGGCGGCCTGGGGGCGGCTCGACGCGCTGGTCAACAACGTCGGCGTCGGCGGCCCGCCCGGCAACGCGGTGGACGTCGACATCGCGGCCTGGGACCGGGCGATGCGCATCAACGTCACCTCGATGGTGCTGATGGCCAAGTATGCGATCCCCGAGATGCGCAAGCTCGGCGCGGGCGCGATCGTCAACGTCGCCTCGGTGGCCGGGCTGCGCGGCGGCCACCCCAGCCTGCTCTACCCGACGTCGAAGGGCGCGGTGGTCCAGCTCACGCGCGCCATGGCCGCGCACCACGGCCGCGAGGGCATCCGGGTCAACTGCATCGCCCCGGGCATGGTCTACACCCCGATGGTCTCCGCGCGCGGCATGACCCCGGCGCAGCGCGACGCGCGCCGGCGGCGCTCGCTGCTGCAGGTGGAGGGGTACGGCTGGGACGTCGGGCATGCGGTGGTCTACCTGGTCAGCGACGCCGCTCGCTGGGTGACCGGGGCGATCCTACCGGTCGACGCCGGCTGGACCGCCGGCGACAGCGAGTCGCCCTCGCCGCGCGGCGACGAGTCGGGGTAGCCTTGCCCGGCGCGGCGGCCGGCACGGGGGCCAACCGGCGCGGACGGCGGACGACAATGCCGGACGATGCGGCGTCCGCCAGACAGAGCGAGGAGCGTCATGCCGAGGATCAAGGTGGGGGCGCAGATCCGTCCGCAGCACACCGGCTACGCCGACTACGAGCGCGCCTGGCTGCGCGCCGAGGAACTCGGCGCCGACTCGCTCTGGAACTGGGACCACTTCTTCCCGCTCTCGGGCGACCCCAACGGCGCGCACTTCGAGGGGTGGACGACCCTGGCGGCGATCGGCCCGCGGACCAGCCGCGCGACCGTCGGCTGCCTCGTCCTCAGCATGAGCTATCGCAACCCGGCCCTGCTCGCGCAGATGGCCAAGACGCTCGACCACGCCACCGGCGGCCGGCTGATCCTCGGCCTCGGTGCCGGCTGGGCCGAGCGCGACTACGCCGAGTACGGCTACGCCTACGGCACCGCCGGCGACCGCCTGCGGAACCTGGAGCGTGGCCTGGAGATCATCGAGGCGCGCTGGGCCATCGACTCGCCGCCGCCGGTCAACGGCCGCGCCGTCCCGATCCTGATCGGCGGGGGCGGCGAGCGGGTGACGTTGCGGATCGTCGCCCAGCACGCCGACCTCTGGAACGGCTTCGGGCCGCTCGAGACGTTCCGGCGCAAGAACCGCGTCCTCGACGACTGGTGCCGCAAGGTCGGGCGCGACCCCGCCGCGATCGAGCGCACCGTCCGGGTCGACGCGCCGGAGTTCGGCCTCCTCGACGACTACGTCGCCGCGGGCGCGACCCACTTCATCTGCGGCGCCGACGCCCCCTTCGACTTCGCCGACCTGCAGCGGCTGATCGCCTGGCGCGACACGCGCGGGTGAGAGGGCCGGCCAACCGCCAATGCGACGCGCCGAGCGCCGGGCGTCGTCACCCGGCCCGCCCGCGGCGGGGCATTGCCCCGTACTGCCCGTGGAACGCCGCGCCGGCGCGGGCGACGCCCGTCAGCCGCGCGCGACCGCCTGGAAGTCCGCGAAGGCGGCGTCGGCGTCCAGCGGCGCCGTGACCAGCCCCTGCGCCAGTTGCTCCGCGCAGAAGTCGGCGAGCATCGGCCGGTTCGGCTCGACGCCGTAGGGCTGCCAGTCCTCGCCGAGCAGCGCCGCCGTCTCCTCCAGCTCCAGCAGCACCCAGGGGGTGGTATCCGCGAGCCGGCGGCGGTCCTCCCGCCAGCGCCGCTTCGACGCCTCGAAGGCGGCGTAGAGGCGCACGGCGAGCGTCGGGTCCCGCTCGAAGACCGAGCGCCGCATCACCGCGACGTGGATCCCGGGGCAGTACCCGACGCGCGCGAAATACGCCTGCTCGGCCGCCCGGAAATCGCGGAAGAGGTGGGCGATCGGGCTCTCCTTGGCGAAGGAGCCGCGCGGCGGGAAGGGGATCATCAGGGCGTCGAGGTCGCCCGCCAGGAGCATGTCCACCAGGTTCTGCCCCGCGGGGATGTCGCCGACATACGGCGGATAGACCGGGGCGCTCGCCGGGCGGAAGACCGGTGAATGCGCCTCGGGCGGGCCGACGAGCCAGGTGATGCCGGCGATGTCGATCCCGCGCTCGCGCAGCGCCGCGCGGCTCCAGGTGTTGCCCGTGTTCGCCCACCCGTCGGTGCCGATCCGCTTGCCGACCAGGTCGGGGAAGTCCCTGAGCGGGCTGTCCCGCCGGACGAGGAAGCAGCGATGGCGGAAGGAGCGCATCAGGAAGACCGGCAGCCCGACCGCTCCCCGCTCGCCCCGCGACAGCCCGATCAGGTAGTGGCTGAGGGACGTCTCGGCCAGGTCGACGTCCGGCTCGGCCGCGAGCCGCGCCAGCCGGCCGCGCTCCATCGCCAGGTCGATCCCCTCCGGCCGCACGTCGCCCGCGGCCAGGGGCTGGAGGTGATCCCAGTTGTACGACACCATCCGGACGGGGGTGTTCGCCATGGGGGTACCGCCTTTCTGGCGCCGCAGCGCCGCCGTTCAGCGTTCGCGCAGCCGGGTGTCGAGCGCGTCGCGCAGGCCGTCGCCGACGAGGCTGAAGCCGAGGACCGTGAGCGTGATGGCCGGCCCCGGGTCGGCGTGGGGGCCTCGGGCCGAGGCCGAAGAAACGCAGCGTCGCCTCCGCGAGGATCGCCGTCGAGATGTACAGCGTCGCCATGACGAGCACCGAGGAGACGGCGTTGGGCAGGGGATATGGCGCAGCAGGATGGCACGGGCCGCCCCCTGCCCCCGAGCCACGACGACATGGCGCCAGCACCCTCTTCGCGCGCGTCCAGGACTGAGCGACCGTCAGCGCGGGCGCGCGGCGCCCGCGCCCCCCATCACGGCCAGCATCTCGCCGGTGATGAAAGACGCCTCGTCGGACGCGAGGAACAGGGCGGCATTCGCGATGTCCCGCGGCTCGCACATCCGCCCCAGGAGCAACTGGGAGTTCGCTTCCGCCTCCTCGACCCGCCAGACCGGGAGCGGGTTCACTTCGCTCTCGGTGTTGATCATGCTCGGGGCGATGCAGTTCACCCGGATCTTGTAGCGGGCCAGTTCCACGGCCAGGATCTGCGAGAACATCGTCACCCCGGCCTTCGAGGCGCAGTAGTGCGACGCGGTGATGCGGCCCCCGCGCGCGGCCCCCGAGGAGATGGTGATGATGTTGCCGCCCGTGCCCTGCGCGACCAGGCGCCGCGCCGCCTCCCGGCAGACGAGGAAGGTGCCCTTCATGTTCGTGTCGAAGACCCGATCCCACTCCTCCTCTTCCATCTCGATGACCAGGCGGTTCGGGTAGATGCCGGCGTTGCTGATCGCGACATCGAGCCGACCGGTGCGCGCCCGCAAGGCGTCGAACATGGCGCCGACCTGGGCGGCGTCGCGGACGTCGCCCGGCTGGCCGATGATGCGGTCGCCGAAGTCTTCCGCCAAGAGCGCGACCGCCCGCTCCAGTTTGTCGGGGCGGAAGTCGCCGATTAGTACCGTCGCGCCCTCTTCGAGGAACGCGCGCGCCATCCCCAGGCCGATACCCGCCGCCCCGCCGGTGATCAAGACCGCCTTGCCCTCGTACCGCATCCCTGGCCCTCCTTCTACCCACCTATCCACCAACACCCGACCGGTGATGAGCGTCGGTCGCTTCCCACGCGACCGCGAGCGACAACGACGGCGCCGGCCCCGCTAGCCGAGATCGGCGAGGACGCCGGACGCGATGGCCCCGCTCCGGGCGATCCGCGTACCCGGCAGCGTCGCCGCCCCCTGGGCGGCGCTGATTCGGTCGCACACCGCGGCGAGGATAGCGACGGCGTGGGCGCGCTTCTCCGCTGTGAAGCGATCGTTGGGGCCGCTGACGCACATCGCGGCCGTCACCCGGTCGTCCCGGTTGTAGATCGGCACGGCCACCGCCGACGCGTATGCCTGCACATCTTCATTGCTGAAGGCGAACCCGACCTGGCGGATCTGGGCGAGGCGGATTTTCAGGGTGGGCAGATCGGTGATCGTGTGCTTCGTGTATGCCGGCATGCCGTGTTTGGCCACCACGGCGTCGACGAACTCGTCGGGTTGGAAGGCCAGGATCGCTTTGGTCGCCGCGCCGGCGTGCAGCAGGTAGCGGTGGCCGACGCGCGCGGTCAGGTCCATCAGGCCGAGCCCTTCCCGCTGGGCGATGCAGACTGCCTCCAGCCCATCCAGCACGAAGATCACCGAACTCTCGCCGCCTACCGCTACGCTGTCCGCATGTGCGAGGCACGATCGATCCGGTCGATCGATCGCTGCCGACAAGTCACCGATCGATCGACCGGATCGATGGGTACAAACGGGAGAGAGGAGGATCGATGAGTGAGCGACCGATCGCTGCGCTCGGGCGGGCCGCCAATCCAGCGGACCCGCCCGATGGCGGGAAGAGTACGGGGCGCTTGAGTTGGCGGCCGAGGACCACGAGTTGCTGGCGCAGGAAGGCGTTCTCGGCGTCCAACGCGGCCTTCGTCCGGGTCAGATCGCCGAC
>DASSSV010000446.1:0-5017 GCA_035708265.1 Thermomicrobiales bacterium | reverse complement strand
TCGGGGTTGAACTGCACGTACTGCAGGCCGCCGTAGGCGGCGAGGTACTGGTCCTGCTTGCCGATCGGCTTGCCGCAGCGCTCGATCTCGATGCGGCAGGCCTCGCGGGCCAGGCGCTCGGCGCCGGCGTGGCGGCCGGTGTGGGCGTAGAGCGCGTGCAGCAGGCCGACGGCGTAGGCGCTCGACGAGCCGAGCCCGGTGCCCTCCGCGGGGATGTCCGAGATCGAGGTGATCTCGAGCCCCCCGTCGCGCCCGACCGCCCGCAGCGCCTCGCGGATCAGCTCGTGCTTGAGGTCGGCCGCGCGCTCGACGATCTCGGTGACCGCGTAGCTGGCGCGGACGCGGTGGTCGAACTTGGCGTTGACCGTGATGTAGATGTACTTGTCGATCGCCGTGCCGACGACCGCGCCCGGCTCGTGGCGGTAGAAGGCGGCCAGGTCGCTCCCCCCGCCGGCGAAGCTGACCCGCAGCGGCGTGCGCGCGATGATCATCCCCCGTACCCCCCCGCGTGCCGCCGCCGCCAGACCCAGGCGTCGGCCACCATGTCCGCCAGCGCCGGCCGCGTCGGCGCCCAGCCCAGCTCCGCCCGCGCCCGCGCCGCGTCGGCCACCAGCCGCGCCGGGTCGCCCGGCCGCCGCGCCGCCGCGACCACCGGGATCGGGCGCCCGACGACCCGCCCCACCGCGGCGACGACCTCGCGGTTGGAGTAGCCGGCCCCGTTGCCCAGGTTGTAGGCCCGCCCGCCCAGGCGCTCGACGCGCTCGAGGGCCAGCAGGTGCGCGCGGGCGATGTCGGCCACGTGGACGTAGTCGCGGATGCAGGTCCCGTCCGGCGTGTCGTAGTCGGTGCCGTAGAGGGCGAACGGCCCGCCCTCCCCCGCCGCGGCCGTGAGGAGGGCCGGGATCAGGTGGGTCTCGGGCCGGTGGTCCTCCCCGTGCGCCGAGGTGGCGCCGCAGGCGTTGAAGTAGCGCAGCGTGACGTAGCAGAGGTCGTGCGCGCGACGGTACCAGGGCAGCGCGCGCTCGAAGGCCAGTTTGGACGCGCCGTAGGCGTTGACCGGCCGCTTGGGCGCGTCCTCCGGGATCGGCACGGCCTCCGGCTCGCCGTAGACCGCCGCGGTGGAGGAGAAGACCAGCCGGCGCACGCCGCTGGCGACCATCGCGTCGAGCAGGTTCAGCCCGCCGATGGCGTTGGCGCGGTAGAAGCGGCCGGGGTCGCGCACCGACTCGGCAATCAATGCTTCGGCGGCGAGGTGGGCCACCGCGTCCACCGGATGCGCCCGGAAGACGAAGGCGAGCCCCGCCGCGTCGAGCAGGTCGCAGCGCACGAAGCAGGCGCGCGGGTCCACCGCGGCGGCGTGCCCGTGGCGCAGGTCGTCGAGGGCGACGACCTGGTGCCCCGCGTCGAGGAGCAGTTCCGCGACCACGCTGCCGATGTAGCCGGCCGCGCCGGTGACCAGGACGCGCACGCCGCCCCCCTCTCCCCTACGCCGCGCGCGCCGGGCGCGCGAGGATCCAGTCCACCGCCGCGCCGAGGTCGGCCAGCACCGGGCACGCCGGCCCCGCCCCGCCCGCCACGAGCGCCGCCTGGGCCCGCCCGCGCCCGGTCAGCACCAGCAGGCCCGTCGCCCCGGCCGCCCGCGCCGCCGCCAGGTCGCTCAGGGCGTCGCCGACCAGGTAGGAGCGGGCCGGGTCGAGGCCCAGCTCGGCCGCCGCGCGCAAGAGCAGCCCCGGGGCGGGCTTGCGGCAGGCGCAGCCCTCGCCCGGCCGGTGCGGGCAGAGGTACCAGCCGTCCACCCGCCCGCCCGCCGCCCGGACCGCCGCGGCGACCCGCGCCGTGATGGCCTCCGCCCGCGCCAGCGGGACCAGGCCCCGCCCGACCGCCGACTGGTTGGTGACCAGCACCACGCGGTAGGGCGCGCGCGCCAGCCGCCGCAGCGCGGCCAGCGCGCCCGGCAGGAAGGCGACGTCCGCCCAGTCGCGCACGTAGGCGTCGCGGTTCGCGATGATCACCCCGTCGCGGTCCAGGTACACCGCCGCCGCGCCCCCGGCTGGCATCATGGCGCGCCCTCCTGGCGGGGCCGCGCGCCGCGCGCCGGCAGTTGCCCCGCCCAGCCGCGCGCGCGGGCCGCCGCCGCCACGCCCAGGCGCGCGCGTAGGTAGCCCGCCGCGGTCAACGCCAGCCCGGCCGCGATCGCGCCGGCGCGCGCCAGCCCGGCCGGGTCGCCGCGCGCCGCGTCGGCGAGGCCCCGCGCGACACCGCGCGGCAGCGTCCGCGCCGTGTACCGCCGCTCGGAGGCGAGGCCGTCCTGCGCCCCGACCAGGCGCGCCACCACCGCCTTGGAGCCGCCCTCGAAGTAGCAGCGGCGGCAGAAGTAGCGCCAGGTGGCGCGGGCGGCCGGGACCTGGTGGCGGATCAGCGCCGCGGGCTGATAGAGCAGCACGCGGCCGGGCAGGCGCTGCGCCAGGCGGATGCAAAACTCCGTCTCGTCGCAGCCGTAGCCGAGGCGGAACCCACCGAGTACCGCGAACGCCTCGCGGCGGTAGGACATGTTTGCCCCGATCAGGTTGCGCACCGGCGTGGCGTGCTCGGGCAGGCCGCGGTAGGTGCAGCCGACGACCCAGTCGAACTCGCTCGGGAACCAGCGCGGCCGCCGGCAGGCCCAGGCCGGCTCGATCGCGCCGCCGACGCCGACGACCGCGGGCTCGCGGTAGCCGGCGAGGAGCCGGTCGAGCCAGTCGGGCGCCGGGACGGCGTCGTCGTCGAGGAAGGCGAGGATGTCGCCGCGGGCCGCGGCCACGCCGCTGTTGCGGGCGCCGGAGAGGCCCGGCGCCTCGGCGTTCTCCACCACCGCCAAGTCGGGCCAGCGGCGCCGCGCGCGCTCGTAGAGGTCGCGGTTGTGGTCCACCACCACGACGACCTCCGCCGCGCGCCCGCGCTGCTCGCGCGTCGCCGCGACGGCCGCTTCGAGGGCGTCCCAACGCTCCGCGGCGTAGGCGCAGATGACGACCGAGACCCGTGGCGCCGTCATCGCGACACCTGGATGTCGACGCCGGAGACCGGCTCGCCGGCGACCTCCGGCCGGGAGTGGACGCGCGGCGCGGCCCACTCCCGCCAGATCGTCTTCAGCACGCGCCAGCCGTCGGGGATCGTCCGCAGGCGCCCGGCGCCGTAGACCCGCTTCGCCTCGAAACTCGGCACCTCGGCCACCTTCAGCCGGACCTGGAGCGCGCGCACGTTCATCATCGTCTCGATCTCGAACCCGTCGCCGTCGAGGCAGAGGCGCGGGACGACGCGGGCCCAGAAGGCGTTGTAGCCGTAGCAGAGGTCCGAGTAGCAGCCGCCGAAGAGCAGGCGGACGAGGCGCACGAACGTGGCGTTGCCCCAGCGGCGGTAGCGCGGCATGTCCGCCGTCCCGCCGCCCTGGAGGAAGCGCGACCCCTTGGCGAAGTCGGCCCCGGCCAGCAGCGCGCCGACGAAGGCGGGGATCTCGGCCGGGTCGGTCGAGCCGTCGGCGTCGAGCATCACGATGATGTCGCCCGTGGCGGCGGCGAAGCCGCAACGCAGCGCGTCCCCCTTGCCGCGGCCGCGCTGCGACACCAGGCGCAAGGTCATCCCCTCGCTGCGACGTTCCTCGGGCGCCGGCCAGTCCGGCGTATCGCGGCGGCGGCGCTCCTCGTCGACGATGTGGATGTTGGGCCAGAGCTGGCGGGCCACGCCGAGCGTGTCGTCGGTCGAGTGCCCGTCGACCAGCACGACTTCATCCACCCAGGTCGGGATGCGTGGCAGGACGTGGGGCAGATTCTCGGCCTCGTTGAGCGCCGGGATCACGACGCTCACTCGCACGCCGGCCAGCCAGGCGCCCCTCGCCTCGACACCGACCGGCCTCGCCTCCTCGATGGCCACCGTTCCGCCCCCATCTCTACGTCTCGGACAGGGCGCTCCGCCGGCCGCGGGCTGGCCGGGAGCGCCCCACGCTGGCGAGCGCCGCGCCCTTCGTGGACGAGTTGCCGATCGGGACGGCGGCGGGTGCGTCTTCGCTCTATCCACGATAGCCTCTGCCGACCCCGGCGTAATGCATCACAGTGCCCAACTGGCTCGCGGGAGAACCACTACACGCCTTTAGGCGAAACCCCTGTCCGGCGCGGCGGCCCTGGTCCTGGCCCGCCGCGCCGCGTTTGTCCGCGCGGCGCACCGCCGGCTAGGACCAGGGTCCTACGACCCAACCGGGACCATTGCTCGATTGCGCGCGGGACGCCGGGCGCGTAGGCTCATACCGACAATCCGATGCCGGCCGCGAGTCGGCGAGAAAGGCAAACCCGCCGCGAGGCGGGGACGCAAAGCCAGGGGACTCCGGCGGAGTTCGCCCGGCTGCCGAACCGATGGGTGGCGTGCGGGACACGGATGGCCAGCCGCCCGGACTGGACCGTCCGTGTCTTTTTGCGCGCCGTGACGCCGAGCAGGAGATGGTTGAGATGCGACTTCCCTTCCGATGCCCCGATGATCGGGCGCCGCGGGCGCGGTGGCGCTGGTTGGCGCTCGCGGCCTGCGCGCTGGTGACGGTCCCGCTCGTCTGGACGGGCCTGCCGATCGGCGCGTCCACGCTGCCGCCGACCGGGGCGGCCGGCTCCGCCGCGGCGCCCGCGGGCTGGAACCTGGCCTTCGACGACGAGTTCGACGGCGGGGGCCTCGACCGCGGCAAGTGGCAGACGACCTACCCCTGGGGCGCGCGCAACAACGCCGGCGAGAACGAACTGCAGTACTACGCCGACGACGCCTTCGCCGAGGCCGACGGCATCCTCGGCATCCGCGCCGACCGCCGGGCCATGGGCGGCTACCAGTACACCTCGGGCATGATCTCGTCCTACGGCGCCTTCGCGACCACCTACGGCTACGCCGAGATCCGCGCCAAACTGCCGCGCGGCAAGGGCTACTGGCCGGGCTTCTGGCTCTCGCCGCAGGACTACAACCAGTGGCCGCCCGAGATCGACGTCTTCGAGGCCGCCGGCGACGAGCC
>DASSSV010000445.1:0-4820 GCA_035708265.1 Thermomicrobiales bacterium | reverse complement strand
GCGATCCGGTCGGCGAGCTCGTCCGCCTCGTCCAGATACTGCGTCGTGAGGAAGATCGTGACGCCGCCGGCCACGAGCTCGCGGATGATCTGCCACATGGTATGGCGGCTGCGCGGGTCGAGGCCGGTGGTCGGCTCGTCGAGGAAGATGAGGCGGGGGTCGCCGACCAGCGTCATCGCGAGGTCGAGTCGGCGTCGCATCCCGCCGGAGTAGGTGGCGGGCGTCTGCCTGGCCGCGCCGGCCAAGTCGAAGCGGTCGAGCAGCGCGGCCGCGCGCTTCCGGCCTTCGGCGCGGCCCAGGTGGTGCAGGTCCGCCATCAGCAGCAGGTTCTCCTCGCCGGTGAGCAGGTTGTCCACCGCCGAGAACTGGCCGGTGACGCCGATCGCGGCGCGGACCGCCTGCGGCTCCCGCGCCAGGTCGTGGCCGGCCACCCGCGCCTCGCCGCCGTCGGCCGCGATGAGCGTGGAGAGGATCTGCACGATCGTGGTCTTGCCGGCGCCGTTCGGGCCGAGCAGCGCGAAGACCGTCCCCGCCGCCACGTCCAGGTCGATGCCTTCGAGCACCACATGGTCGCCGAACGACTTGCGCAAGCCGCGCGTCGCGACCGCCTGCGGGGAATCGGCCATGCTCCCTCCTTGCCGCGACCTCGTCACGGTCGTCTCATCGCCCGGCCCCGGCGGGGCCGCGAGCGTCCGCGCGCGGGTGGCGGCCCCGGCCGCCGTGCTGGCTCTTGCCATCGCGCCCCTCCTGCCCGTCGTCCCGTGCTATACTCTCCTTACTTAGCGGCGGACTAAGACTCCTGATAAGTCTTAGTTTAGCAACTAAGATAAACGCAGAGTAGTCGACGTCGTGAGAGTTGTCAAGGGGGGGGTCGGAGGCCGGGTATGGCGGACGAGCGCGAAGCGTTGCTCCGGGAAGTCGAGGCGGAGCACCGCCGCGCCCCGGCGGAGGGGCTGGCGTTGTTGCAGGCCGTCGCGGAGCGGAGCGGGCTGAATCTGACCGACTTACAGTGCCTCACCATCCTCGCCGCGACGGGGCCGCTCACCGCCGGGCGGCTGGCGGAATTGATGGGGATCACCACGGGGGCGGTCACGGGCGTGGTCAACCGGATCGAGCGGGCGGGGTACGTGCGGCGGGAGAAGGATCCGGACGACGGGCGGCGGGTGGTGGTCAGCCCCATCCCGGAGGAGCTGGCGCGCGCGCGCGCGGGCCTCTTCGATCCGCGGGAGCGGGGGTTGGGCGCGCTGCTGGCGGCATACGACGACCGCGATCTCGCCGTCGCCCTGGACGTCCTGCGGAAGTCCAACGCTCTGACGCGGGAGGAGACCGCCAGGATCCGGGCCGCGTCGGAAGGGGGCGAGGGGGGCGAATTCTCGGCCTCCCTCGGCGCGGCGGAGCAAGGGCGGCTGGTGTTCGCCAACGGGGCTTACCGGCTCGCCCTCCGCGCGGCCTCCGGGATGGACGACCTCTACCGGGCGCGCTTCGGGGGGCCCGCCCCGAAGGTCGAGGTGGCAGGCGGGACCGTGACCTTCCGCTTCCCCCGGCGCCTCGGCGGCCTCCTCGACCGGCGCGGCCAGCCCGGGGAGGTCACGCTGAACGCCGCGGTGCCCTGGGCGATCGAGGTACGCGGCGGGGCGTACCGGGTCGAGGCGAACCTCGGCGGGCTGACGCTGACCTCCCTGGTCTTGACGCGGGGGGTCAGCGACGTCGCCCTGGCGCTGCCGGAGCCGTCAGGGGCGGTCCCGGTCGTCCTGGCGGGGAGCGCGAACAAGGTGGGCATCCGCCGCCCGGCCGGGGTCCGGGCGCGGTTGAGCGTGCGCGGCACGGTCAGCAAGTTGACCTTCGACGAGCAGAGCTTCGACGTCATGGGCGGCCAGGTCCGGCTCCAGAGCCCCGGCTACGAGACGGCCGCCGACCGCTACGAGATCGAGATCACCGGCAGCGCCAACGACATCACGATCCGCTGAGCCGCCCGGCCCTGGCCGCGTCCGCCGGCCCGCCGCGCTCGACGCCCGCGCGCCCGGGCAGCGCGGCGCCCCGGCTGGGAGTGGCCGCTCCCCCGCGCGACCGCCGTCGCGCGGGCCAAAATCGCGAGGCGAGCGGCGGGCTGTACTTGCCTGACACTCGGAGTATACCGCAACCGCCCCGCGCGACACACCGGCCGAATGGCCGGTGCTTTTTCGCGCCGCGCCGGCCTATAGTGGGCGGACGGCGCAGGAGACCGCACAAGGCAAGGAGCAGGCTCGATGACCGCTGGCGGCGACTTGACGCGGGCGCTCGCGCACGTCCTCTGGATCGGCGGCCCGCCCGACTCCGGCAAGACTTCGATCGCGCGGCTGCTCGCGGAGCGGTACGGCTTGCAGGTCTACCACTTCGACCGGCACGAGCCGGCGCACTTCGCGCGGCACGACCCGGTGCGCCACCCCGCGCTGCACGCGGCGAGCCCGGAGCTGATGTCGCCGGAGGAGCGCTGGGTGGCGCGGCCGCCCGAGGTGATGGCGCGCTTCGCGATCGCGAGCTGGACGGAGCGGTTCGGGATGGCGGTCGAAGACCTGCTCGCGATGCCGGCCGCGCCGCGGATCGTGGCCGAGGGGCCGGGCTTCTTCCCGGAGTGCGTCGCGCCCCTCCTGACCGACCGGCGCAAGGCGATCTGGCTGGTGCCGTCGGAGGCGTTCAAGCGGGCCTCGGTCGAGCGTCGCGGCAAGCCGGGCGCGCGGAGCGAGACGAGCGACCCCGAGCGAGCCACGCGCAACCTGATCGGCCGCGACCTGCTGATGGGCGAGCACGTCCGCGAGCAAGCCCACGCGCTGGGCCTGACCGTCTACGAGGTCGACGGCGCCGTGGACCTCGCCGGAGTGGCCGCGCTGGTCGAGGCGCAGTTCGCGCCGTGGCTGGCCGCGCCCATGTGAGCGCCGGTGTCCTACCGATCGCGCCCTCGCGGCATCCGCCATGACCCCTGGCGACTGCGTTACCCATTGCGGCGCTATTCCTGTGCGGCGTTATTCCTGGCGTACCACGGGGGATATGTCACCACTCCAGGCAGGGTAGTGCGCGCGGGTCCGAGTGGGCCGCCCGACCCGGCCCCGACCGCGCGAGGCCATCGCCGCGACAAGGGTGGAGGGAAGCATGGACGTCGACTGGCAGGTGCAGGCCCTCGACCGATCGATTCTGGTCCCGCCGGCCCGGCTGGCGCTGGGTCGCGGCGACGCCGAACTGCTCGATTGGAACCACCGCCGCGTCCCCCACCTGCTCGGGGACGCCGCCCTCAGCCGGGTCTACCGGCTGGCCGGCGCCGCCCGCGTCGGCGGGGAGACGCGATCCTGGTCGCTCATCCTCAAGGCCCTCACCCGCCCGCCCGACCCCGCCGCGCCCGGGTGGGACCGAGAGATCGCGGCGTTCCGCTCCGCCCTGCTGGACGACCTGCCCGCGGGTCTGGCCGCCCCGCGCTGCTTCGCCATCGAGGAGCGGCCCGAGGCCGTCTGGCTCTGGCAGGAGGACGTCGCGGAGGAAGGGGACGCCCGCTGGCCACTGGCGCGCTTCGCCCTGGCTGAGCCGCGGGCGGCTGCGCGGGAGCATCGACCGCAACGCGGACTTCTGGGACGGCCGGATCCCGGTGCGCGACCCGGTCCTGCTCGACCGGGCGCGGCGGGCCTGGAACGAGCGCTATCAACTCCTGGACGCGCTCGACCGTCTGCCGCAGACGCTGGTCCACGGGGACGCCGACCGCCGCAACCTCTTCGCCCGGCGCGACCGGGACGGCGAGGACGAGACCGTCGCGATCGGCTGGGCGTGGATGGGGATAGCGGCGCTGGGGGACGACCTGGTCGACCTCGCGGCGGGCAGCGCGCTCTGGTTCCAGGCCGACCCGCGCGACCTGCCCGCGCTCGCCGAGGCGTGCCTGGCGGCCTACGGAGACGGGCTGGCCGACGCCGGGTGGCCGGGCGACGCGCGCCTGGCGCGCATCGGCTTCGCGATCGGGGCGGTGCTGCACTACGGCCCCTGCGGCCCCTTCGTGTTCCGGCTCCGGTACCCCGAGATGGCCGAGGCGCTGGCGCGGGCGGAAGGGCGCGACCCGTACGAGACCGCAGACCGCCTGGCGGCGGTGCAGCGGTTCGCCCTCGACCGGCTCGACGCGGTGCGCGACGACATCGCGGCCCTCTGACCATCCGAGCTAGCGCCCGTGCGAGCCAGGCTTCGCCGCAGCGGGATCTGCTATGATGTCGCGTGGCGGGGCACCGCCCCAACCCGGTGCAGCCATCGCGCGGTCGCTCCCCCGGGGGTGTCCCCATGCGCTTGCGGAAGGTGCTCAACGACCGCACCGTCAACACCCTGCTCCTCGCCGCGCTGCTGACCCTGGGGCTGACCGGGCTCTGGGGTCTCTTCGCCAACGCGTCGGGGCGGCGACTCGTCTTCGACCTGCACCGACTTGGTGGCGCGGCGCTCCTGGTCTTGCTCGTGCCGAAGGCCGGGATCATCGCGCGGGCGCTGCGGGGGCGGCGGCCGGCGCGCGGCCGGGCGGCGCTCTTCATCTCGCTCGGCCTGCTCGGGCTGACGGCGGTCGTCGTCGCCGCCGCGCTCGGCTGGTCGCTGGCGCGCGGCCCCTGGAGCGGCGCGTGGGGGTTGCCGCTGATCGTCGTCCACTGGTACGTGGGGATCGGCCTGCTGCCGCTGCTCGCGCTGCACGTCAGGAAGCACTGGCGCCGGCCGCGTCGGGTCGACTTCGCCGGCCGGCGGCGCATCCTCGCGCTCGGCGCGGGCGCGCTCCTCGCCGCTCTCGCCTGGCGCGCGGTCGAGGCGGGCGCCGGGGCGGCGACGGCGCG
>DASSSV010000444.1:0-2075 GCA_035708265.1 Thermomicrobiales bacterium | reverse complement strand
GAGGGGATCGGCGCGGCGTACGACGCCACCCTGAAGCGCGGCGAGGCGGCCGAGAAGCGTGGCGAGTACCTGCCGTTCAACGGCCTGCAGGGCGCCGCCGAGTCCGTCGTGAACGCGGTGGGCGGTGCGGCGCGCGGCGTGGCGGAGGGCGCCGGGTTCCGTTTCGACGGTGAACGGCCGCGCACCTGGGGGCAGAACCTCGAAGCGCTCGGCACCGAGGACGCCCTGAAAGACGCGATGGGCGAGCAGGGCGGCGGCTTCACGCAGGGCATCGTCGGCACCGTCGCCGACATCGGCCTGGATCCCGCCACCTACATCTCTCTCGGCGGCTCGGCCGCGTTCCGCGGCGCCGCGCGCGGCGTGAAGGAGGCCACCGAGGAGGCTGCCCGGCTGGGGTCGACCGGGGCCGGGGCGTTCGCCCGCCGGGTCGCAGGCGGCGTGAAGGGTGCCGCCGAGGACATGGCGGCCCGCCGCGCCGAGATGTTCACCGAGCGCGTCGACCGCTCGCTGAACAAAGCGGATCGCCGCGCCCAGAACGCGGCCGACCGCGCCCGCGTCGCCAACGAAGGCCTGGCCGCCGAGCAGGCGGCCGCGCGCGCCGACATCGACGCCGCCCTGGCGGGGGTGCGGGCGACGCCGGAGAGCGCGCCGGTGCCGGAGCGCTTCGTGGAGCCGCCCGCGCAGGCGGTGCCCGCCCCGATCATCGACCCCGCGGTGGCCCGCACCGAGCAGCTGCTGCCGAAGCTCAGCGCCGAGGGGGCGCGCGTCAGCGTGCCTGCCGGGCGTATCCTGGCGGCCGCGACGGAGCCCGCCGGTGGCGGCGGCCTGGTCAGCGAGTCGGTGCGCGCCGCCATCGACGAGGTGG
Source organism: Thermomicrobiales bacterium (assembly GCA_035708265.1). Lineage (GTDB taxonomy): Bacteria > Chloroflexota > Chloroflexia > Thermomicrobiales > CADCWN01 > DASSSV01. The sequence continues at coordinate 1,210 of DASSSV010000444.1, read as the reverse complement.
TGGCCGCCGGTGACCCGGCGCGCCTGCGCGGCGACATCGCGCGCATCTCCGCCGACCCCGAGGTGAAGGCGCTGCTCGACACCGAGGTGCGCACGGCGTCCGGCCCCCGGAAGGTACGCGACCTGGTGCGCGCCGCGGTGCGCGAGACGGCGCAGCGCGGCACCGACCTGGCGGCCCGCACGCCCGCGCTCGCCGACCTGGAGCGCGTGTTCGAGGCGGCCGAGGCGGTCCCGCTGACCGCGCCCCGGCTGGGTGCCGCCATCGACGCGGCGTTCCCCGAGCGGGCCGCCGCCGGTCAGGCGCCGGTCGACGTGGCCGCGCTCGCCGACGAACTGGCGGCCGCCACCCCCGGCCAGCAGCGCCGCATCCTCAGCCGCACCCTCGGGTTCCGGCGCGCCATCCGGTTCGGCTCGTTCGATGAGGCGCTCGACGCCGCCGTCGAGGGGCGGGTGGATGCCCCCCAGATGCGCCAGATGCTGCGCGCGCTCGGCATCCGCTCTGAAGCGAAGGCGCCGGACACGCTGCAGTCGATCCTGTCGACCCGCGGCCGCGCGAACTGGGAGAAGGCGAAGGCCTCGATCCCCACCCACGACGAGGTGCTGGAGGCGCACTCGATCTCCCGCCCGGTCGACGAGGCCGCCGACCAGATCGACTTCAGCGCCGTGCGGGCCGGGTACGCCGCCGAGGCGGACACTGCGATCCGCAGCGCGTTCGGCTTCGACGCGGCGAAGATCGCGCCCAACTCGGGCTCCGCCACCGGCAAGGCGGTCTTCGAGGCCACTCAGGAGCTGGGCCGGATGTTCGCGAAGGGCAACCCGGTCGACTCGTACGCCGACGACGCCATGATCGCCGTGCATAAGACGGTGATGCGCCAGCTCGGCCTGGCCGCGCGGGACCTGTCCGGCTGGGAGCGTGCGAACGCGCTGTACCCCCGCTACCTGCAGGCCACCGACCTGATCGAGTCGTACCAGCGTGGCCTCGGCATCCTGCCCCGCTTCGCCGACCGGCGCGCCACCGACCCCCTGTTCGTCTCGTGGGGGCAGCTGCTGCGCGAGCTGCCTGAGGATGTCGTGAAGCTGGTGCTGTTCAGCCCCGTCGCCGGGCGCGCGACCCGCGACGCCGAGGGTGCCATCGGCTTCGTGAACGGCATGACGCTGTACGTGAACCACATCGCGAACGGCGTGAAGGCGGCGCTCGGCGGCGCCCCCGC
>DASSSV010000443.1:0-10250 GCA_035708265.1 Thermomicrobiales bacterium | reverse complement strand
GCGCACGCCGGGCACGGCGCGCAGACCGGGCACGCCGCCCAGTCGGCCCACGGGCCGCAGGGCGCGCCCGGCGAGGCGGCGCACGCCGCGACGCCCGCGCCGCCGTCGCCGCTCAACATCAGCACGGTGATGATGTTCATCACCTGGTTCGGCGCGGCCGGGTACATCCTGCGGCGCTACTACGGCTCGCCCGCCGCGCTCAGCCTGCTGGCGGCGCTGGCGCTGGGGCTCGCGGGCGCGGCGCTCGTGTACCTCTTCCTGGCGAAGGTGCTCTGGCGCGGGCAGACCGAACTGGACCCGCTGAACTACGCCGTCGCCGGCACGCTGGCGCGCGTCTCGTCGCCGATCCGCGCGGGCGGCGGCACCGGCGAGATCGTCTACACGCTCGACGGCAAGCGCATGGTCGACGGCGCGCGCAGCGTCGACGGCCAGCCGCTCGTGCTCGGCCAGGAGGTCATCATCCGCCGCTACGAGCACGGCCTGGCCTTCGTCGAGCCGTGGACAACGGCCCGCGTGGAAGGGCCATTCATCGGCGACCCGATCGAGCCGCTGGCCAAGCCGCCCCCCGAGCGGCACTGAGCCGCCGATGCGCCATCTATCGTCAAGGACGTAGGGCAACACCTACTGAGTCCTGAGTCCTGAGTCCTGAGTCCTACGGAGGGAAAGATGGGTCCGATCGTCATCGCGGTGCTGGCCGTGGTCGTCGTGCTGGTGATCCTCGCGACGTTCGCCAGCATGTTCCGCAAGGTGGGGCCGAACCAGGCGCTGATCGTCTACGGGTTCGGCGGCACGCACATCGTCCAGGGCGGCGGGGCGATCATCCTGCCGCTGGTGCAGAACGCGCGCGAACTCTCACTGGAGTTGATGAGTTTCGACGTCGCGCCGCAGCAGGATCTCTACACCAACCAGGGCGTCGCGGTGAACGTCGAGGCGGTCGCGCAGATCAAGATCAAGAGCGACCCGGCGAGCATCCGCACCGCCTCTGAGCAGTTCCTCTCCAAGCCGCCGCAGGCGCGCGAGGCGCTGATCCGGCTGGTGATGGAGGGCCACCTGCGCGGCATCGTCGGGCAGCTCACCGTCGAGTCGCTGGTCAAGGAGCCGGAGATGGTCGCCGACCGCGTCCGCTCCAACGTCGCCAGCGACATGGACAAGATGGGGCTGGAGGTCGTCTCCTTCACCATCCGCGAGGTGCGCGACAAGAACGAGTACATCGGCAACATGGGCAAGCCGGACATCGCGCGGATCAAGCGCGAGGCCGACATCGCCGCGGCCGAGGCCGAGCGCGACACGGCGATCAAGCGGGCCCAGGCGATGCGCGAGGCGGCGATCGCGCAGGCGGCGGCCGACCAGGAGCGCGTGATCGCGCAGACCGCCTCGGAGACGAAGCAGGCCGAGGCGGTGCGCGACCTCAATCTCAAGAAGGCGCAGTACGACGCGACGGTCAAGTCGCAGCAGGCGCAGACCGACAAGGCGTACGACATCCAGGCGAACATCATGCAGCAGCAGGTGATCGCCGAGCAGGTCCGCGTGCAGCGCGTCGAGAAGGACGAGCAGGTCAAGGTCCAGGAGGCCGAGATCGCCCGCCGCGAGAAGGAACTGATCGCGACGGTGCTCAAGCCGGCCGAGATGGACCGGCAGCGCATCGAGACGCTGGCCGCGGCCGAGCGGCAGCGCCTGGCGCTGGAGGCGCAGGGACGCGCCGAGGCCGAGAAGTCGCGCGGCTTCGCCGAGGCCGAGATCAACAAGGCCAAGGGCCAGGCCGACGCCGACGTGATCCGCCTGCGCGGCTCCGCCGAGGCCGAGATCATCCGCGCCAAGGGCGAGTCCGAGGCCGAGGCGATGCAGGTCAAGGCCGACGCCTACGCCAACTACAACCAGGCCGCCATCCTCGACCGCCTGCTCGGCAGCATGCCCGAACTGGCCCGCGCGATGAGCGAGCCGCTGTCGAAGGTGGACAAGATCACCGTCGTCTCGACCGGCGGCGACGGCATCGGGACCAACCAGGTGATCGGCGACATCGCGCGGATGATCGCCCAGGCGCCAGCGCTCTTCGAGGGGCTGACCGGGATGAAGCTGGGCGACCTGATGCAGCACGTCCCGGCGCTCGGCGAGGCGGTCACGCGCGCCAACCGCGCCAATGGCAAAGCCGCCGCCCCCGCCGCCGACGACGGCGACCGCCCCTACCGCGTCTACAGCCCCGCCGGCGCGCTCATCCCCGGCGACGAGTCGCGGCCGACGAGCGACGAGCCGGCCGAGGCCGCGCCGGACGAACCGCGGCCGAGTGACGAGTGACGAGTAAACGGTAAGAACGCGGGCCGGCGGCGCGGGGACGAACCCCGCGCCGCCAGCCCTTTCTGCGTCCCCTATCGTCTATCGTCTATCGTCTCGCCTCTAACGCCTAACGCCTACTCCGGCTTGGGCAGCAGGCCGCGCGCCAGCGCGTAGACGGCGGCCTGGGTGCGGTCGCGCGCGCCGAGCTTCTGGAAGAGGAGCGAGAGGTTGTTCTTGACCGTGCTCTCGGCCAGGTCGAGCTCGGCCGCGATCTCCTTGTTGCTCTTGCCGTCCACCAGCATCCGCAGCAGGGTCATCTCGCGCTCGTTGAGTCGCTCCACCTTCGGCGCGGACGGGTTGTTGACCAGGCGGTGGAACTCGCGCAGCAGGCTCGGCACCAGCGTCGGGTCGATCATCGAGGCGCCCTGGCTGGTCACGCGCACGGCGCGGACGACGTCCTGCGAGCCGGCGTTCTTCAAGAGGTAGCCCCGCGCCCCCGCGCGCACCGCCTGGAAGGCGTAGTCGTCCTCGCGGTACATCGTCAGGATCACCACGCTCGTCTCCGGCCGGTCGGCCAGGATGTTGCGCGTGGCGGTGATGCCGTCGACGTCGGGCATGTTGATGTCCATCAGTACGACATCGGGCTGGAGCTGGCGGACCATCGCCAGCGCCTCCGCCCCGTTGGAGGCGTCGCCGATCACCTCGATGTCGTCCTCGAGCTCCAGCAGTTGCCGCAGCCCCTGGCGGAAGAGCGCGTGGTCGTCCACGAGGAGGACGCCGATCTTCCGCTTTTGCCCCGGCGCCGCGTCCGGGCGCCGCGCCGCGCCGGCGGCCGGCGAAACTGGTGCGCCAAACATCCGTGTCATGCTCATCATTCCCCTCTTTCCGTCGCCGGCGAGCCCGGCGACGTCGTTCGCCCATGGTTCGTGCTTGCCGTTGTCATACATCGCAACTGACCTGATAAGCCGCCGTCATTACCGTGGGTCCGCGCGACCCGGCGTGAGCGGGATCGACGCTTCCACCCGCGCACCCGCCCCCGGCGCGGAGGTGATCGTGACGTCGCCGCCGAGTTCCTGCGCCAGTTCGCGCATCTGCTTCACCCCGAAATGGAGGTCCGGGTCGTCCGGCCCCTGGCCCGGCTGGAAGCCCTTGCCGTCGTCCTGCACCAGCACGCGCAGGTGCTCGCCCTCCTGCTGCACCTCCACCCGCACGCTGTTCGCGGCGGCGTGCTTGCGGATGTTGTGCAGCGACTCGCGGACGATGCCGATCACCGTGCGCTCGACCTCGGGCGCCAGCCGCACGCCGCTGACCTGCTGCATCGCCAGTTCCAAGTTCGGCAATTCGCCGAGGCTGCTGACGAGCGAGCGCAACTGCCCGGTGATCCCCGCGATCTGGCCGGTGGAGGGGCGGCGCAAGTCGCCGATGCAGCGCCGGAGTTCGGTCACCGCCTGCTGAAGGGAGGTCCGCAGCAGGCTGGCCTGCTCGCGCGCGCCGGCCGGGTCGCGCTCGATCAGCCGGTCCAGGAGTTCCGCCTTGAGCAGCAGGTAGGCCAGGCTCTGCGCCACGCCGTCGTGGATGTCGCGCGCGATGCGCCGGCGCTCCTGGGTGATCGCCTCGGCGACCTGCTCGGGCAGCACCGCCTCGGCCAGCCGGCCCTTCAGCACGAAGGCGTAGAGGGCCAGGCTCATCGCCGTGGCGATCGCGACGACCTCCCGCTCGGCGTCCGGGTCGAGCGTGCCGCCGGCGCAGTCCTGCAACACGACCATGCCGTGCAGCAGCTCACCGGCCAGCAGCGGGACGACGAAGGTGCCCGGCTGGCCGCCGAGCGGCGCCGGCCGGCAGCCCGGCAGCGGCCCGCTGCCGCCCGCGGCCTGGAGGCGCGCCATCCACCAGCCCTGGACCTGGTCGGCGATCGCCAGCGGGCTGGCGGTGGGCAGGGGGCCCTCCGGCGCGATCCAGCGCTGGACCAGCCGGAGCTGGCCCAGGTCGTCGCGGTCGTAGGCCAGGCAGCCCTGCGGCCGGGACAGCGGGACGAGCGCGGCCACGCCGAGCCGGAAGACCTCGCCCTCGCCGGTCGCCGCGGCGATCTGGTCGGCCGTCGGCCCGGCGGAGTACGGCCCGGCCGGCGGCTCCGCCTCCGGCAGGAAATAGTGCCGCGGCGGGCTGACGTCGCGCCCCCCGTGCGCCTCGTCGGTCACGCTCCCCCCTCCCCATTCCCCGGCGCGTGCCGGGGCAAGATCACGTCGACGCGCGTGCCGAGGCCCGGCCGGCTCTGCACGCGCACGGCGCCGCCGAGCAGTTCGGCCTGCTCGCGGATCGCGTGGAGGCCCATGCCGCGGCTCTCCGCCAGCGTCAGGCCGGTGTCGAAGCCGCGACCGTCGTCGGCGACGCTGAGGATGACGGTGTCGCCGCGCGTGTGCAGTTCCACCGCGACGGTCGTGGCGGCGGCGTGGCGCCGCACGTTCGCGAGCAGTTCCTGGGCGATGCGGTAGGCCCGCGTCTCGACCGGGCCGGCCAGCCGGTCCTTGAAGGTCGCGTGGAACTCGGTCGTCAGCCCATGCCTGGCGCCGAAGGCGGCGAGTTCGTCGCGCAGGACCGATTGCAGGCCGAGGTTGTCGAGCGCCGAGGGGCGCAGGCCGACGGCGACCTCGCGCAATTCCCTGATGCGGTCGGCGAGCTGCGCGCGCGCCAGGCCCAGTTCCTCGTGGCAGCGGTCGTGCTTGCCGAGCTCCAGCAGGCGGCTGCACAGGTCGAGCCGGTAGGTGCAGGACGCCAGTTCCTGCAACGCGCCGTCGAGCAGGCCGTCGACCAGGTGCTTGCGCTCCGATTCCTGCGCTTGCAGGGTCTTGTCGAGCAGGCGGCGACGGACCTCGCCCTTCGCCTGGAGGACGCCGTAGAGCCGGCCGTGCTCCAGCGTCACCGCCGCCTGCGCGGCGATGGTCGTCAGGTATTCGGTCTGCTCGGCGGTGAAGGCGCCGGGACGCGGGCCGAGCACGGCCAGCGCGCCGAAGGTGCGGCGGCGCAGGCGCAGCGGCAGGCAGATCGCCGCGCCGGGGCGCGCCGTCGCACCCTCCAGGCCGGGCGGGAGCGCGCCGGCCGGGCCGATCGCCTCGGGCGTCGCGCGCATCGCCTGCCGCCCGCCGCGCAGCGTCGCGGACAGCAAATCGTCGCCGAGCGGGACTCCCACACTGGGCGCGAAGGGCTGGTCGGGCCGGGCGCCCCAGATCGTCGCGGTCGTGCGCCGCTCGTCGAGCAGGGCCAGCACCGGCTGGCCGCCGTCGACCACCTCGGCCACGTAGGGGTAGAGGTGGGTGAAGACGGCGGCGGGCTCGCTGCTGGCGTGGGCGGCCAGGCCGATGCCGATCTCCGTGAGGTCCTCCAGGCGCCGGGTGCGGCGGCGCAACTGCGCGTAGAGGGTGGCGTTCTCGAGGAGGAGCGTCAACTGGCCGACCACCGCGCCGGCCAGGCGGCGCCGCGCCGGCGTGAGCGGCGAGGGCGCGCCCGGCGCGTGGTCGAAATCGAAGAGCATCACGCCGAGGGGCTCGCGACCGAGCCCCCGGATCGGCAGCACCAGCAGCGCGCCCAGGCCGAGCGCGTCCGCCACGCCGGGCGGGAAGAGCGGGCCGGCCGCGGCGTCCTCGACCGCGACCAACTGCGCGGTGTCGCCCGGCTCGCGCGCGGCCGCGCGGCGGAGCGCGCGGTCGAGGGCGGGGATCTCGCCCCGGCTCAGTTCGAGCTGCTTGAGCGCCGCGACGGCGCGGTCGTCGAGGCCGGCGACCGCGGCGGGGGTGAAGCGCTGGCGCGCACCGTCCCAGAGGAGCGCGTAGCAGCGATCGCAGCCGAGCGCGGCGCGGATCTGCCCGACGACCTCCTGCAGGATCTCGTGCGGCGTCGCGTCCCGGCCGAGGTCGCCCTGCAAGGCCAGGAGGGCGCGCAGCTCCTCGTTCTCGGAGCTCAGCAGGCGCACCTCGTCGTCGGGCGACGAGTGCGGCGCGCCCGCGGCGGGCGCGGCGGTCTGTGGCGCGGAGAGGACAGTCGTCACGGAATGCGAAACCTTCTCGGCCTGTCGACATCGCGGCGGGTACGGGAGCGCCCGCGGCCCGCCGTCCGACCCGGCGCATGGCGCCGGGCGCAGGGTGTCCTGCTGTGGTCTATTGTAGAGTGTGGCGACGTCCTCCAGAAGCGTCGCGAGGCGGTACTTTCGTCCTGTCTTGGTGCCGTGCCTACCAAAATGGCTCCCTCCGCCGGGGCCTCAGCCGCCCGCCGCGCCGCCGGCGCGACCCGGGACCGCCCGCGTGTCCGGCCAGCCGTGGGCGACCCCGGCGAGCGTCGCCCCGCCGATCTCGATCGTCCGCGAGCGCGCGCCCGCGCCGCCCAGCGCCGCGTAGAACCGGCGCGCGGGCTGGTTCTAGGCCAGCACCCGGGCGAGGAGCGAACTGCCGTCCGCGGCGAGGTGGGCCAGCACGGCGGTCAAGAGTTCGCGCCCCGCCCCGCGCCGCCGCGCGGCCGGCAGCAGATAGAGGCTGTAGAGTTCGCCCTGGAAATCCGGCTCGTCGCCCGCCGCCGGCCCGCCGTGCGCGAAGCCGACCACCTCGCCGCCGCGTCCCCGCACCCCGTCGCGCACACGATCAGCCCCGCGCCGCCCCCATCACCGGCCATTCGTCATTCGTACTTCGTACTTCACAGCGGGGGTGCGCCGAGTTTGAGGTAGCGGCCGACGCTGGCGCGGTTGCGCGGGTCGTCGGCGAGGCCGAGGAGAGCCAGCAGGCGGTCCTCGTCGGCGCCCTCGCGCGCGCGGTCCACCGCGTAAGTGTCGCGCAGGAGCTGCGGCGTCACCTTGCGCGCGATGCTGGCCGCGTCCGCGACGCGCTCGATCATCTTGTTGACCGACTGGGGCAGGATCGGGAAGAGGAGGTCGGCGGGCTGGTACTCGTCGAGGAAGCGGCTGTAGATCGCGGCGAAGGTCTCGTCGGCGGCCAGGTGGCGCTCCTTGCCGGCCCAGCGCGGGTGATCGTAGTAGATGTAGACGACCGGGCGGCGGGGGTCGGCGAGGTCGACGTGGTTGAGCCGGAGCGCGACCAGTTCGCCGCGCGAGATGCCGAGGCGCAGCATCAGCCAGGCCGCCGCGTGGGTGCGCGGGCTGTCCTCGGCGGCCGCGGCCAGCAGGCGGACCTGCTCATCGGCCGAGAGGGGCTGCGGCGTCTTGAGCGGGATGTGCTCGGGGTAGAAGTTCTCGCTCGGGTCGGCGCGCAGCACCTTGGCCGTGCCGACGAGGAACTTGAAGAAGCCGCTGAGCGAGGTCAGGCGGCGCTTGCGCGTCGAGCGGGTCTTGCTCTCGCCGAGGAAGGTCGCCACGTCGCGCCGGCCGATCGCGGCGATCGACTTCGGGCCGATCTGCATCTCGAAGAGCGCCAGGTCGTAGGAGTAGGACTCGACTGTGTTGCGCGAGTGGCCGTGCTGCTCCAGGTGGCGGCGGTACCAGTAGCGCGCCACGTCGAGCGACGACTCCGGGCCGAGCGGGGGCATCAGCGGCGACGGCGGGAGCACCTGCCCCTTGCCGCCGAGCTCGAAGAGCGCCCGCTGCTCCGGCCGCGCCGCCGCGGCGGCGCGCTCGGCGTCCGCGTCCACGTTGCCCCGCTCGCGCATCGGCCTCTCCTCGCGCCAGTCGCCGCCCCCACGCCAGACCCTAGCATATGGACATCTGTTCGCTGCGTCAAGAGGGAAGGGCGTTCGTTCGCGCGGGCGGTGGCCCTCGCCCCCGGCCCTCTCTCCCAATCCTGGGCGAGGGGGGCGAGGGCCGCCGGCCGCCGGCCCGACTGGCACGATACTTGCACGAGCGCTTCTGGACTGGCGAGGTGGGGGACAATGGCGAACGAGAGCAACAGGATCGCGGAGGCGGCGGGCGCGGGGCTGGCGCGGGGGTTGCGCGCGCTGGCACTCATAGCGCTGCTGCCGCTGGCCCTGGCGCTCTCGTCCTGCGGCGAGCGGGCCGGCGCGGCGGGGTGGACGCTCGATGGTCACCTCGTCGCGGGCGACACCGACGTCTGGCTGGTGGACGCTACGCCGGTGGCGATCGGCGCCGCGACGATCACCGGGGGCCATCCCGACCTCGGGGCGGCGATCCACGCCGAGGGGCGACGCGGCGCCGGCGGCGTCCTGGAGGCGGCGCGGATCGTGGTGGGGCCGGTGGACCCGGCCGCGCTCGCCTCGCGCCTGCCGGCCGCCGAGGCCAGCGGTGCGGTCGAGGTGCTCGACGCGCGGGCGGCGCGCTGGCGTGTCAGTGGGAGGACGGCGCTGGTGCCGCCCGGGACGCCGGGCGCGGCGGGTGTGGCGGCCGGCGACCGGGTGACGGTGCGCGGCTACGCGCTGCCGGGCGGCGAGATCCTGGCGGCCAGCGTCGCGCCGCAGCACGCCGCGACGTCCACGCCGACCGTGACTCCTACGCCAACGCCGACTCCCCTGCGAGCGGCGACGGCCACGACCGCGCCGACACCCAGACCGGCCGCGACACCGCGCCCACCGACGCCCGCGCCGACGGCGACGTCCGCGCCCGCGCCGGCCAGAGCGCCCGCCGCCCCGGCAGACCAGCCGCCCGCGCAGCCCGGCAAGGGCGGCGACGACCACGGCCACGACCACGGCGGCCGGAAGGACAAGAAGGACCATGGAAACGGCCACTGAGGGGCGCGGGGATTTTCCGGTGCTGGGCGGCGGCGCGACTGGCGCGGTGCTGGCGGGGCGCTACACCGTGGGCGACCTGCTCGGCGAGGGCGGCATGGCGCACGTCTACCGCGCCCATGACGTGCGCCTCGACCGCGACGTCGCGGTGAAGATCCTCGACCGGCCCGGTCCGCGCGACGCGAGCCCCGACTGGCGCGAGGACCGGCTGACCGCCTCGCTGGCCCACCCCAACATCGTCCGCGTCTACGACAGCGGCGCGACGCCCGACGGCCGCCACTTCCTGGTCATGGAACTGCTGCGCGGCCGGCCGGTGAGCGAGTTGGCGCCGCTGCCGCCCGAGCGGGCGCTCGCCGTCGTCGCGCAGGTGGCCGACGCGCTCGCCTGCGCGCACGAGCGCGGCATCGTCCATTGCGACCTCAAGCCGCAGAACGTGCTGGTGGACCGGAACGGCCACGCCACCCTGACCGATTTCGGCGTCGCCAGCGCGGCGGCCAGCCCGGCCGGGCCGGTCGTCTACGGCTCGCTTCCCTACGTCGCGCCGGAGCGGCTGCGCGGCGCGCCGGTGAGCCCGGCCGTGGACATCTACGCGCTCGGCGCGCTGCTCTTCTTCGCGCTGACCGCGCGCCCGCCCTACCGGGGGCGCACGCCGGCCGAGGTGCTCGCCCAGATCGCCGCCGGCCCGCCGCCCACGCCGCCCGGCGCGCCGCCCGCGGTCACCGCGCTGGTGCGCCGGGCACTGGCCCCCGACCCCGGCCGGCGCTTCCCGACCATCGTCGCGTTCCGGGACGCGCTCGGGCTGGCCAGCGCCGCCGCGGCGGCCCCGACCGCCGCGGCCGCGGCGACGCGCCCCGCCGCCCCGCCGCAGCAGCGGACCGTCCCGCTATCGTCGCCTCCGCCCGCCCCGGCCACCCCTCCGCGACGTCGCCGTCCGCTCCCGCCGCCGCCCCGCCGCGCGCCGGCGCTCGCCGCCCTCGCGGCGCTCCTCCTGGTGGCGCTGCTCGTCCTCGGCGGGCGGGCGCTCGCGGGCGCGCACAGCACCGCGACGGCCGATACCGACGCCGCGGCCGCGACGGTCGCCGTGCCGGACCTGCGCGGACTGACGCTCGGGAACGCCTACCACCGGCTGCTCCAGGCCGGGCTGACGCCGGGGCGCGTCGACGTCGCCCCCGGCCCCGGCCGGCCCGCCAACGTCGTCGTCTACCAGGACCCGCCGCCCGGCGCGACCGTCCACCCCGGTGCGACAGTCAACTACGTCATCCGCACCGCGCCGTAGCGCGGCCCCCCTGTCCCCCCAATCCTGG
>DASSSV010000442.1:0-2009 GCA_035708265.1 Thermomicrobiales bacterium | reverse complement strand
CAGGTGCAGATCCCCGAATTCGTGCCAGAGATAGCGGCCAGCCAGGGCGGCCTCATAGGCCCGCTCCAGGTGGGACCGGCCGGCGATCGCCTCCAGCATCGCCAGGTGCGAAGCCTTCGGCTCGTGGAAGCCGGTCAGCAGGCCATCGACGACGCGCACGCCGCGCTCCGGCGTGATGACCAGCTCCGTCCAGCCGTTCGCCGGCGCCAGCGCGCCGGTCGCGTCCGCCGCGCTCTCCAGCGCCCGCACGACCGTCGTGCCGACCGCGATCACGCGGCCGCCGTTTGCGCGTGCGTTCTCGATCGCCCTCACCGTCGCGGCTGGCACCGTGTACGGCTCGGCGTAGGGTGGCTCATGATCCTCCAGGCTGGCAACACCCGTGTGCAGGGTCAGCGTCGCGAAGCCGATCCCCCGCCGCGATAGTCGCTGCAGGATTTCGGGGGTGAAGGCGCGGCCGGCCGAGGGCATCTCCGCCGAGCCCGGCTCGCGGGCGTAGACGGTCTGGTAGAGCGCGATCGGCCACGATCCCTTGACGTAGGAGTAGGCGATCGGTCGCCCCCAGCGGTGGAGGTAGTCCAGCAATGGCTCCGGCAGGTCGAGCCAGGCGACCCAGAGGCGATGCGATTCCTGATAGGGCATGAAGAGGATGGCTCGCCCTCCGCCGTCGAGCGCCAGCGTCTCGCCGATCTCCGGCGCGGTCTCGCGCGGCTCGACGACCCAGAGCCCGTTCGGCAGGTGGGTCGAGAGGTGGAGCGCGAGCTGGCCGCCGTCGGTCCGCCGGGCGCGGAGCGCGGCCGGCAACGTCCCGGAGTCGTTGGCGACGACCACGTCGCCTGGTCGCAGGACGTCGGGCAGATCGACGAAACGGGCGTCGATCACCCCCTCGTCGTGGCGGGTCGTGACGAGCAACCGCACCTGGTCGCGCCGCAGGCCGCGCGCCTCGGGCGGCTCGCTCGCCTCCAGCTCGGCGGGGAGGACGAAATCGAGCCGGTCTTCGATGACGGCGCTCATGCTCGCGCCTCCCAGGCCGCCACCGTCAGCAGCTTCTGCGCCTCGAAGCGGCCGAACGGCGTCGTCTCGTGCCGGATCAGGTGGACGAAGGCCGGCGCGGCGACCTCCGGCCCCGGCAGATCGGAGAGATCGACCCCTGGCTCCGCCTCGCGGTGCATCCGCGTGTTCATGTCGCCCGGATCGACCGCGTAGACCCGCACGCCCGAGCCGTCCAGCTCGGCGGCGAGCACGCGGGAGAGCTGCTCCAGCGCCGCCTTGCTCGCCCCGTAACCGCCCCAACCGGGGTAGCCCTCCTTCGCCGCGTCGGAGGTGACGTTGACGATCACGCCGCTGCCCCGCGCCCGCATGCCGGGCAGCACGCGCTGGGCGAGGGCGAGCGGCGCGGACACGTTGACGCGGAAGACCTCCGCCAGCAGATCGAGCGGATAGCCCTCCAGCGAAGGCATCGGACTGGCGCCAATGGTCGAGGCGTTGTTGAGCAGCGCGTCGATCCACCCGAAGCGCGCCTCGCCCGCGCCGACGAGCCGCTCGATGTGCGCGGGGTCGGCCACGTCGCCGGCAATGGCGACGACCTCCGACCACTGTTCCAGTTCACGCGCGACGGCCTGCAAATCGGCGTCGCCGCGTGCCGTGAGCACCAGTGCCGCGCCCCGGCGGGCGAAGAGCCGCGCGATCTCCAGCCCCAGCCCGCGCGACGCTCCGGTGATCAGCACGACGGGTTCCCGTTCGTTCATCTCGATGCCTCCCGGCCGGGGGAGCGCGTGCCGGCGCCCCGCGCCCGGCCTCGTTTTGCCCGCGCACCACGCGCGGCTTCATGTGTCGAGTCTGGCTTCGCGGCTCCTCGCGCAACATCAGGCGAGGGGACAGTTCACGGCGCCGTTTGGGACAGCGCCGGGCCTGTCCGGAAGGACAGCGGGCAAGAGCGAGGAGAACCGGACGCATGAGAATCCGGGGAGGGCGAGGGGCGGGATGGACGACCTTCTGTAGGGGCGGACCGG
>DASSSV010000441.1:0-10291 GCA_035708265.1 Thermomicrobiales bacterium | reverse complement strand
CGGCCGGGGCCGTGCCGGTCACGGTGGCGGCGGCGCCGGGCGCGAGGCCGGCCGGCGCGGACAGTGGCTCGGGGGCGGGCGGCGGAGGCGGCGCGGCGGCGCTCTCCATGACGAGGAAGTCGCCGACCATCCAGCCGGTCGTGCCGAGCGCGCTCACCTGCGCCCAGAAGCGGCCCTGGCCGGCGATCTGCGGGCCGGCCAGCAGCGTCAGCGGCGTGCCCTCCGGCAGCGCGACCACCCGCGCGGCGGCGAGGTCCGGTTGCGCTTTCAGCCAGACGCCGAGCCCCCCGGTCCCGGAGACGCGGCCGGTATTGCCCCCGGCCGCCGCGCTCCCCGCGGGCCCGAGCAGCAGCCCGAACAGCAGGCAGACGACGCCGAGAGCCGCGAGCGGGTGGCGCGGCTGGCCCCACCCGTGGCGGCGGCGAGTCATTCGATTGTCCTCCCCGGGCGCCGCTCCCTACCCCGTCGCAGCCGGGAGGCCGCGCGTCGGCGCCCGTGCCATCTACTTTACGGAAGGTGGCGTTCTTGTATATCCCCCATCCGATCTATACGTACACATCTGTTTGCCGTACGGACATGGGAGAGGCGGCGCGGCGCGGGTAGTACAATGGGGATAGCGCCGCGCCCGGCGACCGGTCGGCCGCGCGGCGGACCGGCGCAAGGAGGAGGAAGCCCGCGATGTCCGCCACGCAGAAGGTCACCTACGCGACGACCGACCCCGCCGTGCTGGAGGCGATCGACCGCGCCTTCGAGGAGGCGCTGCCGCGGGTCAAGGCCGGGCTGGGCCGGAGCCAGCCGATGTACGTCGGCGGCGAGGAGCGCCGCGCGGACCGCGAGTTCGAGGACCGCAGCCCGATCGACACCGACACGCTGCTGGCCCGCTTCCCGCTCGGGACGAAGCAGGACGTCTCGGACGCCATCGCGGCGGCGGAGGCGGCCTTCCCCGGCTGGAGCCGCACGCCCTACCAGGAGCGCGTCGCCATCCTGCGCCGTGCGGCCAACAACTTCCGCGACCGGAAGTACGAGATCGGCGCGCTGCTGGCGTTGGAGGCCGGCAAGACCCGCGCCGAGGCGCTCGGCGAGGTCGAGGAGGCGGCCGACCTGATCGACACCTACTGCACGCAACTGGAGGAGGCGCGCGGCTTCGAGCGCCCGATGGGCACGCAGGACCCGCGCGAGCACAACCGCGACGTCATGCGCCCCTTCGGCGTCTGGGCGGTGATCGCGCCGTTCAACTTCCCGGTCGCGCTGGCGACCGGCATGACCGCTGGCGTCCTGACCGCGGGCAACACCGCCGTCTTCAAGCCGGCCAGCGACACGCCCTACTCGGGCCTCCAGGTCTACCGCTGCTTCGCCGACGCCGGGCTGCCGCGCGGCGCGCTCAACTTCGTCACCGGCTCCGGCCGCGAGGTCGGCGACGCGCTGGCGGAGGACCCGCGCATCGACGGGATCATCTTCACCGGCTCGAAGGATGTCGGCCTGAAACTCTTCCGCGAACTGGCCCAGGGCCCCTACGTCCGCCCCTGCATCACCGAGATGGGCGGCAAGAACCCCGCCATCGTGACCGCGCGCGCGGATCTCGACAAGGCGGTCGAGGGCGTCGTCCGCTCGGCTTTCGGCTTCGGCGGCCAAAAGTGCAGCGCCTGCTCGCGCGTCTACGTCGAGCGCCCGGTCTACGACGATTTCATCACGAAACTGGTCGTGCGCACGGACCGGCTCAACGTCGGCGACCCGACCAAGAAGGAGGTCTTCGTCGGCCCGGTGATCAACGAGCGGGCGCGGGAGACCTTCGCGCAGGCGGCCGAGCGCGCGCGCCGCGACGGCACCGTCCGCACCGGCGGCGAGGTGCTCACGGGCGGCGAGTACGCCAAAGGCTACTTCGTCGAGCCGACGATCGTCGACGGCCTGCCGCTCGACCACCCCTTCTTCAAGGAAGAGCTCTTCGTGCCCTTGCTGGTCGTCGGGCAGGTGGACTCGCTCGACCAGGCGCTCGCCGAGGCGAACGACACCGAGTACGGCCTCTGCGCCGGCATCTTCACCGAGGACGAGGGGGAGATCGAGACCTTTTTCGACAACATCGAGGCCGGCGTCGTCTACGCCACCCGCGCCGGCGGCGCGACGACCGGCGCCTGGCCCGGCTGCCAGTCCTTCACTGGCTGGAAGGCGAGTGGGTCGTCGGGCAAGGGCGGCCTCGGCCCCTACTACGTGCAGCAGTTCATGCGCGAGCAGAGCCGCACGATCGTCGTCGACGAGAGCGACCACGAGAAGCGCGCCGCCCGCCGCGCCGGGGAGTAGAGGACTCAGGACTCAGTGGGTGGAGTTGCCTGGCGGCGCCGGGGCAGGTAGGTCACAGCGCGGAGGCGCAGTGGGGGAGATCGTCACGCTCGAACTACCCGAGCCGCTGGTCAGGAATGCGCGCGCCGTGGCCCAGCAGACTCACCGCAGCGTCGAGGCGGTGCTGCTGGAGTGGCTGGACCGGGCCGCTACGGAGGTTCCGCTTGAGGAACTACCAGACGACCAGATCCTCGCCATCCGCGATCAGCAACTGACGGACGAGCAGCAGGTCGCGCTGAGCGACCTGCTCGCCCGACAGCGGGAGGGGCTGTTGACCGACGCCGGCCGGGCGCGGCTCGACGAGTTGATGGATCTCTATCGGCGCGGGTTGGTGCGCAAGGCCCAGGCGTTGAAGATCGCGGCGGACCGCGGCTTGCGGCTTCCCTTGTCCAGTGAGGACTCAGGACTCAATGACGGTCGCTGCGCGGGGTGATGCCGGCCAGAAGCCGCATCGCCCTTCCTCTCCTCCCCGCTCAGTCCTGAGCCCTGAGTCCTGAGTCCTCGATTTCGTCGCTCGCCACCGTCTTGATGCCGGCGGCGCGCCAACCGGCCTCTTTGGCCGCGGCGTTCTCGGGGAAGACTGGGCGTGTGGCATCGGTGATGACGTAGGTGTCGAAGCCGGCGTCGCGGGCGTCGCGGGCGGTGGCGTCGACGCAATAGTCGAGCGCGAGGCCGCCGACGAAGACGCGCGACACCCCACGGTCGCGCAGGCGCGCGGCCAGTTCGGTCCCGTCGAAGCCGGAGTACGCCTCCTGCTCGGGCTCGGTCGCCTTGCGGATGACGAGGTCGATATCGCCCTGCGCCAGTTGCGGGTGGAACGCGGCGCCGGGCGTGGTGGCGACGCAATGGACCGGCCACTCGCCGCCGCGCGTGGCGAACGAGACGTGGTTTTCGGGGTGCCAGTCCTGGGTCGCGACGACCGTCGGGAAACGGGGCATCAGCCCGTTCAGCACATCCACCACCCGGTCGCCCTCGGCGACGGCCAGCGCGCCGCCCGGGCAGAAGTCGTTCTGCACGTCGACGACGATCAGCGCGTCGCCGTCGCGGATCTCGATGGGCATGGGGTCCTCCTTTCGAGTCGGGCAGTCGGGCAGTCGGGCAGTCAGCAGTACCGGCTTCCTCTCGCCGACCGGTTGCTCTGCGGAAGGCGCCACTCCCGACTCCCGACTACGCCTCGTCCGCCGTCTCGTCCCGGCCGGTCAGGGCGGGAGTGGACGGCTGGGCCTCCTCGGCGGGGTGCTGGCGCTCGCGCACGACCGAGTCGCGGAGGGCGCGCAGGGTGGCGCTGTACTCGACCGGGTAGGCCGGCGGGTCCACGAGCGCGCGATAGCGGTCGGGCAACTCGCGCAGGTTTGCCTGGGCCAGCTCCCAGACCTCCGACACCGGCGGCAGGCTGCCGGGGATCATCGCGCCGCCGCGCAGCACTGGCTTGAGGAGCCGCTGGCCGCCAGGCGGGGGCGGCTCGTGCTCCAGGGCGATCACGTCTCGCTCGAACGCGCCGATCCGGTAGAGTTCCTTGCGGCCGGGCCAGGTGGTCTTCTCGCCGGCGAATTTCATCTTCGGCTCGCCGATGCCCCCCTCCTCGTACCAGACCTCCTTGTAGACGCCGCCGAGCGCGCCCCCTTCGACGCCGTGTTCGACCGACCCGCTGCCGACGCCGAGGCTGGTGCCGACTCCGAAGGCGTCAACCGGCGCGCTGGCGTCGAGCAGGGCGGCGATCTTGAACTCGTCCATGTCGCCGCTGATCAGGATGCGGACCTCCTCCAGCCCGGCCTCGTCGAGCACGCCGCGGACGTACTTGCTGTCGGCCACCAGGTCGCCGCTGTCGAGGCGCACGGCGGCCAGGCTGTGCCCGAGCTCCTGCTGCGCGCGGCGCGCGACGTCCACGGCGGTGTGGATCGCCTGGCGCACGTCGTAGGTGTCGAGGAGCAAGGTGTAGCGGTTGTAGCTCTCGGCGACCGCCATGAAGGCTTCCTCCTCGGTGTCGAAGAGTTGCACCAGCGCGTGCGGGATCGAGCCGGTGGCGAGGAGGCGGAAGCGGAAGGCGGCGCCGAGGAAGGAGGTGCTGGTGCAGCCGCCGATGAAGGAGGCGCGGGCGACGACGTAGGGGTCCTGGGCGCGGCGCAGGGCGAACTCGGCCACGCGCCGACCCCGCGCGGCGTAGGTGATGCGCGCGGCCTTGGTGGCGATCAGCGTTGCCAGGTTGATCGCCTGCAGCAGCCCCGATTCGAGCAGGATCGCCTCGCGGAAGGGCGCGGTGACGCGCAGGATCGGCTCGTTGGCGAAGGCGATCGAGCCCTCGGGCAGCGCCAGGATCTCGCCGCTGAAGCGGAAGTCGCGCAGTTCGGCCAGGAAGGCGGGGTCGTAGTCGCGGATCTGCGAGAGGAAGTAGAGGTCTTCGTCCGAGTAGTGGAACTCGCGGACGAACTCGAGCGCCGTCTCGATGCCGGCGACGAGCATGAAGGCGCTGTCGAAGGGGGCGCGCCGTGCGAAGAGGTCGAAGGTGGTCAGGCCGTTGCGCCCCGTGCGCCAACTGATGTAGGCGGCGTCGGGGTGGTAGAGGTCGGTCAGCAGGCCCGGGTGGTAGCTGGTGAAACTGCGCAACATCGCCGCTCCTTCCCGTCGCGCGCGCCCGGCGACACCGCACCGGCCGTGCCGCCGGGTGATAGTGTCGATTCTACACTTAGCCTAGCCGACCGGCGCGGTGCCGTCAAGTAGCGAGCGATGAGCGATGAGCGATGAGCGATGAGGGGACGTAGGGGGCGGGGCCGGTGGGGGAGAGGTATCGGCGGGGCGGGGTGGCTGGCGGTTGAAACCGCGCCTGAATGGCGCTCCGCGCCACGAAGTCCGCCTGCGCGGACTGGGAGGGGGGCAACCCGCGCGGGCGGGTTTGGTGGCGGGGTGCCCGCGTGCGGGCCTGCCATTGAGGCGCGATTTCAACCGCCGGCCCGCCGGCCCCGCCGATGCCTGTCCATCATCCCACCCTCTCGTCACTCATCGCTCATCGCTCAGCACTCAGTACTCGCCTTGCGATATACCCGCCAGTCAACTATATTGATAGTCAAGGTATTGCGCCGGGGGCGGGGGCGATGGCGGACGAGCGGCTGGTCGAGGATTTGCTGGCGCTGTGGCGGCTGCTGCGGCGCGCGTCGAGCCCGGTGCGGCGCGCCGAGAGCACGCCGGAGCAGTACTGGCTGCTCACCACGCTGCACCGGCAGGGGGCGCTGCCGGTGGGCGAGCTCGCGGCCGCGCTCGGCATCACCGGCAGTTCCGCCACGACCGCCTGCAAGCGCCTCGAACGGGCCGGGCTGGTGCGCCGCGAGCGCCAGCGCAGCGACGAGCGCGTGGTGCGCGTCGCGCTGACCGCGGCGGGCGCGGAGCGCGTCGCCTCCTGGCAGCGCGAGCGGCGGGAGGCGCTGGCCCGCCTCCTCGCCCCGCTCGACGACGCCGAGCGGGAGCAGTTGCAGCGCCTCGTCGAGCGCGTGCTCGCCGAGGCGGGCGCGCCGGCGGCCGGCGCCGACGGCGTGGTACGCCCGTAGGCCGGCGGCGTCGCCGGCACGCGCCGCCGCGAGGCGGAGGGGAGGTTGGGGATGCGGGGTCACGCCCCCGGACGCGCCGACCCGAATGGGGAGACGATCGGCGAACTCGTCAACCGCTGGCTGCCGCCCGGCGATCTGCGCCGGCTGGTTGCCGTGCGGGGCCTGCGGAGTTTCACGCAGGGCTACATTATGGTCGTCTTCTCCATCTACCTCGGCCTGATCGGCTTCCCGGCCTGGCTGATCGGCGTCACCCTCACCCTCGGCGGGCTCGCCAGCGCCGACCTGACCCTCCTCACCGGCGTCCTCAGCGACCGCGTTGGGCGGCGGATCTTCCTGCTGATCTACAGCGTGCTCCTGCTGATCTCCGGCCTCCTCTTCAGCCTCACGACCGTGCCCTGGGTGCTGATCGTCATCAGTGCGCTCGGCGGGCTGGGGCGCGGCGGCGGGGGCGGCGGCGCGGGGGCGTTCGCGCCGGCCGAGCAGGCGATGATCGCCGAGAAGGCGGCCGGCGAGACCCGGCGTCGGGTCTTCGGCGTCAACACCGTCGTCGGCACACTGGGGGGCGCGGTCGGCGCGCTCCTCGCCGGCGTGCCCCAGTGGCTGCGCGGCGCCTACCACCTCTCGCTGCTCGACTCCTATCGGCCGCTCTACCTGAGCGTCGCGCTCGTCGGGGTCGTCAGTTTCGTCGTCCTCTGGCCGCTGACCGAGGCGCCGCGCCGGCCGCGGGCCGACGACCCCGGGGCGCGCGCCCGGCGCAAGCGGACGCGCGCGACGATCGGCAAGATCTCCTTCGCCGGGGCGATCAACGGCTTCGGCATGGGCTTCATCGCCGGCATCGTCCCCTACTGGCTGCACGTCCGCTACGGCGTCTCGGCCGGCGCGGTCGGCCCGATCATGACCGTCTCGTCGCTGCTGACGTCGGGCGCCTCCCTCGTCGCGGTGCGCCTGGCGATGCGCTACGGCGACGTCGCGCTGATCACCGGCTCGCGCCTGGTCACCGCCGCGCTGACCCTGGCGCTGCCCTTCGCGCCGGTCTACCCGCTGGCGGCGGTGCTCTACGGCGCGCGGCGGGTGACGCAGATGATGGCGATGCCGGTGCGGATGTCCTACACGATGGGGATCGTCGAGGCGGAGTCGCGCGGCAGCGCGGCGGGGATGAACGGCGTCTCGATGCGGCTGCCGGCGTCGGTGTCGCCGTCCATCTCGGGCTACTGGATCGGCCTGGACGAGCTGGGTTTACCCTTCTTCGCGGCCGGGTTCTTCGCGGCCGTCAATGCCGTGCTCTACTGGGTCTGGTTCCGCCGGGTCCGCCCGCTCGACGAGCCGGCCCCGGAGCGCCCCGCCGCCGCGCCGCCCGCCCCCGATCGGCCGGCCGCCACGGCGCATTCCGCCACGCACCCGGCCGCGGACAAGTAGGCGTTCGGAGTCGCGGGAAGATTGGCCGAGAATCTGGGCGTCTGAAGCCGCGGCTGAAGATGGTGCGCGCCACGAAGGCCGCCTGCGCGGCCTGGGGAGAACCCGCGCAGGCGGGTTTCGTGGCGCGCGCGGGCGAGGGGAGGCATCCGCGCCCGCTCTACGTCCACGCCGCGTCGCTGATTCGCGCCAATTCGAGGAGAGGTTCATGCCCGCCGGGAAGATGCACGCCGACGAGGTCGACACCGACGCGGCGCTCGTGCGCCGGTTGCTCGCGGCGCAGCTCCCGCGGTGGGCGGACCTGCCCGTCGCGCCGGTCCCCTCGGCCGGGACCGACAACGCGCTCTACCGGCTCGGCGACGAGATGGTCGTGCGGCTGCCCCGCATCGAGTCGGCCGCCGGGCAGGTGGAGAAGGAGTGGCACTGGCTCCCCGCGCTGGTCCCGCACCTCCCGCTGCCCATCCCCGTGCCGCTCGCGCAGGGGGCGCCCAGCGAGGGCTATCCCTGGCGCTGGTCCGTCACCCGCTGGTTGGAAGGGGAGAACGCGACCGTCGGGCGCCTCGCCGCGCCGTGCCAGGCGGCGACGGCGCTGGCGGGGTTCATCGCCGCCCTGCAAGGCATTGCACCCGATGGCGGCCCGCCGCCCGGCCGGCACAACGCCTTCCGCGGCGCGCCGCTGGCCCGGCGCGACGCTTCCACCCGCGCCGCGATCGCCGCGCTGCGCGGCACGATCGACGTCGACGCGGCGACGGCGGCGTGGGAAGCGGCCCTCCGCGCCCCCGCGTGGCCCGGCCCGCCTGTCTGGATCCACGGCGACCTGCAACCCGCGAACCTGCTGGTCGCTCAGGGTCGGCTCAGCGCCGTGATCGACTTCGGGTGCCTGGGCGTGGGCGATCCCGCCTGCGACGTGATGGCCGCCTGGACCTTCCTCACCGCCGACACCCGCGACGTCTTCCGCACGGCGCTGCCGGTGGACGACGCGACCTGGGAGCGCGGTCGCGGCTGGGCCCTGTCCTTCGGGCTGATCGCCCTCCCCTACTACCGTGACACCAACCCGGTGCTCGCCGGCATCGCCCGCCGCGCGATCGGCGAGGCGTTAGGCGTTAGAGGTTAGGCGTTAGGGGGCTATGCTCTGGGGGGGGCCGCCAGGATGGGCGAACGCGCCGCGGCTCCTAACGCCGAACGCCTACCCCCTGCCGCCTCGTCAGCCGGCGGAAGCGCGCGCGCAGTTCGAGCCAGGGGCGGCGGGCGATGTACTGGTGGACGTGCCAGAAGCGGTCGCTGGTGAAGATGCCGCGGTAGTAGCCGTTCTCCGTCACCGGTAGCGCGCGCCGGCCCGTGAGGAGCATCCGCTCCTGCACCTCGTAGATCGTGTCGTCCACGTCGGCCACGCCCGCCTCGCGATCCATCAACTCGCCGACCGTGCGGTGGCGGCTGGCGCCGCCGTTGAGCGCCTGCATCACGTCGTGCCGCCAGAGCATCCCGACCACCCGGCCGTCGCCGCTGACGACCGCGACGTCGCGCGGCCCGCCGCGCAGCGCGTAGGGCAGCGGGTGGTGCTCGCCGACCCCGCCCATGTCCCAGAGGATGAACTGGCCGACGCGCAACTTGCGCATCGTGTCCTCGACCCGCACCGCCGTCGCCTCGAAGTAGGCCGCGACGATCACGAAGGCGCCGATCAGCAGCAGCGAGGGCGACCGCGTCAGCAGGCCGGCGACGCCGAGCGCCCCGCCGAGCGCCTGGCCGAGCGCGACCGCGATCCGCGTCGCCGCCAGCCGACCGGTGCAGAAACTCAGCAGCGCGCGCAGGACGCGCCCGCCGTCCATCGGGAAGGCCGGCAGGAGGTTGAAGACGACGAGCGTCACGTTGGTGAAGAAGAGGTAGACGATGAAGCCGGTCGGGCTCAGGTCGGTCAGGACGCCGAGGAGGCTGAGGGGCGTCGGCGCGCCGACGGCGTGGGTGATCAGCAAGATTGGCGGGGTGAAGAGGAGGGCGATGGCGAGGTTGACGGCGGGGCCGGCCAGCGCGATCGCGATCTCGCGCCCCGGCTCGGCCGGCAGGCGCTCCATCCGCGCCACGCCGCCGATCGGCAGTAGGGTGATGTCGCGTACGCCGACGCCGCAGCGCAGCGCGGCGAAACTGTGGCCGAGCTCGTGGAGGACGACGAAGGCGAAGAGGAGGAGCATCAGCATGATGCCGAAGCCGACGCCGGCCAGCCCGTAGCCGCCGCTGTAGCCCCAGGTGAACGCCACCCACGGGATCACCAGCAGGAAGGTCGGGTGGACCTTGATCTCGATCCCCTGCACCCGGCCGATGACGAGCGATCTGCCCACCGCGGTTGCCCGCCTTTCCCGACCCGGCCACTGTGCGCGCGAGCGCTCGGCGCGATGCCGCCGGGCGCTCTCCCACGGGACTACCCCCGCGTGCCGCCCGTCGCGACGCGGCCGCCGGCCGCCACGGCGCCGGCACGCAGAATCCGTGCCCCTGTGCCGCGGCCATTGTAGAACGGATGGTCGTGGCGGTCAATCGCCCATTCGGCCGGTACGGGAGCCCCATCCGGCGCGGCGGCGGGCGGTGTTGAGGCGGATGTTGAGGGACATCGCCTATGCTCGAAGTATGAGACGAGTGACGGATGGCGCGGGCGGCGAGCGGGCGACAGAATCGTCCCGCCGTATCCGTTGCCGCCGCTATACGGGGAGCGAGTATGATCACGCACTACACGATCCGCTACCGCTGCGAGCGCGGGCCGGGGTATACCGCCCTGGTCGTGGCCGACGAGGCCGGCGCCGCCTACCTCTTCAGCGGCGGTGTCCTCCAGGGCCGCCTGGTCGGCCGGGATGCTGCCGCGCGCCTGGCGTCCCTCCTGGCGCACTTCGGTGAGTGGTCGCCGGTGCCGGAGGTGGCCGCCTACGCCGAGGAGGACCTGCGCGAGTTGACCGCCGCGCCGTCCCTCGCGGTTGCCGCCGCGTCGTAGCCCGCGCCCGCCAGCGCGGCGCCGTGGCCCG
>DASSSV010000440.1:0-16408 GCA_035708265.1 Thermomicrobiales bacterium | reverse complement strand
CGCCGCCTGCCCGACGGCACCGTCGTCCAGGAGCCGGACGAGGCGGTGCGCGGCGTCCTGGCCACCATCTTCGCGCAGTTTGAGCAGTTGGGCAGCGCCCGCGCGGTGCAGCGCTACCTCCAGGCGCACGGCCTGCAGATGCCCCGGTACCTCCAGACCGGCCCCGACGCCGGGCGGATCCAGTGGGTCGTGCCGACCTACCAGATGGTCCAGATGGTCCTGCACAGCCCGGTCTACGCCGGCCTGTTCGTCTACGGGCGGCGGCGCGAGGTCGTCGCCCCGGGCGACCCACCCCAGAAGAGCCTGCACCGCGTGCCGGTCGACGAGTGGGCCATCGTCGTCCCGGGCGTCTACCCGGCCTACGTCACCGAGGAGCGGTACCGCGCCAACCGCCGGCGGCTGTGCGACAATCAGTACAACTTCGTCAAGCGGAGGCGGGGCGCGGTGCGCGAGGGGCCGGGGTTGCTGGTCGGGCTCTTGGTCTGCGGGCGCTGCGGGGGGCGGCTGACGCCGACCTACAGCGCGGCCCACCACGCCTACGTCTGCCGCCGCGCGACGGCGACCTACGCCGCGCCCACCTGCCAGTCCTTCCCCCAGCGCGAGCTCGACCAGGCGGTCGCCGACGCCTTCCTGGCCGCGGTGCGGCCGGCGGCGCTGGAGACGCTGCTCGCCGCGCTGGCGGCGCACGAGGCGGAGCGCCAGGCCGTCGGCCGCCACTGGGCGCAGCGCTTGGAGCGGGCGCGCTACGAAGCGGCGCGGGCGCAGCGGCAGTACGACGCCTGCGAGCCGGAGAACCGCCTGGTCGCGCGCACCCTCGAGGCCCGCTGGGAGGAGGCGCTGGCGGCCGTGGCGCAGGTGGAGCGGGAGGGCGCCGCGGCGCGACGGGGCGCCCTCGCCCCGCTGACGGCGGCGGAGCAGGAGGCGGCCCGCGCGCTGGCCAGCGACCTGCCGGCGGTCTGGCAGGCCCCGACGACCACGGCGGCGGACCGCAAGCGGCTGCTGCGGCTGGTCGTCCAGGAGGTCACCGTCACCGTCGCGCCCGGCGGCCGCGCCGCCGCGGTCGCCATCCGCTGGAGCGGCGGGGCGACCACGATGCACGCCATCACCCGCCCGCCCGTGGGCTGGCACTGCACGACCGCCCCGGCCGTCGTCGCCCGCCTGCGCGAGTTGGCGCAGCACCTGCCCGACCACCGGATCGCCGAGCGGCTCACCGCCGAGGGCCTGACCACGCAGACCGGCAAGCCGTGGACCCACCAGCGGGTCGCGTCGATCCGCCAGCAGCACGCCATCCCCACCGCCTGCCCGGTCGGCACCGCCGTCCGCGCGGTGCGCGGCGACGGGCTGATGCCGGTGGCGCTGGCGGCCGAGCGGCTGGGCGTCTCGCGCGCGCTGGTGCACGTCTGGGTGGGCCTCGGCGCGCTCGCCGGCGAGCAGCGCGTCGCCGCCTCCAAGCGCTGGGTGCGGCTGACCGCGACGGATGAAGCCCGCCTGGACGGCCGGCACGACTGGGGCCGCTTCCCCACGGTGCGCCAGGTGGGGCGCGAGCGGGGCTGGAGCCGCGCCGAGGTCTGGGCGCGCGTGCGCGCCGGCGAGTACGTCGCCTACCGCCACCCGACGCGGCAACGCTGGGAATGGCGCCTGCAACCGGCCCGGCCGGACATGCCATCGGACCCGCTCGTCGTGCGCTAGTTGGACGTCGCCAGGAAGGAACTACGCAGTATGGATAACACCGGGCCGGGCGCTACGAGCGCAAAAGCGTCGGCATCTCCACGAACCTGGTCTTCAGCGACTGGGTGCGCATCTTCAAGAGCCCGCTGACGACGATGGCGGCCATCGACCGCGTCGTCCACCACTCGGTCGTCCTCGACCTCATGCCGGTCGAGAGCTTCCGCGCGCAGACGGCCGTCGCGCAGCAGCGCCAGCAGCACGACGACGGCGCGGCGACCGTGGCCACGGCGGCCACGAGAAAGGAGGAGGCCCTCGCCGGCAGCTGACGCCACGAGCGAGGCACGGCCCCCGCGTCGGCCGGCTCGGTGGGCAAATCTAATCGCCATCGGTGGCCGCTGGAGCTTGACGCTAGACACGCCTCGGGGGCGCCGGCCCGGCTCAGCAGCAGGAGCGCGGCGCGATCACCTGGACCACGAAGGTCAGGCTCGCCTCGCGGCCCTCGCCGCCGACGCGCCCGGTGACCTCCCAGCAGCCCTCCGTCGGGAAGAGGAGCTCGCTGGCCTGGAAGCCGCTCGCGAAGTACCCCGCGGGGATCTCCGCGCGCAGCGGCGGCGCGGGCGCGTCGAGGCGGCGCCCCGCGACCGCGAGGTAGCCCGGCGTCCCGCGCCACCAGGGGAACTTCATCCCCAACGCCCCGTCGGGCTGCACATCCTGCGCCCGGATCCGGGCCATCCCGTCGCGCGGGAGGACCGTCCAGAGCGCGCCGTTCCCGTGGTGGGTGGGGGACGGCTGCTCGCCGGGCGGGGTGCTGCCGTTGGGCCGGGTCACCGGGCACGAAGCGGGGCGCGCGGGCGCGGCGGGTGTCGCCGCGCCGGCGTGTCCCGGCGTCGGCGCGCGCAGGACGGCCCGCGCCGGGCCGGTGCAGCCCAACAGCCCGACGAGCAGCGCCGATATGGCGACCAGGAGCAGCCGTAAGCGCAATGGTGGCCCCGCCTCCTCCGGCGACCGCGCGCTGCCGGCGCCCGCCGGGTGGACTACCGACGCATCCCCTATGCCGCGGGGCGCAACGTTGGGCAGGTGCCCCGGAAGACCACGTAGGAGCAGCTGACGCCGCTGCAGCTACCGTCGCATGGCGCTCCTTTCCCATAACACTCGCAACAACTCCATTGTTGGTTGAGCGAGTCACAGCATGCCCAGCACCAAGCGCAGTCGCAGTTGCTGCACGAAGGACTGGGGCTATAGCAGAGATTGCAGCACTGATAGGAGTAGGCGCCGGCGACCCGCGGCAAGCCCAGCAGGGCCAGCGCGCCGCCGACCGCGCCGGCGCCTAGCCGGGCCAGGAAGCGCCGGCGACTGAGCCGCCTCCCCAATCCCTCGACCAACCGCTCCGCGGACATCGCGCACCTCCCGGGCGGGTCCACGCCGCCGCGCCCCGTGCCGGCCCCTCGCGGCTAGGGTACCTTCATTACCAGGGTCACGAAGGTCAGGCTGGCGTCGCCGGACTTACCGGTGACCTCCCAGCAGCCCTCGGTGGGGAAGAGGAGCCCGCTGGCCTGGAAGCCGGTGTCGCCGTAGCCGATCGGGATGAACGCGCGCAGCGGCGGCGCGGGCGCGTCGAGGCGCCGCCCGGTGATCGTCAGCGGCCCGCGCACCCCCGGCCCACGCCACCAAGGGTATTTCATGTCCAGCGTCCCGTCGGGATCTATCTGGTCCGGCTTGACCAATGTCTTGCCATCGCGCCAGAGCACCGTCCACAGCTTGCCGTTTCCATAGGCGTCGTTGGGGTGGCCGGGTGGCGGAGGCTTCTCGCCTGGCGGCAGGCTCCCGTTGGGGAGAGTTACCGGACACGTAGCCAGTGCATTCGTTGGCGCAGCGACCGCCCCGGCAAAGCGAGCGACGCCGTTGCAGCCCGCCAGCGTCGCGAGCAGCAACGCCCAGGCGACTAGGCGTATCACTAGGCGTATCGCGGAGTTCATCGGCGTTCTACTTGCCCTGCACCTGTTGCGCTTGCGGCTGTGCCCTCGCGGCCGCGAGCCTCCGTTCCAGGCATCGGCCGGTTGGACCGATTGCTGTACCGCGGTCACGGCGCAACCCTAGCCCGTCGGCACGCAGATATTGTTCACCTTGTAGTACCACGAGCAGATGACGTTGCCACAATCACCCGCACATGTCCCGGAACTGTTGTAGCACTCGCAGCACTGGTACGTGCCGTTGAACGCGCAATCGGCACACGTCCAGCACCAGCTGCAAGCACAGCCGCTGCACGAGGGGCTGGGGATATTGCACAGGTTGCAACACGCATTGGGGTAGGTGGCGCCGGCGACCCGCGGCAAGCCCAGCAGGGCCAGCGCGCCGCCGACCGCGCCGGCGCCTAGCCGGGCCAGGAAATTCCGGCGACTGAGCCGCTTGGCTAGGACTTCGACCAGCCGTTCCGTTGACATCATACACCTCCCGGCATGCGGATCTCGCGCGGTCGCCAGCGTCTTACCCACGATACGGAGTCTGCCTCAGAGCGCGACGCCACGGATGAACCAGACGATGAGCACGACGATCGACCAGGCGAGCCCCATCACGTGAATGCCCTGGAAGAGCCGGCGCCGCCCGCCGATCTCTTCCAAGAGTTGCGGCGCGCCGTTTGCCCCCGGCAGCAGCAAGGGCGCGAGCCACACCGAGAGGGCACGACCGAGCCAGTACAGGACGAACAGGACCGCCCCGATCGCCAGGTTGCCGACGAGGAGCGTTACAGCCGCGAGCAACCACACGCCGGGGAACGTGAGCCAGGTGGTGAAGAGCAGTCCCAGATCGAAGCCCCAGAGCGCCGCCGCGAGTGGGCCCGGGAGGATCTTGCCCCAGACGTCTCGCGTCTGCCGCGCCAGTTGGGGCAGGGGGACAGAGAGCCAACCGAGTTCACGCGCGATCGCCAGCATACCCACGACGGCGGCAACCAGGAAACCGGCCGCACCGATCCGGTTGAGAGAGAGTACGCCGCCCAGCGCGCCGAGGATCGCGCCGACCAAGCCGCTCGCCACCCCGCCGGCCAGGCTGTAGGCCGTCACGTTGGCCAACCACTTCCTCTTGCCGCCAGCCACCTTCACGAGGGGCGTTAGCGCTCCGACGAGCGCCTGCCCTCAGAGCCCGACCAACTGGGTCCAGCCCATGATGAGTGCCGCCGCGAAGAGCCCGGACCGGAGATCGAGCGGCATAGCTATCGCGCCGCCTACCAGGGCAATAGCGGGGACGATCAGCGCCACACGCCGCAGGCGTCGGGACAGCTCATCCCGTCTCGCGGTCGGGCGCCCCACTTCGGCGATGCATTCGACGGCCATGCTAGCCGACCTCCTGGGCCTCCGGCGCCGGTGCCTGGCTGAACAGCGCCTCCAAGTCCTCGCCGCGCATCGGGTTGCCGTAGGATTGGATGCGCCCGCCCGCGTTGATGAGCACGGCCGTCGGCACCGAGGAAATGTCGAAGAGCCGGCTGATCTCCTCATCCTCGTCGGCGATCGTGGGCACGTTGAGCTGGTGCCGTGCGGCGAGCCGCGCGCAGTCGTCGCGGCCGGCCCGGCAGATCACGATCACGTTCCCCTGGGCTTTGTAGCGCAAGGCGTCCATCTCGGCGAGGGTCGTCGTGCAGGACGGGCAGGTGGGGGAGACGAACAGGAGCGCCGTCAACCGGCCGGCGAAGTCGGCGCTGCGAACCGGCGTCCCGGCGAGATCCACCGCGCGGAACGGCGGCGCCTCCTCGCCGGGCTTCAGTTTCCCGTCGCCGCCGCTGTGCTGGAGCTGGTACACCATGCGCACCACGCCCAGCAAGAGCAGGGTGTTCAGGATCACGATGACCCAGAGGGCGGCATACGACAGGTAAAAGGGGAGCGACATCCAGGCACCCTCCACCCTATCTCCCTTGCGGGTTGCTCGTGGACGACTGGTTCCAGCGCAGGTGGCGGACGAGCAGGATCACCTCCGGCAAGTGCAGCAGCCACGCCGCCAGCACGATGAGGAACACCGCCAGCCCCGCCGTGTCCAGCAGCGAGGGGAGCGCCGAGCGGTCGGCCAGCAGCGATCCGAGATCGGGCAGCGATATCCACCCCGTGCCGCTGACGACAGCCAGCAGCAGGATCGCGGCGAGGAGCAGGAGCAGGCGGGCCAGGGTACGAGGCGAGATCGCCTCGCTCGCCTCGCCGAAGCACCCGCAGGGTATCCGTCGCCCGCGCCGCAGATTGATCCCGACCGCGATGAGGAAGGCCAGCAGCACCAGCGCGCCGAGCGGCAGCGCGACGGCGGGCCACCACCCCGTCAGGAATGCGAGCGCCAGAAACACCTCCGCCGGGATGAGTGCCGCGGCGAATACCCGAGCGACCCCGGCGGGCAGCACATCATACGCCATCACGCTCCGCACGAAGGTCGGCGGCCGGCGCACCTTGGGCAGCGCCGAGAGCGTGAACATGATGCCCACACTGAGCCGGGCCGCGAAGGCCAACTGGGTAAGGACAGCGGTCGCCGTCGGGCTGGCCATGGCCCCTCCGATCAGGTATCCGTGCCTAGGATCAAGCCGCGCAGGTCGAAGTCCGCCCAGTTCAGGTTGTTGCTCACCGAGTCCAGCCGCCACTTGGTCGACCAGATCTCGGGGCCGCGGCGCTCGTCGAAGCGCAGCCGGCGGAAGACCCGGCGGGCGGCCTCCACATGCCCGGGGACGTTGGTCCCGAAGTGCGGGATGGCGTCGCGGCTGGCCCAGAGGGACAGGCTGTAGCAGGCGGCGGGGCCCTCGACGAGGAACGCCGCGCGCAGCAGCCCGGGCGTCCGGGCCGCCTCGCGGGCGACGCGGCGGTAGTCCAGGTAGGTGGGCAGCAGGTCGCGCGCGCTGCGCAGGCCGAAGCGGGTGATGACGCAGGTGACGGGGACGGCGACGGGATGGTCGCCCGGCTCGGTCAGACGCGTCGCCGCTGGCGATGTGGCAGGCTCCCCGACCGCGTTCGCCATGGCATGCCTCCCGGGGAAGGCCGATGGGATAGGCCAGCGTGGCGGCCTCGTCCAGGCCCCGACCGCCGCTGTACCAACCGTAGCGTAGCAGAGGGATCTGGGGGAGTACCATCCCCAGGGGCGGGGGATTCTTTCCCGCGGCAAGGGTGTACGTTCCACCGGGGAGGCGTCAGCGGCCGGGCGCCGCTGGCGGGAGCAGGCCGCGCTCCTGCGCGGCCGCGACGACCACATCGCGCCGGGCGGGGATGCCGAGCTTGCGGGCGATCCCGCGCATGTGGTCGCGGACGGTCTCGCCGTCGAGGCAGAGCTGATCGCCGATCTGCTGGTAGTTCGGCCGATCCGGGCGGGCCAGGTAGGGCAGCACCTTCCGCTCCATCGGCGACAACCCGACCTCCACGCAGCGCAGCGCCGCCTCCGCTCGCTGCCGCGCCGTGACGTCGACGGCGACGCCGATCACCCCGGTCACCGCGCCCCGGTCGTCCCGGAGCGGCGCGTAGGAGGTCTCGAAGACCAGCCCGCGCAGGCAGGCCCGCGCGCTGAAGGACTCGCCGGCGAGCGCCCGGTGGAGGTCGGCGGGCAACTGGGGCACGGCGGCGGCCCCTTCCCACACCGAGCGGCCGACCAATTCGCCCGGCCGGCGGCCCAGCGCCGCCAGCCCGCGCCCCTCGGACAGGGTGACGACCCCCGCTTGGTCAAAGGCGAAGAGGACGATCGGCGCGTGGTCCACGACGGCCCGCAGCCGCCGCTCCGCCAGGCGGAGCGCCGCCCGGGCCTGCTCCTGCTCGACCAGGATCGTCGCCTGCGCCCGCGCGGCGAACCCGCTGGCGGCCTCGCCGAGCAGCGCGACGAGGCGCGGCTGGAGGGCGGCGACGTACTCGGCCGGGAGGCCGGCGACCAGCGCATCGCCCAGGATCTCCAGGGTCCGGCCGAGGGCGACGGGCTCGCGGAAGCCCAGGCGCACCAGGGCATCCCCCAGCGCGCGCGCCTCCTCGTCCGCGAAGGCCGGGGCGAGCAGCAGGGCGATGGCCTGGTCGGTGAGCTCGCCCAGGCGCTGCCGCGCGCGGGCCGCGCCCTGCGGGGTGTAGCCGGCGGGGAGCAGGGCGCGGTGCCAGCGGTCGGCGATCGCCTCGCTCCGACCGTAGAGGAGCGCCCGGAGCTGGCCTCGGTCGGCGGCATTCAGCTTCATCCCCACCTCCCCACCGAAGTCGCCGGCGAGCCGGCCGGGCGCGCGGCCCGCTACGGCTTGCGCCCCACGCCGGCGAGGTTGCGCGAGCGCGCGGGCTGGTCGAAGAAGCGCTCGTCCGGGCCGTCCGGGCGCCAGCGGGGCGCGTAGACCACGCCCGGCTCGACGAGGTCCAGCCCCCGGAAGAAGCGGGCGACCTGCGCCCGCGGGCGGGCCCTGAAGGGGCTGGCGGCCCGGGTGTAGACCTGCTGCCCCTCGGCGAGCAGGTCGGGCGGCAGGCCCTCGTCGGTGCCGTGGGCGATGACCAGGTAGCCGC
Organism: Thermomicrobiales bacterium; assembly: GCA_035708265.1. Lineage (GTDB taxonomy): Bacteria > Chloroflexota > Chloroflexia > Thermomicrobiales > CADCWN01 > DASSSV01. The sequence continues at coordinate 8,264 of DASSSV010000440.1, read as the reverse complement.
CCGGCGCCAGCCGCGAGCGCAGGGCGGCGACCGCGCGCGCCGCCGCGCGGTCGTCGGCGACGAAATGCAGCACCGCCACCAGCAGGACGGCGAGCGGCCGGTCGAGGTCGAGCAGGCGCCGGACCGTCGGGTGGGCGAGGATCGCCTCGGGCTGGCGGACGTCCGCCTGGATGGCCGTCGCTCGCGGGTTGTCGCGCAGGAGGGCGGCGCTGTGCGCGACCACGACCGGGTCGTTGTCGACGTAGACCACCCGCGCGGCCGGGTCGCGCTCCTGGGCGACCTCATGCACGTTGCCCGCCGTCGGCAGCCCCGAACCGAGGTCGAGGAACTGGTCGACGCCCCGATCGAGGAGGAATTCGACGGCGCGGCGCAGGAAGGCGCGATTGGCGCGCATGATCTCCGGCGTATCGGGCGCGAGGGCGCGCAGGCGCTCGGCGGCGGCGCGGTCGACGGCGAAGTTGTTGAACCCGCCGAGGAAGTAGTCGTAGATCCGCGCGATGCTCGGGCGCTCCGCGGCGAGCGGTTCTGGCGACGCGGGGCTGCTCATCACGACCTCCTCCAAGTGGTCCGGGAGGTGTGGCAACTCGGTACCGCCAATATTACAACGCAGCCGGGCGATCGGTTCCCATCGCTTAGCCCCAGCAGGAGCCGCGCCTGGTTCCCGTGCAGCGCGGCCCGCTGCCCGCCGGGTAGGCCCTCGCCGCGATCCTGGCTCGCCATCAGGCTGTAGCGGATGCCGACCAGTTCCTGCACCGCCCCGTCGTGCAGCTCGTGGGCCAGGCGCAGGCGCTCGGCCTCGCGGCTCTCATCGAACTGGTGGCGGCACGACGTCAGCTCGGCTTCCGCCCGCGCCCGCTCGCTGACGTCGAGGGCCATCCCGACGACGCCGGCCGCCGCGCCGCGGCCGTCGCGCAGGACGGTGTGCCGCGTCTCGAAGACCGCGCCGGCGACCGGCATGACGGCGGCGAGCTCCTCGCCCGCCAGCGCCCGCCGCGCGACCGCCAGCACCGGCGGCGCGTCGGCGAAGACCGCGAAGAGCGAGCGCCCGAGGAGGTCGCGCGGGGCGAGGCCCGCGGCGGCCAGCCGCCGCCCCTCGACCGCCGTGAAGATGCCGGCGGCGTCGAGGGCGAAGAGGACGAGCGGCGCCTGGCTCGCCACGAAGCGCAGGCGCCGCTCCTGCTCCCGGCACGCCGCCTCCGCCGCCCCGAGCCGACCGAGCAGCCGCCGGGACTCGCGGCAGCGGCGCCAGCCGTAGCTGGCGATCAGGTCGAGCGCGGCCAGGAGGAGCAGCGCCAGCTCCCGCGCCGACCAGGGGGCGAGCCAGGCCGGCCGCGGGCCGACGCCGCCGACGAGGTCGAGGCGGGCGGTCAGGGCGAGCAGGCCGGCGACGACGAGCAGGAGGAGCAGCAGGTCCCGCGGGGGGGGGAGGCGGGGCGGCGCATCGGCGGACCCTCCTGGCGGCCGGGCGGTCTCGGCCGGGCCGAGAGCCCTGGCTGTGCGGCCCCACCTCGCGGTGGGCGTGCCGTGGGCAGCAGGGCGGCGCTAGGCGTTGGGTGTTATGGGAACGTGCGACGGGGGGCGTTGGTTCCACGGCCAAGCGGCCGCCCCGCCGCCGGCCGACTGGCGGGTCGGATCTCGGCCGGCACACGCTGACGGGGCCAGGGAAACGCTGGCAGCCGGGCGATCTGCGGGAGCTCCCGTGGCTTTGCGTCCGCCGCCCGCGCAGCGTTTGCCCTGGGCAGCGTTGCTACGGACTTAACGCTGCGCCCCGCGAAGGCTTCGGCCACCGCCGCGCGGGCAGGGCGCGGGACCAAGCCGCTCGGCCTGACCCCGTCTTCGTCCCGCAGGGGGCGTAGGGCCTTCCGCGTCTGAGGCGACCACCCGGACGCATGCCACCGGCCCTCTTTCGTAGCGGCAACGAACACGAGCCGCCGGGCGGTTTGGCTACACGTTTGGCTACATGCGCGTGGCGACGGGGCGGCCCGCGGAGGGCCGCCCCGTCGTTTTCGGCGCGCTGACTGGGGTGGTGAGGGAGGGATTCGAACCCCCGAAGGCGTACGCCAGCTGATTTACAGTCAGCCCCCGTTGGCCGCTTGGGTACCTCACCGCGCAGGCCGCCGCGCGTCGCCGCCGCGGCCACGGCACGCAGTATAGCAGAACCGCGGGGGGTGAACAAGAGGAAATCGCGGCCAGTATCGCGGGATCGCGGGTCGCCGGCGCCGGCCGCGGCGCATCAGTGCCGCCCGGTCAGACCGAGCCGACGGAAGATCTCGTAGACGTTGATCGATAGGCCCCAGCCGTAGGCTTTGGGCGTGAAGATGCGGCGGTCCTCCGGGTTCCAGGCGCGCGCCTTCATGCGCGACCAGGTCGGCTTGCGCCAGTCGTAGGGGAAGCCGAGGAATGTGCCGGTCTTGTGGTCGTCCTGCCGGTGCTCGTCCATGGCGGGGTCCTCCTGCTGCAAGTATAGTCCGCGGCGCGGCGGCCGGTCAGGGCGGCGGCCGGCGGCGGGTGATCGCCGGGCTCACCGTGCGATCATGGCACCCGTCTTGCATGAAGGGACGCCGAGATGGCCGCAGAGACGCAGGTCGCCCGACATGGCGGGTCGGACAGCCGCCGCTACGCCCCGCCCGTCGCCACGTACCGGGTCCAGTTGCACGCCGGGTTCGGCTTCGGCGACGCCCGCCGCCTGGTGCCCTACTTCGCCGCGCTCGGCGTCTCCCACCTCTACTGTTCGCCCTTCTTCGCCGCCGCGCCGGGCAGCACGCACGGCTACGACGTCGTCAACCACAACCAGGTCAACCAAGAACTCGGCGGGCTAGCCGGCCTGTACGAGCTGAGCGAGGCGCTGCGCGCGCACGACCTCGGCCTGATCGCCGACATCGTGCCGAACCACGTCGGGCTGGCCAGCGGCGCGAACCCGTGGTGGCGCGACGTCCTGCGCCACGGCCCGGCGTCGCGCTACGCGCCCTCCTTCGACATCAACTGGGAGGCCCAGCCGCACCTGCCGTCCGGCAAGCTGGTCTACCCGATCCTCGGTCAGCCCTTCGGCGCGGCGCTCGAGGCGGGCGAATTGCGCCTGGACCTCGCGGACGACGACCTGGTCCTGCGCTACTACGACCACGCCCTGCCGCTCGCGCCCGCGACCTACCCCGACGTCGTCGGCCTGCCGCCGCCCGACCTGCGCGCGCGCCTGCGCGACCCCGCCGCGCTCGCCGCGCTCGCCGGCGTCCTCGACGCGCTGCCGGCCGCGCCGCCCGAGCAGGCCGACCGGCTGGTGGAGCGCTTCCGCGGGCTGCTGGCCTCCGAGCCGGCGCTGGCCGACTACGTCCGCGGCCGGCTCGACGCCCTCAACGGCCGCCCCGGCGACTCCGCGAGTTTCGACGCTCTCGACGCGCTCCTCGCCGCGCAGCACTACCGGCTGGCCTCCTGGCGCGTCTCCGGCGAGGAGGTCAACTACCGCCGCTTCTTCGACATCAACGACCTCGCCGCGATCCGCGTCGAGCGCGAGGATGTCTTCGCGGAAACCCACCGCCTCCTCGGCGACCTGATCGCGCGGGGCGTCGTCACCGGCGTCCGCGTGGACCACATTGATGGGCTCTACGACCCCGCCGGCTACCTGCGCCGATTGCGCCGGCTGCTCCGCGAGGCGAGCGCCGGCCTAACTGACCGGGAACTCCCGATCTACGTCGAGAAGATCCTGGAAGCCGGGGAGGAACTACCGGCCGACTGGCCGGTCGCCGGCACGACCGGCTACGACTTCCTGTCGCACGCCGACGGCCTGCTGGTGGACCGCACCGGCTCGCGCGAGCTGACCCTGCTCTACGAGCGCTTCGCCGGCGGCCCGGCGCGCCTGGCCGACATCGCCTACGCGGCGAAGCGGCAGGTGACGCGCACGGCCTTCGCCGGCGACGTCGCCGTCCTGGCGGCCGAACTCTATCGCCTGGCGCAGCGCGAGCGGCGCTGGCGCGACCTGACGCTCCGCCAGCTCCGCCAGGCGCTCGAGACGACGCTGGCCTGCTTCCCGGTCTACCGCACCTACATCGCCGGCGAGCAGGCCGGCGCGCCGGACAGCGCGATCGTCGAGCGGGCGATGGCCGAGGCGCGGCGGCGCGAGCCGGGGCTGGCGGGCGGCGCGCTCGACTTCCTTGCCGCGGTGCTCCTGCTGGCGGGCGACGACCTCGACCCCGACGAGCGCGAGCGCCGCCTGCAGTTCCGCCGCCGCTTCCAGCAACTCTCCGGGCCGGTGATGGCGAAGGGCGTCGAGGACACCGCGTTCTTCCGCTACGGTCGCCTGCTCTCGCTCAACGAGGTCGGCGGCGACCCCGCGGCGTTCGGCCTGCCGGTCAAGGAGGTCCACCGCTGGCTGGCGGCGCGCGCCCGCGACTGGCCGCGCGCCCTCTCCGCGACCTCGACCCACGACACCAAGCGCGGCGAGGACACCCGCGCGCGGCTGCATGTCCTCTCGGAAATGCCCCGCCCCTGGCGCGTCGAGGTGCGCGCCTGGGCGCGCCTCAACCGCCGCTTTCGCGCGACGCTCCACGGCGAGCCCGTGCCCGACGCCGCCGTCGAGTACCACCTCTACCAGACGCTCGTCGGCACCTGGCCGGCCGGCATGGTCGCGCCCGACGACGACTACCGGGCGCGCCTCGGCGAGTATCTGACGAAGGCGCTGCGCGAGATGAAACTGGCGACGAGCTGGACCGACCCCGACGAGCCCTACGAGGCGGCCTGCCAGGAGTTCCTGGCGGCGCTCCTGGACCCCGCGCGCTCGGCCGAGTTCCTGGCCCGGCTGGCGGCCTTCGTCGCGCGCGTCGCGCCGGCAGGCGCGCTCAACTCGCTCGCCGCGCTGACACTCAAAGCGCTGGCGCCCGGCTGCCCCGACTTCTACCAGGGCACCGAACTCTGGGTACTGACGCTCACCGACCCCGACAACCGCCGGCCGGTCGATTACGCCCGCCGCGAGGCGCTGCTGGCCGCGCTGCCCGCGGGCCCGCCCGCCGACCTCGCCGCGCCGGGGGCGAAGCTCTGGTTCACGCACCGCCTCCTGGCCCTCCGCGCGCGCCGGCGCGACCTGCTGGACGGCGGCGACTACCGCCCGCTGCCGACGCGCGGCCGGCACGCGCGCAGCGTCTTCGCCTTCGCCCGCCAGCGCGGCGACGCCTGCCTGGTCGTCGCCCTGCCCCGCCTGACCGCGCGCCTGCTCGGCCCGGACGGCGCGCCGCCGCTCGGCGACCGCTGGGCCGACACGGCGGTCGAACTGCCGCGGGCCGTCGGCGGCTGGCATGACGAACTCGACATCGCCGGCGACTTGCCGGGCGCGCCGGCTCGCCTCGCGCCCTGCCGCGACCTCTTCGCCGCGCTGCCCTTCGCCGTGCTCTCGGGGAAGGTGACGGCGCGGCGGGCCGGCGGATGGATTGGCCGCGCCGGCTCGTCGCGAAACCCGCCCCCGCGGGGTGGGACGTAGTCTAGCCGCGGTGTCAACCGCGGGCGCGTCGTCGGCCGAACCGCATCAGGAAAGGATACCCCCATTATGACGCCATCCCCCCTGCCCTGGCAACCCACGCTCGGCGCGATCGTCTGGCCCGACGGCACCGCGTTCCGGGTCTGGGCGCCGCGCCCCGCGACGGTCGAACTGGTGCTGCGCGACGGCGGCGGCGAGCGGGTGGTGCGCCCGCGGCGGGAGGGGGAGTACTGGACGGCGTTCGTCGCGGGGGTCGGCGACGGCGCGCGGTACGGCTACCGCCTCGACGGCGCGGGGCCCTTCCCCGACCCCTGCTCGCGCGCCCAGCCCGACGGCGTCCACGGCCTCTCCGAAGTGGTCGATCCCGGCCGCTTCCAGTGGCGGCACGACGCCGACTGGTGCCCGCCGGCCGCGGCGGACCTGGCGATCTACGAGTGCCACGTCGGCACGCTGACGCCGGGCGGGACGTTCGACGCGGCGATTCATCAACTCCCCCGGCTGCGCGACCTCGGCGTGACCGCGGTCGAGTTGATGCCGGTCGCGGCGTTCGCCGGGAGCTGGGGCTGGGGCTACGACGGCGTCGCCCTCTTCGCCCCGGCCGCGACCTACGGCGGGCCGGCCGGGCTGCGCCGCTTCGTCGACGCCGCGCACGGCGCGGGGCTGGCGGTGATCCTCGACGTCGTCGACAACCACTTCGGCCCGGCCGGCAATTACACCGGCCGCTACTCGGAGCGCTATCTGACCGACCGCCACGCGACGCCCTGGGGCGCCGCGATCAACTTCGACGGGCCGGGGTCGGCCGAGGTGCGCCGCTTCTACGCCGAGAACCTGCTGCACTGGCTCCACGAGTACCACGTCGACGGCTTCCGCTTCGACGCCACCCACGCCATCCACGACGACTCGCCGGTCCACATCTTGGCCGAACTCGCCGCCGCGGCGCGCGCGAGCGCCCCCGCCGACCGCGCCCCCTACCTGATCGCGGAGACGCACGAGAACGACCCGCGCTACCTGCGGCCCCTCGACGAGGGCGGCTTCGGCTTTGACGCGGTCTGGGCCGACGACTTCCACCACGGCGTCCGCACGCTGCTGACCGGCGAGCGCGAGGGCTACTTCGCCAGCTACGACGGCACGGCGGCGCAACTCGCCCAAACGATCGCGCAGGGCTTCCTCTACGAGGGACAGGCGGACCCGGCGCTCGGGGAGCCGCGCGGCGCGCCCGCGCGCGACCGCCCCTGGCGCCAGTTCGTCTACTGCATCCAGAACCACGACCAGGTCGGCAACCGCGCGCTCGGCGACCGCCTGAACCTGGCGGTCTCGCGGGCCGACTACCTGGCCGCCTCGTTCCTGCTGCTCCTGCTGCCGCAGACGCCGCTCCTCTTCCAGGGGCAGGAGTTCCTGGCCACCACGCCCTTCCTCTACTTCACCGACCACGAACCCGATCTCGGCCGGCAGGTGACGGCGGGGCGGCGGCGGGAGTTCGCCGGCTTCGCGGCCTTCCGCGACCCGGCGCTGCGCGAGCGCATCCCCGACCCGCAGGCGCCCGCGACCTTCCTCCGCTCGAAGTTGCGTCCCGACGAGGCGGTCTGGGGCCACGGCCGCGCCTGCGCCGACCTCTACGCCGCGCTGCTGCGCCTGCGCGCCGAGGACCCGGTGCTGCGCGCCGCCCGCGCCGCGCCGCGCGCCGGGGCGCGGCTGCGCGCAGAGACGCTGGGCCGCGTGCTGCTGGTCGAGATCGCGGCCGGCGGGGGCCGGCGCGTCATCGCGGCGAACTTCGGCGAGGCGATCGAGGTGCCCTACGCGCGCGCCCTGACCCCGCTCGTCCACACCGGCGAGCCCCGCTTCGGCGGCGACGCTCAGGCGCCGCGCGCGCTCCCCGGCGCACTCGCCCTCCCCGCCCACCACGCGGCGTTCCTGCGAGTTGAGAGTTGATCGTTGTTAGTTGGTAGAGGCGCTGCCGTTGCCAATAGGGGTATGCCCGAACAACGGGCGACTATCAACTATCAACCATCAACTACCAACTCCCGCAGCATCGTCTCCAGCGTCGTCGCGTGCCGGGCCGCGGCGGCGTGCGGCAGGAAGGCGTAGAGGATGCCGATCGCCGCGGCGGACTCGACGGCGAGGAGCGTGCCGCGCCCGGCGTCGCCGGCGTAGTCGAGGCGGAGCGAGCGCGGCCCGCGCACCGCGCGCACCTCGCGGTACCCGGCGACCGACGCCTGCAACGAGCGGACGAGCGACGCCGCGACCTGGCCGAAGCGCAGCGCGCCGAACTCGGTGTGGATGACATCCATGACGAGGAGGTTGACGGCGACGTCGCCCTCCCCGTCCGGCGCGCGGAAGGCGACCCGCCCGCTCGCCAGGCGCGACTCATCGACGGTCCAGCCGGGCGGATAGGCGACCGTGATGGCCGTGCGCCGGCAGCGATAGCGCCGCCAGCCGGCCGGGGTCGTCGTCGGTCGCTCTTCCATGCACGCCGGGCCCATCTGTCCGCTCGCTCCTCGCTCGCTGTCGCTTCGCCCCACCTACCAGATCTCTACTGGCGCTGGCGCCCGCGCGGGCGCCTCACGAATACGCGACGTCGGTCGGCGCTTCGGCGCCGGCGCTCGCCGGCGCGATGTGCTCCGCCAGGGCCAGCAGTAGCCCGGCGAGCGCCGCGCGCCAGTGGCGCTCGGGCGGCCGTGACGCCGCTTTCCAGCCTTCGCGGTTGACCAGCGCGACCCGCGCGCGGTGCGCGGCGAAGCGCAGGTCGAGATCCGTCCTGTCCAGTCCGTTCATCGTCGTCTTCCTTTACTCCCGCGCCGGGGAC
>DASSSV010000439.1:0-8882 GCA_035708265.1 Thermomicrobiales bacterium | reverse complement strand
CGGCCCGACGCCCGACCTCGCCGCCCTGGCACCGGACGCCCACGAGGCGGCGCTGGCCCGCGCGCTGCCGCTGCTGGAATACTACGCCGCGCTCTGCCGCGACCACGGCCTGACCCCGACGATCGAGAACATCCCGCCGTTCGCCCAGATGCGCGAGGGCGCGATGGTCTACTCCTCGGTCGGCGTGGAACCGGGCGACCTCGCCCGCTGCTGCGCGGCCATCCCCGGCCTCGGCGTGACTTTCGACACGTCGCACGCCGGGCTCTACCTGGAGGCGGTCGCGGCCGACCCGGCCGGCGCCGGGCCGGCGCTGCGCCCGGTCGTAGAGCGCTACGCACGCTGCGCCCAGGCCCGCACGCTCGACGATTATCTCGGCGTGGTCGCGCCCCGGCTGGTCAATGTCCACGTCTCCAACGCGGCCGGGCTGCGCGGCGAGGGCCTGCCCTACGGCGTCGGCCGCTTCGACCTCGACGCGCTGGCCCCGCGCCTCGCGGCGGGCGCGCGCTTCATCGTCACCGAAACGCTCGAACCGAACCAGGACCGCGCCGTCTACATGCGCGACGCGCAGGCGCGGCTGGCGCAGGCCGTGGGCCGTGGGCCGTGGGCCGTGGGCCGTGAGGGGTGTGCGAGCCCCGACGCTCACCCCACGGCAGAGGCTCCCGCATCTTCATCTTCACGCCCTACGGCCCACGGCCCACGCCCCACGCCGATCGACTGGGATCGCCTGCTCGACCGCCCGGGGGTGCCGGAGGAGCGGGAGGCGCTAAAGGCGGCCTTCGCCGGGCGGCGCGCGCTGATCACCGGGGCGGCTGGGTCGCTCGGCCGGGCGCTGGCGGACTGCGTCGCCGGCTACGGGCCCGCGCGGCTGGTCCTGCTCGACAGCCACGAGCCGTCGCTCTTCGCGCTGCGTGAGAGCCTGCTGGCAGCGCACCCGGCGCTCCGGCCCCGCTACGCGCTGGCCGACGTGCGCAACCGCCGCCGGATCGCCGCGCTCTTCGCGGCCGAGCGGCCGGAGATCGTCTTCCACCTGGCGGCCTACAAGCACGTCCCCTGGGCCGAGGAGGACCCGGCCGAGTACATCGAGGCCAATCTGGGCGGCGGGCGCGTGGTGGTCGAGGAGGCCGCCGCGAGCGGCGCGGCGCGGCTGGTCTACCCCTCGACCGACAAGGCGGTCAACCCGCCGTCGCTCTACGGCGCGACCAAGCGGATCTGCGAGCTGCTGCTCCGTGAGACCGCCGCGCGCTCGGGGCCGCGGGCGGTCGCGGCGCGCTTCGTCAACGTCCTCGGCAGCCAGGGGAGCGTCGGCCCCAAATTCGCCCAGCAAATCACGGCCGGGCGGCCGCTGACGCTGACCGACCCGGCGATGACGCGCTACTGGATCGCGCCGCACCACGCGACGCTCCTGCTGGCCTACGCGGCTGGCCCGGCCTTCGAGGACCCTTTCACCGTCGTGCTGCCGGACGCGGGCGCGGCGGTGCCGGTCGCGGAGATCGCGCGGCGGGTCTGGGCGGCGCTGCGGCCGGGGGAGGGCGGGCCGGCGTTCGTCGTGACCGGCTCGCGGCCGGGCGAGCGACTGCACGAGGAACTGACCGGGCCGGGCGAAGCACTCGAGCCGGCGCCCTACCCGGGCGTGCTGGAGATCCAGGGTGTCGCGCCGCCGGGCGCGGGGACGCCGATCGCGGCCGGGATCGCCGAGCTGCTGCGGGCGGTCGCGGACGGCGCGGAGCAGGACGACCTGAAGGCGCGCACCCTGGCCTGGGCGCGCGCGCTCGTGTGACGGCGGGGCCATGCCGATCCCGACGCTGATGCTGCTGATCTTCGCGGTCGCCCTGGCGGGGGCGCTCGTCGGCGTGCCGCTCGCCGCGCAGGTCGGCGCGCTGGTCGGGCTGGTGGACCGGCCGCGGCCGGGCGAGGTGCAGCGGCGCACGCTCAAGCGCACTGGCGGCTACGGCATCATCGTCGCCTTCTTCCTCGCCGTCGCCGTCAGCCTGCCCTTCGCCGACCGCGTGGACGTGACCGAGTTCGGCCGCCTGGCCGGCCTCGCCTTCGGCGCGGCGCTGCTGGTGCCCTTCGCGGCCTGGGACGACGCCAAGCGCCTCGGGCCGCTGCCGCAGCTCGTCGCGCAGATCGCCTGCGCCGCGGTGCCGGTCGCCTTCGGCGTGCGCCTGACCAGCATCTCCAGCCCCTTCGGCGGCACCATCCCGCTGCCGCTCTGGTTGATCGTGCCGGCGACCCTCTTCTGGATCGTGGGGATGACCAACACGCTCAACTGGATCGACACGATGGACGGCCTGGCCGGCGGCGTGTCGCTGATCGGCGCCGCCGTCCTCTTCTTCGCCAGCCTGCGCCTCGGCCAGTACACCATCGGGCTGCTGCCGCTGGCGCTGGCCGGCGCCTGCCTCGGCTTCCTGGCCTACAACTTCCCGCCCGCGCGGATCATCATGGGCACCGGCGGCTCGATGTTCCTCGGATACGCGCTCGGCGTCCTCTCGATCATCGGGGGAGCGAAGATCGCCACCGCCGCGCTCGTCCTCGGCATCCCGATCATCGACACCGCGCTCGTCATCATGCAGCGGCTGGCTGGCGGGCGCTCCCCCTTCCACGGCGGCGACGGCCGGCACCTGGTCCACCGCCTCCTCGCGGCAGGCCTCAACGTGCGGCAGATCGTCCTGCTCCTCTACGCGCTGACCGCGCTCTTCGGCTCCCTCTCACTCTTCCTGGTCAAAGTCCAGAAGTTCTACGCCTTCGCCGGCGTCATCGCCGCCATCGCCCTGCTCTTCCTCTTCCTCAAACGCCGTGGCGCCCTCATCGCCCCCCTCACCGGGGAAAGCGAAGCCTGACCGGCGGGGACCAAACCACAGAGGCACAGAGGCACAGAGAGACGAGGAGAGGTACGAAGTACGAACGACGGAGTACGAATTAAGAGCGGTGAGACAACTGTCCGTCCTTCGTACCTCGTCCTTCGTACTTCAATTGTCCTCTCTCCTCGTTCTCTGTGCCTCTGTGCCTCTGTGGTTCCGTCCCCCCATGCGCTCCCGCTGGCGGTCGGCGGCGTAGAGGGCGACGGAGCCGGCGACGGCGGCGTTGAGCGAGGCGATCCGCCCCCGCATCGGCAGGCGCACCAGGAAGTCGCAGGTCTCGCGCACCAGCCGCGAGATGCCCCGCCCCTCGCTGCCGACGACGAGCGCGAGCGGACCGGCCAGGTCGGCGTCGTCGAGCGGGCCGGCCTCCGGCGCGGCCTCCAGTCCGGCCACCCAGACGCCGGCCCCCTTGAGCTGCGCCAGCGCGCGCGCCAGGTTGGTCACGCGGGCGACGCGCAGATGCTCGGTCGCGCCGGACGAGGCGTTCACCACGGCCGGCGTGATCGCCGCCGCGCGGTGCTCGGGGATCAGGACGCCCGTTACCCCGACCGCCTCGGCGGTGCGCAGCAGTGTCCCGACGTTCTGCGGGTCCTGCACCTGGTCGAGTGCCAGGTAGAGCGGCGAGGCGCCGGCCTCGGCCAGCAGTTCGCGGAAGTCGACGTAGGGGTAGGGCCCGGCCTCCAGCGCGACGCCCTGGTGGTTGGCGCCGGGCGCGGCGCGGTCGAGTTGCTGGCGCGGCCCCTCCAGCACCGCGATCCCGGCGCGCCGCGCCTCGTCGGCCAGTTCGCGCAGGCGCTGGTCGCCGCCCTCGCGCCCGCGCTCGGCCAGGAGGAGGCGGTGCAGCCGGCGCCGCCGGGCGCGGAGCGCCTCGCGGACGGCGTTGCGGCCGTAGAGGAGTTCGGTCGTCGGCATCGCACTCCGGGTGGGCGGCGCGGCAACTCGCCGCCTCTCCGCCCCTGTCAGCCGTGGCGCTCGATCGCCAGGCTGTAGGCGGCCAGATATTGGTCGGCGATGGTGCGCGGGTTGAAGAGGTCTTCGACGTGGCGGCGGCAGGTGCGCGGGTCGATCGCGCCGAGGTCGCGGATCGCCTCGGCCAGCCCCTCCTCGGTGTCGCGCAGGAAGCCGGTCACGCCGTCGACGATGACCTCGGGCGCGGCGCCGCGCGGCAGGGCGACGACAGGCGTGCCGCAGGCCATCGCCTCGGTCATCACCAGGCCGAACGGCTCCTCCCACTGAGAACTGAAGATGACGACCTTCGCCCGCTTGAGGTAGTCGAACTTCTCCTCCGGCGAGATCTCGCCGAGCAGCGTCACGTCGGGGGCGAGGAGCGGCTTGACCCGCTCCTCGAAATACGGCCGCTCGATCGTGTTGATCCGGAGCGCCAGCACCAGCGGCAGCCCGGCCGCGCGCGCGATGCGGATCGCGCCGTCCGGGTTCTTCTCCCAGTCGGCGCGGCCGACGAAGAAGGCGAAGTCCTCCTTCTGCTCCTGGAAGGGGATCGTGCTGGTGTCGAGCGGGTTGTGGACCGTGCCGACGAAATGGATGTGCTCACCCGGCCCGAAGAGCTCGCGGCAGCGCTCGACGTAGAGTTCGCGCTGGCGGCGGCTGATCGCGACGAAGGAGTCGCCCTGCGCCGAGAGCGCGGCGTACTTGCGGACGACCTCGGGCAGCGCCGGGCCGTGGATCGTGCGCACGATCGGCACCGGGTAGTCGGGGTCGGGGCGCTCGTCGGTGTGGTCGTGCAGCACGTCGGCGTGGAGCTGCGCGCGCGCCTTGCGGTACGACTCGGCCGAGGTGCGCGCCATGATCTCGGCCTTCTCCTCCAAGGTGAAGTCGAGCCCCAGGTGGCGCTCGACATTGGGGATGAGCCGCGCGTCGGTGCGCGAGTCGCCGGGCGCGAGCAGGTAGACCTCGTGGCCGAGCGCGTGCAGGCCGTTGGCCAGGTCGTGGACCACGATCTCGATGCCGCCGTAGCCGACCGGCGGGATCGGGAACCAGGGCGGTGCGAGCTGGGCGATCCGCAGCCCCCGCGTCGTCTTCTCCGGGCGCGCCGCCGCGGCCGTCGTCGCCCGCGTCGCCTGTCGCGTCTCCGTCGCCTTCACCGTCATCGCGTTGCTCTCCTGTCGTCGGCCGGCTGTGCTGCGCTGCAAACAGAGCGACGCCCCGGCTGTGACCGTCGGTCGCCGGGTGCCGTCTCGCCGAGTATACCAGGCACGGTGCGTGCCACCGCCGAGCGTGATTCCCGGCGCGCTCTACCGTACTATGTGGTGGAGCGCGGTGACCCGACCAGCACAGCACGCCGCGAGCGGGGGCTGGCGATGGGGGACGATGATGGAGCGGCCCGCGGGCCGCTGGACGGACTGGTCGAACTGGCGCGACGGGTGGTCGGCGGGCGCCGGGCCTCGCTGCTCTTGCCGGCCGGGACACCAGACGAACTGCAGATCGCGGCGGCTAGCGGGCTGCCGGACGCGGCCGCGGCGGCGCGCGTCCGCCTGGGCGACCCCGTGTCGGGCCTCGTCGCCCAGACGCGGCAGCCGCTGCTGGTCAACGACGGAGCGCCGCGGCGCGGCTACCACACCGGCTCCTTCATCAGCGTCCCGGTGCCGGCGGCCGACGGCGGCTACGGCGCGCTCAACGTGGCCGACCCGGTCGCGGGCGGCGGCTTCGGCGCGGGCGACCTCGCCAGCCTGCAGACGCTGGCGGAGCAGATCGCGCACGAACTGGCCTACGCCGGCGTGCGGCGGCAGGCCGAGCAGCAGCAGGCGCTCATCCACAGCCTGGAGCGGCGGATCATCGCCGCGCAGGAGGAGGAGCGCGGGCGCCTAGCGCGGGAGTTGCACGACGAGGCCGGCCACACGCTGACCGCGGCGATCTTCCAGCTCGACCTGGACCTGCTGAAGTTGGGCCAGGCCGGCGAGACCGTCCAGGAGACCCTCCAGCGGACGCGCGAGAGCCTCCTCACCTGCGCGGCCACCCTCCACGACATCGCCTTCGCCCTGCGCCCGCGCATCCTCGAAGACCTCGGACTCGCCGCCGCCCTGCGCAGCCTGACCGGGCGGGCGATGGAGGCGGGCGGCTTCGAGGCGAGCTTCGCGGTCGCCGGCGAGGCGCGCCCGCTCGCCGAAGCGGTCGAACTGACCGCCTTCCGCGTGGCGCAGGAGGCGCTGACCAACGCCCTCAAGCACGCGCGCGCCCGCACCGTCGCGGTCGAACTGGCCTACGCCGCCGACGCCCTCCTCCTGACGATCGAGGACGACGGCGTCGGCCTGGAGGCATCGCGGCACCCCGGCGACACGCGCCCCAGCCTCGGCCTGCAGGGCCTGCGCGAGCGCGTCGCCGTCCTGGGCGGCGCGGCCGAGATCGGCCCCCGGCCGGGCGGCGGCACGCGCATCGCCGTCTCCCTGCCCGCGGAGTGACGAGTGACGAGTGTCGAGTAGGCCGTCAGCCGTCAGCCAGCAGGAGCGCCACTGACGGCTGATGGCTGATGGCTCATAGCCCCTCGCCTCTCGTCACCCATCACCCGTCACCCCCTCATCGCTCATCGCTCAGCACTCCCCGCTCGTCACTCGTCACGCATTATGGTATGCTTGGGTTGCGAAAGTCGCCCGGCCGCGCCGGCGCGCGGCCGCCGTCGGTGCGCGGGCAGACGCCGCAAGGGACCGCAGATGGAACAGCCGCCGCGCAAGACGCGCCACCTCATCCTCGAAGCCCTGCGCCGGTCGTCCGGGCTCACGGCCGATCAACTGGCCGAGCAACTCGGCGTGACGGCGATGGCCGTGCGCAAGCACCTGGCGACGCTGGAGCGCGAAGGGGCCCTCAGCGCGACGGCCGAGCGCCGACCCGTCGGCCGTCCCGTCCACGTCTACACGCTGACGCCGCGGGCGCAGGAGCGCTTCCCGCAGCGCTACTGCGACCTGACGACCGACCTCCTCGACGACCTGCGCGCGCTCGATGGCGAGGGGAAGGTGGACCTCCTCTTCCGCCGCCGCGCCGATCGCGCCTACGCCTGCCTCGCGCCCGCCGTGCGCGGCCGCCCCCTGCCCGAGCAACTGACCGCGCTGACCGACTACCTGGACGAGCAGGGCTACCTGGCGGAGTGGGAGACGACGCCGGACGGCGACTACCTCCTCA
This sequence comes from Thermomicrobiales bacterium, assembly GCA_035708265.1. Taxonomy (GTDB): domain Bacteria; phylum Chloroflexota; class Chloroflexia; order Thermomicrobiales; family CADCWN01; genus DASSSV01. The sequence goes on along the minus strand of DASSSV010000439.1, from coordinate 1,890 downwards.
AAGAGCACAATTGCGCCATCTACGGCGTCGCCCAGTGCGCGCCGGAAGTCTGCGAGTGCGAACTCGACCTCTTCCGCCGGCTCCTCGCCGGTGTCGACATCGACCGCGAGCGCCACGTCGTCGACGGCGACACCTACTGCTGCTACCGCTTGCGCCCGCACGACACCAAATAGCCTCTCCAAACTATCTTCCCATCGCATCGCGCCCGACCACCGCGCCGTCCGGCGGGGTGTGCCCCATCGCTGCGCCGCGGGCCGGGCGGCTGAAGCCGCGGCTGAAGACGGCCTGCGGCCGCCACGAAGGCCGCCGGCACGGCCTGGGTACGCGGGCCGCGTCACGCCCGCGCCGGCGGGTTACGTGGCGGGGTGCCCGCGTGCGGGCCTGCCGATGGGCGCGGCTCCGGCCGCCAGCACACTCCCGCGCCGGGGCTATACGCGCGCCTGGCCGCGTGCTATACTCCGTCCGTACAGAACATCAGTTCGCGCAGGCGAGCGCGGAGGAGGGCAGCGGTGAACCACGAGCGACGCGAACTCTGGATCGGCACGCGCGGCGGGCTCTACCACCTGGCCGGGACCGCGGCCGGCGGCGTCTGGGAGCGGCGCGGCCCCTACCTCGCGGGCCAGGACATCGGCGCAGTCGCCTGCCGGCCGGACGGCGTGGTCCTGGCCGGCACCCACGTCGGGACGTTGCACCGCTCAGTGGACGGCGGGGCGACCTGGCGCCAGATCCCGTTCGACAACAAGCAGGCCGAACTCAACGCCTACTACGCCACCTACCAGTCGCCGATCGTCCCGAGCGGCACCGACGAGTCGGGCGTCTGGTCGCTGGCCTTCGCGCCGGGCGACCCGGACACCGTCTACGCCGGCGTCCTGCCGGCGGCGCTCTTCCGCTCGCGGGACGGCGGGGAGACCTGGGAGGAGGTATCGGGGCTGCGGCGGCTGCCGGCCAGCCAGGAGTTTTGGGGCCCATTTCGGGCGCCCTTCCTGCACACCATCGTGCCCGACCGGGGCGACCCGCGCGCCATGACGGTCGCGGTCTCGGTCGGCGGCGTCTTCGACACGGCCGACGGCGGCGAGACCTGGGCGGTGCGCACGGCCGGCATGGACCCCTGGGCCCCCGACGGCGCGCGCTTCCCCGAAGTCCACAAGGACGTCCATAAACTGCGCGTCTCGCCGGCCGACCCGCGGCGGCGCTACATCACCGAGCACGGGCCGTGGATCAGCCGCACCGACGACGGCGGCGTGAGCTGGCGGCGGCTGCCGGCCGGCCGAGAGCGCACCGTCACCCGGCCGATCGCGCTCCACCCCGGCGACCCCGACCGGCTCTGGCTGGCGCTGCTCGAAGATGGCGTGGAGGGTGAGAGCCTCCCGCACGTGCGCGAGCGGCTGGAAGTGCTGGAGAGTCGCGACGGCGGGCTGACCTGGGCCGACCGGAGCGCGGGCCTGCCGGCCGGCGCCTGCAACATCTACCGCGAGGGCTTTGACGCTGACGGCCGCGCCCCCCTCGGCCTCTACCTCGGCACCAGCGCTGGCGACCTCTTCTTCACCACCGAGGACGCCGATTGCTGGCGCCCGCTCGCCACCGGCCTGCCGTCCGTCCGCGCGGTCGTGCCCGCCTGACGGCGGTTGCAGATTGCAGATGAGGGGCGCGGCCCCGCGGTTCTTGCCACGGGGCCGCGCCCTACGAGGCGGCCGATCCCGGCGGCGCGCCGCCCTTGCCCGAACGGGGCGGATCGCCTATAATCCAAGTCGGCGGATCGCCGTCGCGCGCCTGTAGCTCAGTGGATAGAGCGCTTGCCTCCGGAGTAAGAGGTCGCAGGTTCGAGTCCTGCCAGGCGTACCACCGTCGCGGAAAGTGCGAGCCGTGACGCCACAAACTCGGGACAGACCG
>DASSSV010000438.1:0-4250 GCA_035708265.1 Thermomicrobiales bacterium | reverse complement strand
TAGAATGGAGCGGTACGACGGCGACGGCGTGCGAAGGGTGGTATGCGGCGGGTGGATGTAGTGGACTCGGCCCCAACCGGGCACGCTGGCGCAGCGGCCGTGCGACCGGCGCCGGACGGCGCGGCGAGGGTCGCGCCTCCGGTCCACGACGACGTCCGCGAGGCGAACGCGCGCCGCCGCGCGGAGCGACTCGCGCCGCCGCGCCGCCGCGCCCTGCCGCGCGGGCTCACCGTCAAGCAATGGATCGCCCGCCGCCTGGCCGACCTCTCCAGCCTCGTCGCCGTGTGGGTGCCCCTGCCGCTCGGCTACTGGTTCGCCGACCGCGCCGGCGACCTCTTCTACCGCTTCGCGCCGGGCTACCGCGGCAACGTGATCGACAACCTGCGCCACGTCCTCGGCGACGACACGGACCTCGACCTGCTGCGCGCGAAGGCGCGGCAGACTTTCCGCTACAGCGCCCGCAACTTCTGGGATCTCATCCGCGTGCGCGCCCTGCCGGGCAAGGCGATCGAGCGCTCGGTGCATGTGCTCGGCTCGTGGGAGACAGTGGATCGCACGGTCGCGCAGGGCAAGGGGACGATCTTCATCACCGGCCACCTCGGCGCGTTCGACTACGCCGGCCAGACGATCCCGCTGCGCGGCTATCGCACCGTGCTCGTGACGGTGCGGACGGTCAGCCAGTTCATCCACGAGGGCGTGACGCACCTGCGCAAGAGCAAGGGCTTCGACATCGAGGAGGCGACGCCGGGCGGCCTGCGCCGCCTGATGCGCGCGCTTCGGCACGGCCACGCGATCGGCCTGGCGACCGACCGCGACTTCCTGCGCAACGGCACGCCGGTCTGCTTCTTCGGCGAGGAGACGACGCTGCCGGTCGGCGCGGTGCGCCTGGCGCTGGAGACCGGCGCGCCGGTGATCCTGGTCGTTTGCCGCCGCCACGGCCGCCACCACACGGTGACGATCGAGGACCCCTTCTGGTTGACGAAGACGGGCGACATGGCCGCGGACGTCCGGGGCGGCCTGGACCGGATCGCCGGGCTGTTTGAACTGCACATCCGCGCGGCGCCCGAACAGTGGGCGATGTTCCAGCGCGTCTGGCCGGCCGCGCCGCCGCCGCCGATCGCGGTCTTCCCGGTCGGTTCGCCGCTGGAGGGCCGCGTCCTCGGCGGCGGAGCCTCCTCCCGCGCCGCCGAGCCGCCGCCGCCCCCACCCTAGCGAAGTACGAAGTACGAATGACGAAGTGCGAACGAGACGAGGTTCGGTCGGACTCGTCTCTTACCCCTCGCTGCTCATCATTCGTAGTTCGTACTTCGTCATTCGTACTTCGTCAGCGGTAGTTGACGAACTGGAGGGCGACGGGGTAGTCGTCGTCGCGGGCTTTGAGCGCGCGGATGACGTTCTGCAGGTCGTCCTTGTTCTTGGCGGCGACGCGCACGGCGTCGCCCTGGATCTGCGGCGTGACCTTCTTGAAGTCGGCGCGGATCGTCTTGGCGAGTTGCTTCGCCAGGTCTTCGTCGATCCCCTCTTTCAGCGTGACGACCTGGCGCACCCGGCCGCCGCTGGCCTCCTCCACTTTGCCGTAGTCGAGGATCTTCAGCGAGAGCCCGCGGCGCAGAACCTTCGACTCCAGCAGGTCGCGGATCGCGGTCAGCGTGCCCTCGCTGGCGGTGTTGATCGTGATGGCGCGCTCGTCCAGGTCGATCGCGCTGCGGGTGTCTTTCAGGTCGTAGCGCGTCTGGATCTCGCGCACCGCCTGGTTGACCGCGTTTTTGAGTTCCTGGCGGTCGAACTTCGAGACGATATCGAACGAGTATTCCGGCATGGTCCCCTCCTCTCTCGTCGCCGGCCGGTGGGCCGGGCATTCGGCCTTATAGTATAGCCATGCGGGGCCGGCGCGCGCCGGGCGGGGACGGTTTCGCGGCGCGGGGGTGCCTGCTACACTTCGCGCGGCGCGCGGCGCTGCGCTCAAATTGCGATCGGAAAGCGAGGGAGAGGTGATGGATCTCCACGTCGTCGGGATTCGGTATGGCGACAGCCGGCCGGGTGGGCGCTACGGCGCCGCGGTCGAGGCGTACCGTCAGAGTGGGGTCTTCGAGGAATTGACGGGCGGCGGCGACCTGACCGTCCGGGAACCGGCCTTCCCCGAGGCGCGGCGGACCGAGGACCCGATCGCCAACCTCGGCGCGATCGGCGGGGAGGTTGCCAACGCGGTCGCCGAGGGCGTGCGCGCCGGCCGGCGCGTCGCGATCGTCGGCGGCAACTGCTCGCACCTGCCGGGCGTGCTCGGCGGCTTGCAGGACGCACTCGGGCCGACGACGAAGATCGGGCTGGTCTGGTTCGACGCGCACGGCGACGTCAACACGCCGCGCACGACGCCGAGCGGGATGCTCGGCGGGATGCCGGTGGCGGTCAGCGCCGGGCTCTGCCACGCGACGTGGCGCGAGGGCTCGCACCAGGCCGTGCCGCTGCCGACCAACCGCATCGTGATGGTGGACGTGCGCAACCTCGACCCCGAGGAGGAGCGGCTGGTCCGCGCGACCGACGTGACGATCGCGCGCGTCGCGGACGGCTTCAGCGGCGACGTGCCGCTGGCGGACGCCGTGCAGCGCCTCGCCGACACCTGCGACTACCTCTACCTGCATATCGACTCGGACGTGCTCGACGCCTCGCTGACGCCGAACCACGGCACGAAGGAGCCGGGCGGGCCGGGCGTCGCGGAGACGCTGGCGGCGGTGGACACGGTGCTCGACACCGGCAAGGTCGTCGCCTTCGGCCTCGTCTCGGTCAACCCGGAGGGTGAGGGCGGCGACGTCAGCCTGAACGCCGCGCTGGAACTGCTGCGTGGCAGCCTGAGCCACTGGGGAGTGACGAGTGACGAGTGACGCGTGACGCGTGACGAGAGGGTAGGAGTCCGGCGGCGGTTGACCGGTTCCGGCTTGCCGCACGACGGCGCGGCGGCGTGGGAGGAGGCGCTGGCGTTCGCGCGCGGCGTTTGGGCGGTTCGCGGCTGCGGCGTGCTGCGATACCGGCGTAGAGGCCCGACTGATGGGGCGTGAGGGGCGGGCGGAGGTCGCGGCGACCTGGGCGCAGGTCTTCGCGTGGCGGGCGCGCCGGCATTTCCTCGATGCGCCGATGGACGAGGGGCCGAGCGCGATCGCGGGGCGGCTCTGCGGCGTGCAGGCGCAGGTGATGTCGCGCGCCGAGATGGCGATCGGCATCCGCGGCCGCGACGCCACGCCCGTGGAGGTGCGGCGCGCGCTCGGGGCGGAGCGGTCGCTGGTGAAGACGTGGGCGATGCGCGGCACGCTCCACCTCTTGCCCACGGCGGATCTCTCCCTCTTCACGGCGTTCCTCGCGGCCCGCGCCAGCGCATTCACCGCGGCGTGGGTGCGCTACGGCGTCGACATGCCCGCGATCCTCGCGGCGATCCCCGAGGCGCTCGACGGCCGCTGCCTGACGCGCGAGGCGCTGGCCCGCGAGGTCGCGCGCATCGGCGGCCGGCCGGAACTCGGGGAGGCGCTGCTGGGAAGCTGGGGCGGCACGCTCAAGCCCGCGGCGTACCGGGGCCTCCTCTGCTTCGGGCCGAACGAGGGGCGCAACATCACCTTCGTCGCGCCCCGCCAGTGGGTCGGCGACTGGCAAGAGATGGCTATTGAGGAGGCATCCGCGGAACTGGTGCGGCGCTATCTGGACGCCTACGGGCCGGCGACGCCGGAGGACTTCGCCCACTGGTCCGGCAGCCGGCTGCGGCCCGTCCGCAAGACTTTCGCGCGCCTGGCCGGTGAACTCGTCACGGTGGACGTGGAGGGTGAGCGCGCGTGGCTGACCCCCGCGGCGGCGGCGGACCTGGCGGCGGAGGGCGGGACCGGCGCGGTCCGCCTGCTGCCAGGCTTCGACCCCTACACGATCGGCGCGATCCCGCGCCTCGACCGCCACCTGCCGGCGTCCCTGCGCGCCCGCATCTCGCGCACTGCCGGCTGGATCTCGCCGGTCCTGCTGGTGGCCGGACGCATCGCGGGCGTCTGGCAGCACGACGTCCGGCGCGGCGCCGCCCGCGTCACGATCGAGCCGTTCGCGCCTCTCCCCGCCCGAGCGCGCGCCGCCGCCGAGCGGCACGCCGCCACGCTCGCCCCGTTCCTCGGCGCGCCCGTCGAGACCGTCTGGGAGCCGCCGGGTCGCTGATGAAGCGATCGGTCGCAAACTGCTCCGGCGACACGTCCCCGATACAGGTCATGGCGCGGGCCGGGGCGGGG
>DASSSV010000437.1:0-8380 GCA_035708265.1 Thermomicrobiales bacterium | reverse complement strand
CCAGCGGGCCGCAGGTGCTGGCGATCAAGCAGACACTCTACCGCGTCGGCACCAACTCGCCGATCGTCGACGCGCTGCTGGAGGCGCGCGACGAGGAGACGCAGGCGGCGGTGATGGTCGAGTTGAAGGCGCGCTTCGACGAGGAGAGCAACATCGGCTGGGCCCGCGCGCTGGAGCAGGCCGGGGTCCACGTCGCCTACGGCCTGGTCGGGCTGAAGACGCATTGCAAACTGGCGCTGATCGTGCGCAAGGAGGCCGACGGGCTGCGCCGCTACGTCCACCTCGGCACCGGCAACTACAACGCCGCGACCGCGCGCGTCTACACCGACTTCGGCCTCCTGACCTGCGACCCGGACATCGCCGCCGACGTCTCCGACGTCTTCAACTACCTGACCGGCTACTCGGCGCAGCAGGAATTCCGCAAACTCCTGGTCGCGCCGGCCAACCTGCGCGCCCGCCTGATGGCGTTGATCGCGCGCGAGGCGGCGCACGGCGAGCGCGGGCGGCTCGTCTTCAAGATGAACGCGCTGGTGGACAACGAGATGGTCGAGGCGCTCTACCGCGCCTCCCGCGCCGGCGTGCGGATCGACCTGATCGTCCGCGGCGCCTGCTCGCTCCGGCCGGGCGTGCCCGGCGTCAGCGAGACGATCCGCGTCGTCAGCATCGTCGGCCGCTTCCTAGAGCACAGCCGCGTCTACTACTTCGCCAACGGCACCGCCGGCGGCCCCGGCGACGACCTCTACCTCGGCAGCGCCGACCTGATGCCGCGCAACCTCAATCGCCGCGTCGAAGTCCTCTTCCCGGTCGAGAACCCGGCTTTCAAGGCCCAACTCCGCGACGAGATCCTCCCCCTCCTGCTGCGCGACAACGTCAAGGCCCGCGTCCTCCAGCCCGACGGCGTCTACGTCCGCCGCCGCCCCGCCCCCGGCGAGCCGGAGGTCGACGCCCAGGCCACGCTCCTGGCGGCGGCCACCGCGCTGGCGCGGCCGTGACGAAGGATGAAGTACGAGGTACGAACTACGAAGTACGAATGACGAAGGGGGAGGCGACGCGCTGGCGGCTGAAGCCGCGCCTATCGGCTCGCTGCCGCTCGCCACGAAGCCCGGCCAAGCCGGGCTGGCGCGTCGGGCCGGGCGACCGCCATCTCTTCGTCGGAGCCGAACCCAACAACACCGAACGAGGATCTGCCCCGTGCAAGACCGGGTGGGGCCGGGACCCAGCCCGCGCAGGCGGGCTTCGTGGCCCGCAGGTCATTCAGCCGCGGCTTTAGCCGCCACGCCCCGCCCGTCGATACTGTGCGAGGACGGCATGAGCGAGGAACGGGACCATCGGGTCGCGGCGGCGCTGGCGGGGGTCGCTATGCCGGCCGGGATCGCGATACGGGCGTTTGAGGAGGGCGATTTCCCGGCGATCCAGGACCTGTCGTCCGCCGAGGGGTGGCCGACGCCGGCGACGCGGCCGGGCGAGGCGCTGGCCGCGTGGCGGCGGAGCTGGCCGGCGCTCGTCGCCGTCGAGGGCGAGGCGGTCGCCGGGTTCGTGCGCGCGCTCAGCGACGGCGAGGTCACGACCTACGTCGCCGAGATCCTGGTCGCGCCGGCGTGGCGCGGCCGGGGCGTCGGCCGGGCGCTCCTCGACGCCTGCCACGCGCTCACCCCCCACACGCGCATCGACCTCCTCGCGACGGCGACCTCCGGCCCCTTCTACGCCGCTCACGGCTTCCGGCCGATGCCGGGCTACCGCCGCAGCGTCCGCCCCATCTGACCCGGCGCTCCCACACCCCGGGATTAGAAACGGCGCGGCCCGGGTGGTACCATACGTACGAGAGCGCGGGCCCGCCCGGCGCGGTCGGGGCGCCGGGGCCGGGCCGCGGGGAGGCGGTGGGATGCCGGAATCGCCCGCGCGGGGCGTCGAGCGACCTCTGCCGGCGGCCGACGGCGTCGCCGAGCCCCCTGCCTTCGTCCACCCTATGGAAGTCGAGTTCGCCCGCCTGCTCGACTTCTACCACATCGCCTGGCTCTACGAGCCGACCTCCTTCGCCCTCAACTGGGCGGGCGACCAGGTCACGGAGATGTTCACCCCCGACTTCTATCTCCCCGACCTCGACCTCTACGTCGAGTTGACGACGATGCGCCAGCGGCTGGTGACGCGCAAGCACCGCAAGATCCGCCGCCTGCTCGAACTCTATCCCGGCATCAACATCCGCCTCCTCTACCGCCGCGACTACCTCCAGCTCATCGCCGCCTACGGCTACGGCGCGGTGGAGATCGAGTCGCTGCGCGAGGAGGACATCGCCCGCATCCTCGTCAGCCGCGACGAGCTGGCCGCGCGCGTCGCGGAACTCGGCGCGCAGATCTCGCAGGACTACGCCGGCCGCTCGCTCGTCCTCGTCGGCGTCCTCAAGGGCATCACCTTCTTCCTGGCCGACCTCGCGCGCGCGATCACCCGCCCGGTCGCGATCGAGTACCTGTCGATCTCGCGGCCGGGCCGCGGCGCGGGCGGCGACGAGGCGGTGCGCATCGTCAAGGACCTCGATCGCGATATCGCCGGCCAGCACGTCCTGCTCGTCGAAGACATCGTCAACACCGGGCTGACGCTCGCGTACCTGGTGAAAGAACTGCGCGCGCGCAACCCGGCCAGCCTCGCCGTCTGCACGCTGCTGGACAAGGCCGACCAGCGCGTCGTCCCGGTGGCGCTCGACTACACCGGCTTCACCATCCCCGACGAGTTCGTCGTCGGCTACGGCCTCGACTACCGCGAGCTCTACCGCAACCTGCCCTTCATCTGCGTGCTCAAGCGCGAGGTCTACGCGGCGCACGGCGAGGCGGTGCTGGCGGCCGGCAACGAATCGATCGGCGGGGCGACACACGCGGGCCCCGACGAACCGGCCGGGCCACCCGCCGCCACCGCCGCCGCGCCCGCGGGAAGGAGCCACCCCGCGGCGAGCGACGACACGTCGGGGTCGTCACCGTAACGATTCATCGGGGCCAACGCCCCCGTATCCTAGCCGCCACCCGCCCCGCGTCGAGCCGGCGGCGGGGACGTTCACCGCGGAGACACAGAGAACGAAGGAGAGGACGCGGAGAGAGGTACGAGGTACGAGGTACGGAGTACGAATTAATACGTCCTTCTCTCCCCGATTCTCTGTGCCTCCGTGCCTCTGTGTTTTGGCCCTCCGATGGAGAAGGAGCCGAGCGATGATCGTGCTGGTCGTGACCTACATCGCGAAGGAAGGGCAGGAGGCGCGGCTGGAGGAGCGGCTGCGCGAGATGACGCGCCTGACGCGTCGCGAGCCGGGCTGCATCGACTACAATGCCCAGCGCGCGGTCGACAACCCGCGCAAGTACATCCTCTACGAGCGGTACATCAACCAGGACGCGCTTGACGCGCACGCCAACGCCGACTACTTCAAGAAGTACGTCCTCGGCGAGTACCCGGACCTGCTGGAGAGCCGCACGCGCGAACTCTACAAGCCGGTCGAGTAGTCGTCAGTCGTCAGTTCGCCGCTCATCGCTCCTCGCTCGTCATTCGTACTTCGTACCTCGTACTTCATACTTCCCGGAGGGCCATGGGCATTCACCTCAACCCCCTCGACGTGCCGGGGTTCGCGCACGCCACGGCCCACGTCAACGGGATCTATCTGCACTACGTCCGCGGCGGGCGGTCGGGCGCGCCCGCGCTGGTGCTGCTGCACGGCTCCCCCGAGTCGTGGCTGATGTGGCGCGGCGTCATGCCGGCCCTCGCCGCGCGCTACGACGTCGTCGCGATGGACCTGCGGGGCTACGGCGACTCCGCCAAGCCGGCCGGCGAGGCCGGCTACGACAAGGGGACGATGGCGGCCGACGTCCACGCGCTGGTCCGGCGCCTCGGCCTCGGCCCGCTCGCCCTGGTCGGCCACGACCGCGGGGCGCGCGTCGCGCGCCGCTACGCGCTCGACCACCCCGGCGAACTGGCCGGCGTCGCCCTGCTCGACATCCTGCCGGTGGAGTACGTCTACGACCACCTCACCGCCGAGATCGCGCGGCGCTACTGGCACTGGTTCTTCCAACTCGTGCCGGAGTTGCCGGAGCGGCTGATCGCCGGCCGCGAGGAGGCGTACCTGGCCGGCCTCTTCGGCCGCTCGCCCGACCTGCTGGCCCGGCTGCACGCCGACGGCGGCTGGCAGGAGTATTGCCGCTGCTTCCGGCAGCCCGGCGCGGTCGAGGCCGCCCTGAACGACTACCGCGCCACCTACGCGGTCGACGTCCCGCGCTACCGCGCCGAGCGCGCGGCCGGGCGCAAACTCACCACGCCGGCGCTGCTCCTCTGGGGCGACCGCGGCAACCTCGCCGGCCTGCCCGCCCTCGACATCTGGCGCGAGGTCGCGACGGACGTCCGCGGCGCCGCGCTGGCCGACTGCGGCCACTATCTGCCCGAGGAGCGGCCGGAGGCCGTCGCGGAGCACCTGCTCCGGTTCGCCGGCGAGGTGCTGGGCGCGGGGTGATCGCGGGTTGCCCTTCCGCCCGCATGACCTATGGGTTCAGAAGCCGCCTACGCGGGTGGGTCTTTCCGCGTGTCCCGACCCGCGCCGGCGGGCGACGCGAAGCCCGCCGGCGAGAGTGCCCGCCGGCGGGCCTGGCGCGGCTTCAAACACCGGCAGACGCCCTTCGTCTTCCGCCCCGTCTTCCGTCTCGCGCGCGCCTTGTGCTATCCTGCGGGCGTCACGGGAGGGACAGGCGCCGCGCGAACCGCCCCGCGCCGGCTGCCGGCGCGGCGACGCGCGCGGGATCGTGATGACGGGGGGACGCTCGAGATGGTCGTCGGACTGATCGCCGGCTGCGTCGCCGGCCTGCTGGTGGGTCACATCCTGCGGCGCAAGACCAGGGTCGCCGAGCGAGCCTGGTGGGAATGCGAGGTGACGGAGGAGACGCCGCTCTCGCTGCTCGGGGTGGCGCTCCTCTGCCTCGGCGGCATCGGACTGCCGGTCGGCGTCGGCGCGGTGCTCTGGCGCCCCCTCTTCGTGGCCCCGCCCGCCACGCTCCTGACGCTGCTCGCCTGGGGCGGCCTCCTGGCCGTCTTCGTCGCCGTCGTCCTGCTGCTCTGGGCCGACCTCTTCCCCGACGTCCGCTGAGCGCCCGCGCGGCCCGGCTCACGGGCCGGTGTAGGTGTGCAGGAAGGCGAGCGTCTGGTCGAGCATGTCGATGTCGGCCGGGTTGCGCGTGCTCGTGTCGAGGTAGTGCTCCAGCGTCGGGTAGATCAGCAGGCGGTGGGCGATGCCGAGCCGCGTCAGCGTCGCGTCCGCGAGTTCGCTCTGCTCCACCGGGACGATCACGTCGCGGCCGGCGTGGATCAGGAGCGTCGGCGGGAGATCGCCAGGGCCGAGGTCGTAGCGCGGGCTGAGGCGCAGGTAGATCTCCGGCCGCGTGTCCGGTCGGCCAAGGGCGATCAAGAGATACTCCAGTCCCGAGATGCCGGGGTCGATGTAGACCTGCCCCCGCTCCCAACTGTAGCGATAGCGGAAGAAGTCGAAGATGCCGCCGTACTGCACCAGCGCGCGGAGGCGCCAGCGCGCCGGGCTGCGCGCCAGCTCGCGCGCCAGCAGGTAGGTGTAGACCGTCGAGACGCTGCCGCCGACCAGCACCAGGCGTGTCGGGTCGCCGCGCGCCGAGAGCCGGCCGTCGGCGACGAGCCCGAAGAGCACGCCGAGGTCGTCGAGGTCGCCCGCCAGGTCGAGCAGGCGCTCGGGGAAGTAACTGACGACGACGTAGCCCTTCGCGGCCAGCGGGATCGAGACGCCCTCCCAGTCCTTCGGCTCGCCCGGATAGATGATCAGCAGGATCGGGAAGGGGCCGGGGCCGAGGCTCGCTGGCGGCTCGTGGACCAGCCCGTCGTCGAGGGTCAGCCCGAGGTTGACGAAGGAGAAGGTGCGGCGGACGGCCGTGCTCGGCTCGGGGTTGTCGACCGACGCGGTCGTCGGCGCGCCGAGGCGCAGGTCGTGTACGCCGCCCGCCGGGACGAGCGGCGGGGCCGGGCGGAGCGCGAAGTCGACCCCGCCGCTCGTCCGGCCGGGGCGCACCGTCGCGACGCGCCCGCCCGGCGCGAGCGCGGGGCCCTGCCGGTAGCCGGGCGCGACCGCCAGCGGGAGGTAGTTGCCGCGCGGCACGCCCGCGATCGTGTAGCGCCCGGCCGCGTCGCTGGTCGCGCCGTAGGTCTGCCCGCCCACCGTCGCCACGACGACCGCCGCGCCGGCCAGCGGGCGCCCGGCCGCGTCGCGGACCGTGCCGGCCAGCGCGCCGGCCGGGCGGGCGGCGAAGCGCACGTCGCCGGTCGTCGCGCGCCAGAATTGCATGACACGGCGCTCGACGGTGTTGCGCAGCAGGACCGTCTGCAAGTCCTCGGCCGTGGTGAAGTACGTCAGCGCGATGACGGCGAGCCCCAGCGCGAGCCAGCCGCCCGCGCGGAGCAGCATCCACCGGTCGAGCGCCGCCCGCCACCGCCAGCCGCCGTCGCGCGGGCGCGCGGCGAGCCCGCCGGCCAGCAGCGCCGCGCCGAGCAGCGCGAACCCGTACCAGCCGCCCCACCCCGCCAGCAGCCCGCCGGCCAGCCCGACGACGGAGACGAGCCCGGCCCAGCGGTAGCAGAGACGGCAGACGGCAGACGGCAGACGGCGGACGGAGCGGGGCAGTCGGGAGTCGGGAGTCGGGAGTCGGGAGTGGCGGACGCGCCTGGCGACGGGCGTCAGCACGTGCGGGCCGCGACGCCCCCGCTCGTCGCTCGTCGCTCGTCGCTCGTCGCTCGCCCCAAGGGCGGCCAGGAGCGCCAGGGCCCCGCCGAGCGCGAGGAGGAGGTCGAAGCGCGGCGCCAGCAGCGCGCCGGTTGCTGGCGGCGGCGGGAAACTCGCCTGCCGGGGGACCTGGGTGGCGATCCAGACGGCGGCGAGCGCGCTCGTGACGATCGCGTCGAGCAGGAGGCCGCGTGGGCGGGCCAGACCGGTCGCTGCGGCGAGCGCGAGGCCGACCGCCAGGAGCGCCAGCGCTGCCGCCCCGCCGAACCGGCCGAGCACCGGGCTGGCCCAGGCCGCCAGCCCGGCCGGGAGGAACGCGCCGAGCGAGAGCGACGCCGCCACCGCTAACCCCAGCGCCGCCCCGCCCGCCACCCGGAGCCCGCCGCGCGCGATGGCCCAGCCGTCGCCCGACCGGCACGCACGCGCCAGCGCCAGCGCGACGAGGCCGGCGAGCGCCGTCGCGGGCGCGAAGAGGTCGGCCGCGTCGCTGGCCCAGCGCCAGAGCGCCAGCCAGCCCCCCACCAGGGCCAGGCCGAGGACGGCCCCGGCCGGGCCGCGGGCCCGCCACGCCGCGCCGCGCAGGTCTCGCATCACGGACGCTCGCTCCTCTCGGGGCCACGCGGTTCTCCGCGCCACTTTCCACTATTGTAAGCCGCCGCCGGCCGGGAAAGTTCCCTCGCGCGGACCGAGCGCGAGCGCGGGCGCGCGTCCTGGTATAGTTGCCGGCGCGACGATCCCGGGGCGGCGGCCCTCGCGTGAAGGAGCGGGACGATGAGCGGCGACGAGGCGAGCGGCGCGGGCGGGGCGCCCGCCCTGCGGCCGGGCCTGACCGGCGAGTACAGCCTGACGGTGGGCCCGGCCGAGACGGCGGCGCGCGCCGGCAACGACGCGGCCCTGACGGTCCTCTCGACGCCCCACCTGCTCCTGGCGCTGGAGATGGCCTGCCACACCGCGGTGCGCCCCGCGCTGGCGCCCGGTCAGGGCGTCGTGGGTTCCGCGATGACGGTGCGACACCTCGCGCCGACGCCGGTCGGCGAGCGCGTGACCGCGCGGGCGACGCTGCGCGAGGTCGACGGCGCGCGCCTCGTCTTCGACGCCGTCGCCGACGACGAGCACGAGCGCATCGGCGACGGCCGGCTGGAGACCTACGTGATCGACCTCGCGCGCTTCGTCCGGCGCATCGCCAGGAAGGCCGAAGGCGGCTGAAGGTCGAAGGTCGAAGGTCGAAGGTCCGCAGGTCGGTAATAGAACAGGGCGGGGAGTATGAGCTGGCCGTTCGATACCTCCGAGCCGTTCGTCACACCGGAGCACGCGGCGGAGTTGCAGCGCCGCCGGCGCGGCGTCGCGCCGGAAGACTGGGCGCTCCCGCGCACGATGGTGGCGACGTTCCAGGGCGCGGCCTACGAGCGGCTGCTGGAGCGGGCCGGCGTGGGGCCGGAGGGGCGCGAGGAGGGCGGGTCGCCCTGGGTCGGGCACGCGGTCGGCGCGGTGGACGGTGTGCCGGTGCTGCTCGCGCGCATCGGCGTCGGCGCGCCGGCGGCAGCGATCGTCCTCGAGCTGGCGATCGCGCGCGGCGTGCGGGACATCCTCGTGGCGGGCGCCGCGGGCGGGGTGCAGCAC
>DASSSV010000436.1:0-3308 GCA_035708265.1 Thermomicrobiales bacterium | reverse complement strand
GGTGCGCCGGCGGCCCGCCCCGCCAGGCGCGGACCGGCAGGACCGGCGCGGGCGCCCGGCGCAGCAGCGCCTCCGCGACGGTGCCGTAGACCCAGCGGCCGAGGCCGCCGCGGCCGTGGGTGGTCAGCACGATGAGGTCCGCCCCGAGCCGGCCGGCCGCCGCGCCGATCGCCGCGGCGGCGTCCCCGCGCGGGGCCTCCGTCGTCGCGACAACCCCACGCTCCGCGAGCCGGCCGGCGAGGCGGCCCAGGTAGCGCTCCGCCGCGCCGAGGGGGGCGACCTGGCACCCGCCGGTGTCGAGCCCGGCGACCGGCGGGTCGGGCAGGGCGTGGAGCAGGACCAGCCGCGCGCCGGTGGCCCGCGCCAGCGCCTCCGCGGGGCGGAGGGCCAGTTCCGCGAGCGGCGAGCCGTCGAGCGGGACGAGGATCGTGTTCAACATGGCGGCACCCCTGCTGGCATCGGTCGGTGATGGCGGTCGAGCCCCACGCGGCCGGATCGGAAGTGCGGTGGCGGCCGGGTCAGACCCGGCCGCCATGGTCATTCGCTTGTCGGCGCGGCTCAGTTGGTCGCCGGGGCCCGGCGGAGCCGGGCGGCGCGGCGGACGGCGGCGCCGGGGGCGCCGGGGACGCCGAGCAGGCGCAGGGCGTAGCGGTCGAGGCCCCAGTGGCCGGCCACGCGCCAGGCCAGCACCAGCCAGGTGACCAGGATGAAGAGCAGCGGGTTGGTCGAGACCGTGCCGGCCAAGAGGTAGTTGGCGTTCATGAACCCGCCGAAGAAGGCGGCGATCCCGGTGAAGAGCCCGACGATCAGGCCGAGGCCGACCAGGATCTCCCCGCCGACGACCAGGGCGCTGAAGAGCTGGGCGTGCGGGAGGACGGCGTGCTGGAGGAACCAGCCGTACCAGCCGAAGACGTCGGGGTGGGCGCCGGCGGTCTTCTTGAGGGCGCCGTTGACGAACCCCGTGATGGCGACGCCGGAGTGGGCGCCGACCCAGACGCCGCCGGGGTCGGTGAGCTTCTCCCAGCCGGCCTGGAGCCACTGCCAGCCGACGTAGAGGCGCAGCAGCAGCCAGAGGGGGGCGGTGCGGGCGTCGGCGAAGAGGAACCGCGCCAGCGGCGGCTCCGGGATCTCCGTGGGCGACGCGTCGCGGCGGAGTGCTTGAGCGGTCATGGCGAAACCTCCTTGGTGTCCGCTCGCGGGTCCGGACCTCGTTGGCCGTCCCCGCCGATCTGCCCACAGGATAGCCGCGCGCCCCGGGCGCCACGACACCCCGCGGGGTGGTTTTCGCGCACGCCGCCGCGGGTGGCACGGCGCCTACCCGCAGGGGTGGGCCGGCCCGCGCGTTTACCGGCCGGTGACGCGCGGCAACCGCGCGCTCCACCCGGCCGGCCTACGCTCGCGGCAGGTGGCGGGCAGCGCCCGCGCCGGTACGCCAGGAGGAGGTTGCGCATGTACCGGCAAATCCTGGTCC
This sequence comes from Thermomicrobiales bacterium, assembly GCA_035708265.1. Taxonomy (GTDB): domain Bacteria; phylum Chloroflexota; class Chloroflexia; order Thermomicrobiales; family CADCWN01; genus DASSSV01. Next base: position 1,837 of record DASSSV010000436.1, on the reverse strand, counting down.
CGCTCGACGGCTCGCGAGCGGCCGCGCGGGCGCTCCCCTATGCGGCGTGGCTCGCCCGCGCGGCGGGCGCGCGCGTCCACCTGGTCCACGTCGCGCGGCCGGACGCCGAGGCGCCGGCCGTGGCCGAGGTCCAGGCGTACCTCAATCGCGTCGCCCGCGCGCTCCGGGTCCGGGGGGTCGCCGTGGCGACGCTGGCGGTCGCGGGCGAGGCGGCGCCGGCGGGGCCGACTTGCTGGTGCTGGCGACCCACGACCGTCGCGGCTTTGCGCGGCTGGTCCACGGGTCCGTCGCCGAGGCGGTGCTGGCCCGCGCGCCCGCGCCGGTCCTCCTGGTGCGCCCCGGCCTCCCGCCGCGCTCGCCGGCCTCGGTTTCCCCGTCGTCGGCGTCGCCTCGACGATCGACAACGACCTGGCCGGCAGCGACACCACCATCGGCGTCGACACGGCGCTCAACATCGCGCTGGAGGCGATCGACCGGCTCAAGACGACCGCCTCGTCGCACCGCCGCCCCTTCCTGGTCGAGGTGATGGGGCGCCGGTGCGGCTACCTGGCGCTGATGGCGGCGCTGGCCGGCGGGGCCGAGGCGGTCGTCGTGCCGGAGTTCGAGATGGCGCCGGAGGAGGTGGCCCGCGCGCTGCGCGCCGGCTACGAGCGCGGCAAGGCCCACGCCGTCGCGGTTGTCGCCGAGGGCGCGCGCCACAACGCCGCCGCGCTGACCGCCTACTTCGCCGAGCATCAGGAGCGGATCGGCTTCGAGTTGCGCGCGACGATCCTCGGCCATGTCCAGCGCAGCGGCGCGCCGACGGCGTACGACCGCCTGCTGGGGACGCGACTCGGCGCGGGCGCGGTCGAGGCGCCGGCCTGCGGCGAGGCCGGGGTGCTGGTCGGCATGCTGGGCGGGCGGGTGGCGCGCACGCCCTACGCCGCGGTCGTCGGCGCGCCGAAGCCTCTCGACCCGGCCCTCTTCGCCCTGGCGCGCATCCTCGCGCTCTGAGCGGCGCTCAGGTGAAGAGCGGCGTCAGGCCCAGCCGCTCCGCCGCGCGCGCCATCGCCGGCTCCGCGGGCGCCGCATCGGCGCGTCCGGCCGCGTCGAGGATCGCCGGCAGGAGGTGGATGTCGCTGGCGGTGTTGAGGAAGATGCCCGGCCGCCCCAGCACCCAGTGGACCGCCAGGGCGATGTCCTCCGGCGCGGTCAGCGGCTCGTACCAGGTCGACGTCGTCCGCGGCCGGTCGCCCCACGGCCCGCGCGTGATCCCTTTGATCGTCTGCACCGCGACGTCGCGCTCCCGGCACAGGGCCAGCAGCGCCTCGAAGTCGGCGGCGTAGTCGGGGTTCTGCATCATCGGGTAGTTGTAGGGCAGCAGGACGGCGTCGAAGTCGAAGCGGGCCAGGCTGCGCCGGTGCATCGCCGCGATCGTCGTGCCGTGCCCGGTCACGCCGATGAAGCGCGCCAGCCCCTCGTCGCGCGCCGCGACCAGCGCCTCCAGCGCGCCGCCCGGCCCCAGCGCGACCTCCCACTCGGCCGGGTCGGCCAGGTTGTGCAACTGGATCAGGTCGACGTGGTCGGTGCGCAGGCGCTCCAGCGAGCGGTGGAACTCCTCGCGCGCCTCCGGGGCGGTGCGCCGGCCGGTCTTGGTCGCCAGGAAGAAGTCGCCGCGGTGGCGGTCCATCCAGGGGCCAAGCCGCACTTCGGCGTCGCCGTAGCTGGCGGCGACGTCGATGTGGTTGATGCCGTGGGCGAGCAGCACCTCCAGCGTGCGGTCGGCGTCGCCCTGGTCGACGCGCGCGAGAGCGGCGGCGCCGAAGATGGTCCTGGTGCTGGCGTGCGCGGTGCGGCC
>DASSSV010000435.1:0-11335 GCA_035708265.1 Thermomicrobiales bacterium | reverse complement strand
GCTGACGAGTGACGAGCGACGAGCGATGAGTGACTTGGGCCGCAGCCAATGTTGCCCCGCCCCGCTCGTCCACTCATCGCTCAGCACTCGGCACTGGAGGAAGGACCGATGGCACAGGCGACACTGGGCAGGCTGCTGGGCGCGCTGGCGCGGCGCGAGGCGCCGGGGGAGGCGGTGGACGCGCGGCCGGCGGCCGCGGCGAGCGCCGCGGTCGCGCCGTCGGCGCCGACGATGCCGCCCGCGCCCGCGCACGGGCTGGCAGCCTACCCGCCCGCCGACCGCTGGGACGACTGGACCGAGTACGACTCGAAAGCCTGGCCACGCAAGGTCCGCCGCCGCTACACCCTCGTGCCGACCGTCTGCTTCAATTGCGAGAGCGCCTGCGGCCTGCTCGCCTACGTGGACCGCGAGACGCTGACGATCCAGAAGTTCGAGGGCAACCCGCGCCACCCCGGCAGTCGCGGCCGCACTTGCGCCAAGGGCCCGGCCACGCTCAACCAGGTCTACGACCCCGACCGCGTCCTCTACCCCCTCAAGCGCGCCGGCGCGCGCGGCGAGGGCAAGTGGCGGCGCGTCACCTGGGACGAGGCGCTCGACGACATCGCCGCGCGCGTCCGCAAGGCGATGATCGAGGAGCGGCGCACCGAGATCATGTATCACGTCGGGCGGCCCGGCCACGACGGCATCATGGAGTGGGTGCTGCAGGGCTGGGGCGTCGACGCCAACAACTCGCACACCAACGTCTGCTCCTCCGGCGCGCGCTGCGGCCTCTCGCTCTGGATGGGGCTCGACCGCCCCTCGCCCGACTACGCCAACGCCCGCGTGATCTTCCTCATCAGCAGTCACCTGGAGACCGGGCACTACTTCAACCCGCACGCCCAGCGCATCATGGAGGGCAAGCAGGCCGGCGCCAAGCTGATCGTCCTCGACACCCGCCTCTCCAACACCGCCTCGCTGGCCGACGAGTGGGTCGCCCCCTGGCCCGGCAGCGAGGGCGCGATCCTGCTCGCCATCGCCAACCACCTGATCCAGACCGGGCGCTACGACCGCGACTTCGTGCGCCGCTGGGTCAACTGGCGCGACTACCTCGCCGCCGAGCGCCCCGACCTGCCGCCAACCTTCGAGGGCTTCGAGGCGGCGCTCAAAGACCTCTACGCGCCCTTCACCTTCGCCTTCGCCGCTGCCGAGAGCGGCGCCGACGAGGACCAACTGCGGCGCGTCGCGGAGATCGTCGCGCGCTGCGACGGCAAACTCGCCGCGCACATCTGGCGCAGCGCCTCCTCCAGCAACCTCGGCGGCTGGATGATCGCCCGCTGCCTCTTCTTCCTCAACGTCCTGACCGGCTCGATCGGCGTCGAGGGCGGGACGTCGGCCAACGTCTGGGACAAGTGGGTGCCGCGCCACCCGAACCAGCCGACCCACCAGGGCGTCTGGAACGAGCTGAGCTGGCCGCAGGAATACACGCTCAACTTCTTCGAGATGAGCATCCTGATGCCCCACTTCATGAAGGAGGGGCGGGGGCGCGTCGACACCTACTTCACGCGCGTCTACAACCCGATCTGGACCAACCCCGACGGCCTGAGCTGGCTGGAGGTGCTGACCGACGAGGCGAAGATCGGCCTGCACGTCCACCTCTCGCCGACCTGGAGCGAGACCGGCCTCTTCGCCGATTATGTCCTGCCGGTCGGCGTCGGCGCCGAGCGGCACGACCTGATGAGCCAGGAGACCCACGCGGGCGCCTGGATCGCCTTCCGCCAGCCGGTCGTCCGCGAGGCGATGCGGCGGCTCGGCCGGACGGTCGCGGACACCCGCGCGGCCAACCCGGGCGAGGTCTGGGAGGAGGTCGAGTTCTGGATCGAGCTCTCCTGGCGGATCGACCCCGACGGCAGCCTCGGCGTGCGCAAGACCTTCGAGAGCCCCTACCGGCCGGGCGAGAAGATCACCGTCGACGAGCTCTATGGCTGGATGTTCGAGCACCACGTCCCGGGGCTGCCCGAGGCCGCCGCGCGCGAGGGGCTGACGCCGCTGGAATACATGAAGAAGTACGGCGCGTTCGAGGTCCGCCAGGGCATTGCCGAAACCTACGACCGGCCCCTCACCGACGCCGAACTCGCCGGCAGCACGACCGACCCCGCCAGCGGCATCGTCTACACCACCGCGCCGGCCGCGCCGCCGTCGAACATCGCGCCGCTACCGGCGTTCCAGCCCGACCCGGTCAGGGGCCGGCCGGTCGGCCTCGAACTGGAGGGCGGCGAGCGGGTCGCCGGCTTCCTGACGCCCTCTAGGCGGCTGGAGTTCTACTCGACGACGCTGCGCGACTGGGGCTGGCCGGAATACGCCGTGCCGACCTACATCCACAGCCACGTCCACCCGAGCCAGGTCGACCGCGAGCGGAACGAGGTCGTGCTCCTCTCCACCTTCCGCCTGCCGACGCTGATCCACACGCGCAGCGGCAACGCGAAGTGGCTCTACGAGATCAGCCACAAGAACCCGGTCTGGATCCACGCCAGCGACGCCGCGCGCCTCGGCATCGCCACCGGCGACCTGGTGAAGATCGTGACCGAGATCGGCTACTTCGTGGACCGCGCCTGGGTGACCGAGGGGGTCCGCCCCGGCGTGATCGCCTGCTCGCACCACCTCGGGCGCTGGCGACTGCAGGAGGAGCAGGGCGGCCGCTTCGCGTCCGCGCTGGTCGAGTTGGCGCCGGACGGCGACCACGAGTGGCGGGTGCGCCAGCTCCACGGCATCCAGCCCTACGAGAGCGCCGACCCCGACACCGCGCGGATCTGGTGGCAGGACGCCGGCGTCCACCAGAACCTGACCTTCCCGGTCCACCCCGACCCGGTCAGCGGGATGCATTGCTGGCACCAGAAGGTGCGGCTAGAGCGCGCCGGCGCCGACGACCGCTACGGCGACATCTTCGTGGACACGGCGCGGGCGCACGAGGTCTACCGCGAGTGGCTGCGCATGGCGCGGCCCGCCCCGCAGGTGTCGCCCGACGGCCTGCGCCGCCCGCACTGGCTCCTGCGCCCCTTCCGCCCAACCCTCGACGCCTACCGCCTGCCCGCGGGCGCGGGCGGCAACGGCCACGGCGGGGAGCCGGTCGGCGCGCCCGACCGCCCGCTCGCCGGCAGCCGGCCGGGGTAGGGCGCAGCAGCGGAGGCGCGCGATGATCTGACAGGCAGCGGCAGCGCGGCGCAAGTTCAGCGCGCTCGTCCAGCGCGCCCTCGACGAGGGGCCGCAAGTCGTCACGCGGCGCGGCGAGGAAATCGTCGTGGTCCTCTCAAGTTCAGGAATACCGCCGCCTGACCGGGCGAACGCGCGACTTCACCGACTTCCTGCTGAACGGGCCGGATCTCGGCCGGTTGGGCTTGCGGCGCGCGGGGGATCCCGCGCGAATGATCGAGTTACCTTGATTACCGGCGCTGTATGGCGGTACCGCACCTGGCAGCATAGGCGTCGTTTGAAGGCTGGCGCAATAATTAGGGTAATGGTGGCTCGCCTTCGGCTTGGGCGGCGCCGGAGCGATACTCGCAGCGCCCACGCGGCAAGGGTAGCGCGTCACATGGTATGATCGTCGTATGGCCGACGAGAGCGACCTGTATCTCAGCAAGGCCGTGGAGAGCCTGGCGGGCGCGGAGAGCGAGTTCGCCAACGGGCGCTACAACAACGCGGCCAACCGCGCCTACTACGCCTGCTTCCAAGCCGCGATCACCGCGCTCAACCGCGCCGGCATCCATCCAAGCGGCGCACGCGGTGAGTGGGGTCACGACTTCGTCCAGTCCCAGTTCGCCGGGCAGCTCATCAACCGGCGCAAAGCCTATCCGGCAGAGTTACGCGATACGCTCCTCCAGTCGATGCGCGTGCGGGCACAAGCCGACTACAAGATCACCGGCGTCAGCGAGGCGCAGGCGTCTCGCGCACTCGCTCGGGCGCGAACTTTCGTCGCCCCTGTGGTGGCGTACGAACGAGGAGGGACCGGCAGATGAGCACCGACGAATTCGAGTATCGACCGATCGCGCCCGACCCGGCCGACCCGCGCATCCAGGCGGCGCTCACCGAGTTGCGCGAGTTGATCCTGCGACGCTTCCCCACCGCGACCTTCACCGTCTACCGTGGAGAGGATCCGGGCGGGATCTATCTCACGCCGATCGTGGACGTGGAGGATTTGGACGAGGTGGCCGAGGTCTTCACCGATCGACTGCTTGACATACAGATCGAAGAGGGGTTGCCGGTCTACGTTGTGCCAGATCTGCCGCTCGAGCGCGCCCTCGCCCAAATGCGCGAGCGGGCCGGGCGCCTCCCCCACGCGCTGCTGCCGACGACGTAGATGGAGCAGTCCGAGTCGCCCGAGCGGCGGCGCGCGCGCCGGGCGGCGTATGACCTCTTCGCGCGCCTCTATCTGGAAGAGCCCGACGCGGCGCTGGCGCGCGAGCTGCGCGACCTCCCCGGGTTCGCCGCGTGCGTGCCGCCCGACGACCTGCTGCCGTCGTGGCTGGATGACGTCGCGGTGGAGCACCAGCGCCTCTTCGGGCAGAACGTCTACCCCTACGAGTCGGTCTTCGTCGACCCCGAACTCCTGCTCAACACCGCGGCGACCGAGCGGGTGGTACGCCTCTACCGGCTCTGCGGCTTCGACCCGGCCGGCGCGCGCGCCGGCGCGCCCGACCACCTCGGCCTCGAACTGCGCTGCTTGGGTCACCTCGTCGCGCTGGAGGACCGCGCGGCCGGCGACGGCGACCGCGACGCGGCGGCACACGCGCGCCGGCTCCAGGCGCGCTGCCTGCGCGAGCATTTGGCCCGCTGGGCGCCCCTGTGCTGCCTGGCCGTCCGCCGCGTGACGGTCGAGCCGCTCTATCGCGAATTGGCCGACCTGACGCTCGACCTCGTCCTCGAAGACCTGGCCGCACTCGTCCCGGTGGAACCCGCGGCGCCCGAGGGAACGTCGGACGCCGGTGGCGCGCCCGACGCCACGGACACGCCACCCCCCAGCACATCCCGGACCGAGGCGGCCGCGGCTTCGGAAGACGACGAGGGGCCGGGGCTGAGCCGGATCGTGCGCGACCTCGTCACCCCGGCGCGGAGCGGCCTCTTCCTCGCGCGGGCCGACCTCGGCGGGGTCGCGCGCGCGCTCGGGCTGCCGCTGGCGCTCGGCGACCGCTTCCAGATGCTGCGCGACCTCATCACCGCGGCCGGCCAGTACGGGCAACTGCCCTCCCTACTCGACGCGCTGGCGGCGCTCGTGGCCGAGGCGGACGCGGCGCTCGCCGGCCTCGCCGCCGCCCACCCCGCCTGGGCGCCTTACGGCGCGCACTGGCGACGTCGCCTCGACGGCAGCCAACGCCTCCTCGCGACCTTGCGGGAGCAGGCGGCCGGCGCCGGTCCGCCGACCGGGCCGTAGCTCCCACCGCGCGCCGCGACGCCTCGCGTCGCGATAACCGGATGGCCCGGCCAATCGGCCCGTACCCCGCGGGCCGAAATACCCCCCCCTCCGAGACCTCCTGGTGATAGGAAGATCCCGCCGCGTATCCCAGAATTGACGTGGTAATCGTTCGCACCTTTGTCGGCCCGGCGCGGCGATGCCGGGCCAGCGCCCACGGCGAAGCAGGCCAGCCGACCGGCCCTTTGGTGATGAATAAGGACTGCACGCCCATGCTCGACACATCGACTGCACCGGCCGCGCCGGGCGAGACTCCGGCCGGCGGGCCGACCCGCCGCGCGCGCCCGGCCCGCACGCTCCCCTCGTTCCCCGGCGGCGCACTCCCCGCGCGCGAGGGACGTGGCCGTACCGCGTACATCCGCGTGGTCGCGGTCCTCGCCCTGGTCGTCAGCACCGCCTATCTCGCCTGGCGCACCTTCGCGACGGTCGACCTCGCCGTCTGGTGGGTGTCGGTCCCGCTGCTCCTCTTCGAGGTACATGCGTTCGTTGGTTTGTGCCTCTTCACCTTCTCGCTCTGGGACGTCGACGCCCAGCGCCCGGCGCGGCGCGTCGAGGCGACCGACGCGCGGATCGCCGTGCTGATCCCGACCTACAACGAGGGCGAGGAGATCCTGCTGCCGACGGTCGCCGCGGCGGTGGCCCTGCGGCCGGCGCACGAGACCTGGGTGCTCGACGACGGCAATCGTCCCTGGGTGGCGGCGCTCGCCGCCCGGCTGGGAGCGCGCTACGTGGCACGCGCCGACCGGCACCACGCCAAGGCCGGGAATATCAACCACGCGCTCGACCGGATCGAGGCCGATTTCGTCGCCGTGCTCGACGCCGACCACGTCGCCACGCCGGACCTCCTCGCCAACACGCTCGGCTACTTCGACGACCCGCGCGTCGCGCTGGTACAGACGCCGCAGGACTTCTACAACCGTGACTCCTTCGAGCACGACCGGCGCAGCACGGCCAGCGACCGGGCGGTCTACCACGAGCAGGCGCTCTTCTACCGCGTCCTCCAGGCGGGCAAGAACCGCTGGGGCGCGGCCTTCTGGTGCGGCACCGGCGCGGTCGTGCGCGTCGCCGCGCTGCGCGAGGTCGGCGGCATCGCGACCGAGACGATCACCGAGGACATCCACACGACGGTGCGGCTGCACCGGCGCGGCTGGAAGACCGTCTACCACAACGAGGTGCTGGCGCGCGGCCTGGCGGCGAGCAACGCGGCGCAGTACCAGGCGCAGCGGCTGCGCTGGGGCACCGGCGCGATGCAGGTGCTGCGGCGCGAGAACCCGCTCACCGTGCCGGGACTGACCCTGCCGCAGCGCCTCGCCTACGCGGCGACCATCCTCGGCTGGTTCGACGCCTGGCGCTCGCTCGGCTACCTGCTGATCCCGATCGCCGTGCTGCTGACCGGCGCGGTGCCGATTCGCGCGCGGCCGCTGACCTTCGGGCTCGCGTTCGGCTTCACCTTCCTGCTGCAGCAACTGGCGCTCCGCCTGCTCGGCCGCGGCTACCACCGTTCGGTCATGTCGACGATGTTCGAGCTGGTGCGCCTGACGCCGAACCTGCTCGCCACGCTCACGCTGGTCCGGCCGGGCGCGGCGCGGTTCCAGGTGACGGCGAAGGGCCGCGAGAGCCGCCGCCGACGCCGCCAGCCGATCCCGCGGCTGCTGGTCGGCGTCGCCGTGGCGAGCGTCGTGGCGGCGCTCTGGTTCGCGTGTACGGTCGAGGGGCTGACGCCGCTGCGCTACGCCGTCCCGTGGGCGGCCTACGGCGCCGCGTTCTGGCTGGTGGTAAACCTGGCGCTGACGATCTACGCGATCGGCCGCGTGCGCACCCTCCGCTACGGCGCCGAGCGGCGGCGCAGCGTCCGCTTCGCCACCGCGCTGCCGGGGCTCCTGGCGGGCAGCCCCTGCGAGGTCCGCGATGTCTCGCTCACCGGCGCGCGGGTGGTGCCGCCCGGCACGCCGGCCGGCGCGGGCGCCGCGCGGCGGCAGGCCGACCCGAGCGCCCGCCCGGCGCCGCTGGCGCTGACGATCGTGCTCGACGGGGCGCAGATCACGCTGCAGGCGGTGGTCCGCTCGCGCGTGCAGTTGACGACCGGGCAGTTGCAGTACGGGCTGGAGTTCTGCCCCGGGCAGGAGGGCAAGCAGGCCCGGCTGGCGCTGGCGCTCTTCAACGCCCAGATCGTGCCGGAACTCGACCGGCCGGACGAGCCCGCCCAGGACGCGCCCGCGCCGCCCCCGGCGAGCGCCGGGCGTCCCCCGCGCCGCGCGGCGGAGCCCGCGCGGGACGCGGCGCCGACCCTGCTGCCACAACCGGCCGGGGATGATTGAGCGGGCGCCGGGACGTGTGTACCGGACAATCCACTCCCCGGAATAGGGGGAATCGCTCATGCCCGGGTCGCGCCCGCGCGCTAGACTGGCCGGCAGAGACCTGACTGATACGGTAGGGAGGGGCGAATGACCGCGATGACGCCAGCCGAGATTGCCGAGACCGAGGATCTGCTGGTCTTCGCCCGGTACCAGGCCGTCTGGCAGCACCTGCAGGCAGCGGCGGAGGCCGCCGAGGGGCTGGCCGAGTCGGTGGCGCCGGAGCAGATGGCGCGGCTCCTGGCGCGGATGCAGCGCGAGGCCGTGACCGACGACCACAGCCTCTTCGCGCTGCTCGCCTGGTACCGTGAGGTCGCGTCCGCGCAACGCCAGCGCCGGGCCACCGCCGACCTCGTCGGAGCGGGCGCGGGCGAGCCGGCCCCGTTCCCGCGCCTCCTGCGCCCGCTACCGATGAAGCGCGCGTAGGGCGCGTGGGCCGTCGGGCGTAGGGCGTAGGCCGTGAGGCGATCCGGGCGCGAGGCGCAAAGGGGTCGCCTGTGCCCCCGATCCGGCCGGGGCCGGCCGCCGGTCCGACCGCCGCACCGGCAACCATCGAGCTATCCGATAGAGAACGGGGCGGCCCCGCGGGGCCGCCCCGAATCACATGCTCTGCCGCCCTCACCCGCGGTGGGCGCCAAACCGCGTGGCGCGAGGCCCGGACGCCAGGCCGTCACGGCCCACGCCTCACGCCCCACGCTTCCACGTCACCACTGCCAGGTGGTCATCGGCGAACTGCGGTGGAGGGCGTAGCCGGGATCCTCCAGGTGCTTGAACGCCGACTGCACCGCGACCCGACCGGGGCCGTGGAGGCGCAGCCAGAGGTAGCGCTCGCCCCAGGTGCGCCAGGAGCGCCAGGTCGGGCGGGGCCGCTCCAGGTGGAGTTGCATCCGCACGCCCGCGTCCTTGAACAGGAGCGCCGTCGGCTTCACCAAGATCGTCTCACGCTGCTCCAACCGGCGCACGAAGACGTTGCCGGCGCCGTGCAGCAGCAGCAGGCCCGGCTGCTGCGGGGCCGTGAAGCGGTCCATGTACTGCCCGAGCGGGTAGAACGTCTCCACGTCGTCGCCATTCTTGGTCGAGAACCAGATCCCCGTCTGGAACCAGTCGTAGGCCACCTGGCCGGTCGCGACCATGAAGACGTGCTCGCGCACGTCGATGGACTGCCCCGCCTGCAGCGGCAAGGCGATCATCTCGCCCGGCGCGTCCTTGGAGAAGGCGACGTGGCCGGGGCCCTGCGCCTGCGTCATCACCAGCGGCAGGCCGGCGAACATGCGCGTCCAGCCGCCGCGCATCGGCATGACCCCGACCGTCACCTGCGGGTCCTTCCAGAGCAGGACGTGGTGGGTGAAGTAGACGCCGTCGCCGGCGGCCAGGTTCATGTCGGCCACCGGGACGTAGGTGCCTTCGACCTGGCAGTACGAGTTGCCGAACTGCAGGCGGGCCATATCCTTGATGCCGGGCAGTTCGTACCAGCCCGACGTGGTGGCGGCGACGCGCACGTCCACCGGCGCGCCGCAGGCGGGGCAACTGAGGCTCGACAAATCGCCGGCCCAGCCGCACCAGCCGCAGGTGTAGCGGTGCGGCGGCGCGCCGGCGGGCGGCGGGGGCGGCTGATTGGCGTATCCGGTCATGACGCCTCCTCACGGAGTTGGGCAGTCGGGCAGTCGGGCAGTTCGCCGCGCCACCGCCCTGTCCACCCTCCTCCGTCACTCGTCACTTATCGCTCGTCACTCGCAACTCGTCACTCGTCACTCGTCACTCGGTATGGTGGTGGACGTACATGGACTGGATGCCGACGCGGCCGGGGCCGGTCATGCGCGCCAGGTTCATGCCGGTGCCGCCGAAGAGGCCGGATGTCAGCTTCTGCGTCTCCACGTCCATCGTCACCGAGGAGTCTTTGTAGAGGAAGCCGCCCGGCTCGATCAAAATAACTTCTCCGGGGCGCAGGGTGCGCTCGAAGACGTTGCCGTAGCCGTGCAGGATCAGCAGGCCGGGCTGATTGGTCGTCACGAAGCGGTCCATGAACATGCCCTGGCCGCCGAAGAGGATGTTGCGCAGGCCCTTGATGCGCACGTAGGAGTAGTTGATGTGGTGCGAGGCGAGCAGGAAAGCGTGCTCGCGCACGTCCAGTTCCATGCCCGGGTGCAGCGGCATCACCACCAGCTCGCCGGTGGCGTCGCGCGAGAAGGCCACCCGGCCGGGGCCCTGCGCCACGCTGACGATGAAGGGCATCCCGGCGAGCGCGCGCTTGGCCCCGCCCTGGAGCGGCAGCACCGACATCGGCACCTGCTCGTCCTTCCAGAGCAGGACGTGGTGCTCGAAGTAGACCGCGTCGCCGTGCGACAGGCCGATCTCGGCCACCGGCACGATCTCGCCCTCGAGCTGGCAGGAACTCTGCCCGAAGTGGATCTCGGTCATGTCGCGGATGCGCGGGGCCTCGCGCCAACCGGAGTCGCTGACCATGTTCTTGATGTTGAGCGGCGCGCCGCAGGCGCCGCAGGTGGTCGCCTGCGGTGGGTTCTGGCCCTGGCACCACTCGCAGACGATCCGCTGTACCGGCTCCACGTTCACCTCCCGGCCCGCGCCGCCCGCTACCCCTCTATGGCGTCGTGGCCCTGCCGCCCGATCGCGGCCGGCCCCCTTGTGCGACGCCGTTCCGCGGCGGGGCCCTCGTACACCGATACGCTCCGCGCGGGCCGCTTGTCACCGGCCCGCGGATGACCTCGTTACAGACTTCACAGACCGCCGCGGGTTATGGTACGCTACCGGCACGATAAGGTGCCGCGGGAGAGGGCCGCGGGCCGCCTCGGCGACGATGGCCGGCCGCCGTGCGGCGGCGGGAGCGGCCCCGGTTGCGGCGTGGCGGACGGCATACGGCATGAGCCATGGTGAGAACTGATACCCCCCCCGGCTCGTGGGAGCACGCGGGCGGGCGGGAAGAGATCCCGGACGTCGTCATCCGGCGCCTGCCGATCTACGCACGCACGCTGGAGGAGCTCCTCCAGGCGGGCGTCGGCAGCATCTCGTCCACCGACCTGGCCCACCGCATCGGCGTGACGGCGGCGCAGATCCGGCGCGATCTCTCCTACTTCGGCCGGTTCGGCAAGCAGGGCAAGGGCTACGACATCGCCTACCTGCTCGCCGAGATCCGCACGATCCTCAACCTCACGCGCCAGTGGGACGTCGCGCTGGTCGGCTTCGGCTACCTCGGCCAGGCGATCGCGCGCTACCGTGGCTTCCGCGAGAGCAACTTCCACCTCGCCGCCGTCTTCGACGACGACCCGGCCAAGATCGGGCAGCCGGCCGGGCCGGAGGGGCTAGAGGTCCTCCCCGACGACCGCATCACCGACGTCGTGCGCGAGCGCGGCATCAAGATCGGCATCATCGCCGTGCCGGCCGCGGTGGCGCAGCGGACGGCGGACCTGCTGATCGCCGGGCGGGTCGTCGCGCTCCTCAACTACGCCCCGGTCGTGCTACAGGCGCCGGACCACATCTGCGTGCGCGACATCGACCCGATCTCGATGCTCCAGAGCATGACCTA
>DASSSV010000434.1:0-8014 GCA_035708265.1 Thermomicrobiales bacterium | reverse complement strand
AGAGCACCTGCTGACCGACGCAGATGCCGAGGAGCGGGCGCTCGCGCGCGACGACCTCGGCGAGCACGGGCGGCAGGCCGCGCGCGCGCAGGTTCGCCATCGTGTCCGCGGTCGCCCCGACGCCGGGGAAGACCACCCCATCGGCCGCCAGGATCGTCGCGGCGTCGTCGGTGACGACGTGAGGCGCGCCGAGGTGCCCCAGCGCGTTGACCACGCTCCCCACGTTTCCGGCCCCGTACTCGATCACCGCGAGCATGGTCGCTTCGCTCCAGTGATGAGTGACGAGTGACGAGTGATGAGGGGTCCGTACCCCGTCCCCTCGTCACACATCACTCGTCGCTCGTTACTCGTCCAGCGCGCGCAGCGTGGCGGCGACGGAGCGCGCCAGGGCCTCCGGCTGGTAGCCGCCTTCGAGGACCAGGACGAGCTGGCCGGCGCAGCACTCCTCGGCCAGCGCCTTGACGCGGCGGGCGAGGCCGGCGAAGCCTTCCTCGGTCACGCGCATCATCGCCAGCGGGTCCTCGACGTGCGCGTCGTAGCCGGCCGAGACGATCAGGAGTTGCGGCGCGAACTCGCGGACGCGCGGCGCGAGTTCGGCGTCGAAGGCGCCGAGGTAGGTGCGGTCGCCCGCGCCGGGCGAGAGCGGGAGGTTGAGCGTCGTGCCCTTCCCCTTGCCGGCGCCGGTCTCGTCGCGCCGGCCGGTGCCGGGGTAGAGCGGCCACTGGTGGATCGAGGCGTAGTAGACCCGATCCGACTCGTAGAAGATCTCCTGCGTGCCGTTGCCGTGGTGGACGTCCCAATCGACGATCGCGACGCGCTCCAGGCCGTGCCGGTCGAGCGCGTAGCGCGCCGCGACGGCGGCGTTGTTGAAGAGGCAGAAGCCCATCGCCTGCCCGGGCGTCGCGTGGTGGCCGGGCGGGCGAGAGAGGACGAAGACGCGCTTCGGGTCGTCGCTCAGGACGGCATCGACCGCGATCAGCGCGCCGCCCGCCGCGTAGGCCGCCGCCTCATAAGAGCCGGGCGAGACGTAGGTGTCGGCGTCGAGCCAGAGGCCGCCCGCCTCGGCGGCGTGCAGCACCCGCTCGATCAGCGCCGGCTCGTGGACGGCGGCCAGCGCCTCGAAGGGCACCGCCTCCGGCTCGAAGATGCGCCGGTCGGCGAGCAGGCCCTCGCGGTCGAGGTGCGCCATCGTGGTGATGAGCCGCCGGGCGTGTTCGACGTGCTCGCCGGTGTCGTGGCCGAGGTAGAGCGGCGTGTAGACGAGCGCGGTGCCGGTCATGTCCCCATCGAAATCCCAAGTCGTCGTCGACGCCGGTGCGCCGGCGCCGGCCTGCGGCCCGGTCCGCGCGCGAGGGGAGTATAGCATAGGGGGCGGATTCGCCCCCCGATCCCCCCAATCCTGGGGGGAACTCGGCCCGCACGCCGTAACGATGGGGGCGCGCCCGCTCGGGGTGCCGCGCCCGCGGCTGCAACCGCGGCTGGAGGCTCGCTCCGCTGCGCTGCGCTCGCCGCGAAACCCGCCTGCGCGGGTTGAGGACGTAGCCCAGTCCGCGCAGGCGGACTTCCTGGCGAGCGTGAGCGAGCCCTTAGCCGCGGTTGCAACCGCGGGCGCCATGGCCCGGCGCAACCGCGGCCTCCTCGCTACGGCGTTCACGCCTGGCTCGCCCAGGATTGGGTGGATCGGGGGGCGAATCCGCCTGCTCAGCAGACCCACTCGCCCCGCCGGCCGACGGACCACATCCAGGCCGCGGCGTTGGCGTTCGCCCAGGTGTCGAGGATCGAGTAGTCGGCGTAAGGCGTCGTCGCCCAGGTACCGGGCAGGAACTGGAAGAGCCCCGACGCGCCGGAGTAGGGGTTGACGTTAGTCGGGTTGAGGTTCGACTCGCAGCGGGCCACCGCGAGCATCGCCTCCGGCGACTGCCCATAGCGCAGCGCCGCCTGGGTGATGATGTCGACGACCGAGTTGCCGCTGCTGCGCGGCTGAGGCGCGGGCGTGGGCGACGGGGAGGGCGAAGGCGACGGGGACGGCGCCGGGACGGCCGCCGACTCGGCCGCGGGGCCGCCGAGGCCGGCGACGCCCGCGTCCAGGTAGGCCCCGGCGACGAAGCCGATGCCGTAGCCCGCGGCGTCGACGTGGAACCAACTGTACCCGTCCGTCGCCTGCGGGCCGTCGAGGAGCTGCACGACCGTCCCGTAGGGCAGCATCGCGACGGAGGGATAGTCCAGGCCGGGGCCGCCGCGCAGATTGAGCCAGGCGGTCACGACGGTGGCGCCGCCGCGCGTCGCCGAGGCGGCCTGGCCGCCGAGCGCCAGGTACGCGCCGTAGGCCCAGCCGGCCGCGTCCTGGTAGGCGACGGGATACCAACCCTCGCTCGGGTCGCCGCCGAGAGTGACGGTGACGCCGGCCGGGATGACGGCCAGGACGTCGTAGGTGAGGCCCGGGCCGTTGCGGAGGTTCAGGCGGTCGGTGGTGGTGGCGGTGTCGGCGGCGCGGGTGACGCGGGGGAAGGCGAGCGCCGTCAGCAAGATGAGCGCGCAGAGCGCCCAGCGGGCGGCGACTCGCCTATGAGGGCGAGACACGGACCATCCTCCTCGCAGGTTCCGGCCGTCGCGACGCCGCGCGGAGGAGCGGGCCGCGCGCCCGTGGCGCGTGGTGGCGCGGCCCGGTGAGGCTGGTCACTCGATTGTGGCGGCACGGCTCTGTGCCGCGCTGCTCCTCCGCGTCTCCTGGCGTGCGTATCGGGTCCGCAACCTTCGCGTGTGGCCACGGCGGCGGGTGCTGCGACGGCGCGCTGGCTGGGGCGCGCCATCCCACGCCGGGTGGCCTGACAATCGCCGTGCGCGCGGGCGGGCGTCGCGATGCACCCTGGCTGGCGTGCCATTTCCCGCGTCACAACGGGCTAGATCCGCCGTGCGTAGGGCGCAACGGCAGCCGTAGCCTAGCAGAACCTCAGTATGATGTCAACTAAGCGGCGCATGAACCGCGAACGTTCGCGGTCCTACTCGACATAGTGTGGGGTCAGCCCGGCTGTCACCGCCCCACCGCGCGCAACGCCGGTGCGCGCCAGCCGCCCGGCGCCTGACGCCGAACGCCTACCCCGCTCGGGCCGGGACCGCCGGGGGCCGATGTGCCCGCCCGGTCCGGTACTTCTGCCCTATTGCGCCAGCCCGCCGCGCCTCCGTACCCTAGAAGCGAGGGTGCGAGTGGGGAGGGGGATCATGCAGGTGGTACGCGAGAACCAGGTGTACTACCACCCGGCCGCGCGGCCGCGCCCCGCGCCCGTGCCCGCCGCCCCCGCGCCCGACGCGGCGCTGACCGCGGCGCTGGTCGCCGGCGTGGCGCACGAGTTCCGCGCACCGCTGGCCTCGATCAAAGCCTATGCCGAGATCCTGCGCGACGAGGCCGCGCCCGGCTCCCCGTCCGCCGCGTTCCTGGCGACGATCGAGCGCGAGGCCGACTACCTGGCCGGCTTGGTTGACAACTTGCTCAACCTCGAACGCCTCGCCGCGGGCCGGCTGGCGCTCGACGCCGTGCCGGTCGACGTCGCGGCGCTCGTCACCGCCGCGGTCGCGGCCTACGCGCCCCAGTTCGCGGAGCGCGACCTGACGCCCGTGCTGGCGCTCGCCGAGGCTCTGCCGCCCGTCCACGGCGACCGCGACCTGCTGGCGGTGCTGGTGCGGAACCTGATCGCCAATGCGATCAAGTACAACCGGCCGGGTGGGCGCGTCACCGTCGCGGCGCGGCCGGCGCCGGGCGGCGTCGCCCTGAGCGTGACCGACGAGGGGTCGGGCGTCCCGCCGGGCGAGGAAGAGCGCATCTTCGAGAAGTTCTACCGCGCCGCCGCGCGCGACGCGGCCAGGGGCAGCGGCCTCGGCCTCTACCTGGTCCGCGAAATCGCCGCGCTACACGGCGGCACGGCCACGCTGGAGCGCACCGGCCCGGGCGGCAGCCGGTTCACGGTGACACTCGAAGGACTCAGGACTTAGGACTCAGGACTCAGTGAGCAGCCGCGTGGGGGACGGCCCCTGCGATGGATAGCATAAGCCCCACTCAGTCCTGAGTCCTTCCCGAGTCCTCCCGACCGGAGGGAGGGACGGATGCCTCGGATCCTGCTGATCGAGGACGACGCGCCGTTCGCCGAAGCGCTGCGCTATTACCTCACGGCGCAGGGGCACGAGGTCAAGCGCGCGGCCGACGGGCAGGAGGGCCTGCGGTCCTGCTACGCCTGGCAGCCCCAGGCCGTCATCCTCGACGTGACGCTGCCGAAGATGGACGGCTGGACGGTCTGCGAGCGCCTGCGCGACCTCTCCGACGTGCCGATCGTGATCCTGACGGCGCGCGGGCAGGAGGCCGACCGCGTGCGCGGCCTCGAACTCGGGGCCGACGATTACCTGACCAAGCCGTGCAGCCTGCGCGAACTGGCCGCGCGGATCGAGGGGCTGCTGCGGCGCGCGGCCCCGGCGAAGTCGCACGCGGCGCACCCGCAGAGTTTCGCGCTCGACGACGACCTCGTCGTCGACCTCGCCGGTCGGCAGGTGCTCAAGAGCGGCCAGCCGCTGAAGTTGACGCGCACCGAATGGCGCCTCTTCTTCGTGCTGGCCGACAACGCGGGGCAGATCGTCACGCACGAGCGACTCTTGGAGAAGGTCTGGGGCGCCGAGTACGTCGGCAACACCGAGTACCTGAAACTCTACATCTGGCGCCTGCGCCGCAAGATCGAGCGCAACCCCAAGCAGCCCCGCTACATCCTCACCGAGCACGGCATCGGCCACCGCCTCCAGGCGAGCCACGAGTGACGAGTGACGAGTGACGAGTGACGAGGGGGCGAAGGCCGGATGAGGGTCGTCCCGCTCACCCTCGTCCGTCTTCGTCCTCCGTCCTCCGTCTTCCCGCCGCCCGCACTCGTCACTCGTCACTCGTCACTCGTGGCTCGTCACTTCCCGTCACTCGTCCGCACCCACAGGCCGCCGTCGGCGCCGCGGACGACGACGAAGAGGCGCGTGTCGAGCGCCGCGACGGCCGGCATGGCGTCGGTCCGGCCGGCCAGGTCGGCGCCCGCGGTGAAGGTTGCGCCGTCGGTTGAGTGCCAGGTGTGGATCGTGCCGTCGGCGGCGCGGCCGGCGAGGACGAGCGTCTCCGGACCGCCGGCCGGGGTGAGCGCGACGGCCGCGAGGTCCGCGGCCGGGCTTGGCCCGAGGGCGCGGTAAGGACCGAAGGCGCCGGTGCCGGCGGTGGCGGCGGTGGCGTAGAGGGTGTGGCCCGGCCCCTGGACCAGCATGATGAGCGTACCCTGGAACGCCGCGGCGACGGGCGCGCCCGCGAGCGCGCCGCCGTGCGCCCGCCACGGGCCGAACGCGCCGTCCACCGCCACCCGCACCGCCAGCCCGCCGGCGCTATCCCGCGCGCCGACCACGAGCGTCCGGCCGGCGCCGGCCGCCGCCGGGGCGGAGGTGAGCCGCCCGCCGAGCGAGCGCCAGGGGGTGAAAGTGTGACCGTCGGTCGAGGTGCGCACGTAGAGCGCGTCGTCGGCGCCGCGCGCGAAGACGTAGAGCGTGCCGTCCGCGCTCGCCGCGGTGGGCGCGGCGGTGAGGACGCCGCCCAGGTTGACCCACGGGGCGAAGGTCGTACCGTCGGCCGTCGAGGTCATCAGTAGGGCGCCGCGGGCGCCGCGCACGAAGATGTAGGCCCGGCCGGCGAAGCCGGCGGCCGCGGGCGCGTCGCCGAGGGTCCCGCCGACGGCGGTCCAGGCCGCCCCGTCTGTGGTTGGCGCGGGCGGCGTGGGCGGGATGGCCGCGGGCGCGCCGCAGCAGCCGTCGTACATCGTCGTCATCCGGTAGCCGCGGTAGAGCAGGCCCAGATCCTGGAGGACGTAGATAGGACCGCGGCCGTCCGGCGCGAACTCCTCGACCTGGCCGTGCGTCGGCGGATTGGCCTGCTGGAAGCCGGACGTGAAGGCGTAGTCGCCGTTCTGGAGGAGTTGCGCCCAGCCGAGCGCGTCGGAGTAGTCGCCCATGTCGGCATCGAGGATGAGCGTGGCGGTGTGGTGGGCTTCGTCGAGCCGGTAGACCTGGCCCCGGCTGTGGCAGCTCGGACCCTGGCCGTTGCAGCGCGTGTTGCCGTTGTCGAAGGTCGCGAGCATGTCGCCGTTGAGCGCGAGGCCGTGCTGGTGGGAGAACCAGGGGAAGGGGTCGCCGGCGGGCGGGTTGGTCAGAGTGAAGTCGCCTCCGTTGCCGAGCCGCCAGACGATGTGGCCGTCGCCCGCGCCGTCGTGGTAGTCGAGTTTGAGGATCCAGTCCTGGTGGCGCACCGAGAGCAGCAGGTCGTGGTCGGCGGGCGAGTAGATGACCGCGTTGGCGTGCATCCAGTCCTGCGCCGTCCCGCCCGCCGCCGCGGTGTTCGCGAGTGGGGGGCAGCCGGCGGTGTGGGCGTGGCAGACGTCGCCCAGCGTGGCCGCGCGATTGATGTCGAGGAAGTCGAAGCCGTCCCAGACCCAGGAGACCTGCAGGTTCTGGTCGAGGACGATGATCTCGTCGGCGACGATGTCCACGGGCAGGCCGGTGGTCGAGCCCTGCGTGCCGGGCGGGAAGAGCCGCTCGGCCGAGCCGAGGACGAGGATGTGGCCGTCGGGGAGTAGCGTCGCCTCGTGCGTCATCGCGGCGATCTGGTCGGCCCCGCTCCGCCCGGCGAGTTGCTCGTTGATCCGGTCGAGCGAGGTCTCGCGGACCGGGTTGCCCGCGGGGTCCATGATGCGGAGGATCTGGTGCTCCCCGGAGGGGTCGGAGAGCTGGGCCAGGATGTCCCCGCCCGGCAGCGGGCGCGCGGTGCCGCCGGGCGGCACCTCCGGGCCGGCCGGGTAGTACCAGACGATCCGCCCCTGGAGGTCGGTCGCGAAGAGGGCGACCTGGTGGGGGAGCGTCGCGGCGGCGACGGCATGGAAGACGATGCCGTCCTGCAAGCTGGCGCTCGCCGTCGGCGGCACCGGCGTGGTGATCTGCGGGAACTGCTGATCGGCCGGGATCGCGCCGGTCGTCCAGGTGTCGAGCGGGCCGTAGCGGACCGCGCCGCCGTCCGTGACCACGTAGCGGATCGTGTAGGTGGTGGTCGGGCGCATCCCGACGAGGTAGACGTTCTCGCTGACGGTGGGCGAGCAGGCTACCGGCGAGGTTCGCTGGTAGGTCTGCATATCGTCCCCGGTGCCGAAGAGGGTCTGGACGGTGCCGGCGCCGCACGGCGGGATGCTGTAGAGGGCCACCAGCGGGTTCGCCGTCGCCGAGACGACCGACCGGCCGGCGGTGACGCGCGCCACGATGGTGTAGGCGGCGGAGGCCGTGGCCGTCGCGCCGGCCGCGGGGTCGCGCGCCTCGACCCGGACCTGGTAGGTGCCCTCGGCTAACGGCATCCAGGTGACGGTGTTCGCGCGCGCGAAGTCGCGCACTACGACCGGGAGCTGGTCGCCCTGCGCCACGGAGAAGCGGTATTCGAGCCCGGCGGGGTCGGCCGCCGTCGCCGTCCAGGTGACGGTCACGCCGACCGGCTGCCCAGACGGCCGGTCCGGCGCGAGGGTGAGCCCCGTCACCGCGGGGGCGGCCGCCGCGCCGGCCGGCGCCGGCCCTTGCCCGAGCAGAAGCCCCAGGAGCAACGCCACCATCGGGCCGAGTCGCCATGCCAGGGACGGACGCGCCAGCCGAGCCTCGCTCACTTCTCGCTCCTTACCCGCTGCCTACTCTCGACTTGCCCCAGCCGCGCCCGCGGTTTCAACCGCGGGCCAGGCGGCGGCACCCGCCGGCCCTTCCCCGTCCCCTCGTCACTCGTCACTCATCACTCCGCCACCGGTCCCCAATCGACGACCATTCGGGCGAGGTAGGCGCCGGGGCCCGTGGCCGCGCCCCAGAGCGCGACCGTGTCCCCCGGCCGGAGGTCGGCGAGCGCGCCGGGCCGCTCCACGCGGATGGCGGGGCCCGTGTCCAGCAGCGCGGTGACGAGCGCGCCGTCCTGGTCGCGCACGGTCACGAC
>DASSSV010000433.1:0-2160 GCA_035708265.1 Thermomicrobiales bacterium | reverse complement strand
GCGGCCACGCGCAGCGCCGCCGCCTGCGCGGGGGACAGGTCCAGCGCGGCGACCAGGAGCGCGATGGTCGCCTCGTAGGGCACGCGGGCGCGGTCGCGCTCCAGGTCGCTGACCGCGCGCGCGGAGATCCCCGCCCGCTCGGCCAGGCCCTCCTGGGTCAGGCCGGCGGCCAGGCGGTGCCGCCTGAGCAACGCCCCGAAGGCAGTTGCCGCGGTCTCGGCCATGGCGCCCCCCACACCGCGCCCGCACCCGTCCGCCGATCCCTCCCGATGGCCCCAGCATAGCACCGGGCGGCGCCGGGAGGAAGCCCCCCGCTGTGGAAGACGGTGGGCGAAGACGGTGAGTGGACGGTGAGTCGACGTCATGGCGCGGGCGCCCGCCGCGGCGCAGACTGGGGCACAGAGGGTGAGGCACCAGATAAAGATAAGGAAGCCCGCGATGGCGAACCTGCACACTCCTGATCCGATGTCGACGACAGTGACCGCCGCGGAGGAAGCCACGCCGCACGAATCGGAGAGCGCCGCGGTCGCGCCGCCCGCTTATGCGCCCGAGCTGGCGGCGCTGCGCGCCCGGCTGCGCGAGGTCGAGGTCGCGCTCGGCCTGCCGCTGCGACCGGGGCAGCCGGCCCCGCCCGACTTGCCGGCGCTGCGGCGGCGCGTCGCCGCCCTGGAGCGCCGAGCGGGCGTCGTCCCCGGCCTGGTGCCCCTGCCCGGGTGCGACGAGGCGGCCGCGCCGGCGCGCGCGACGACGATCACGGCCGAGCCCGCGGGGCGGGGGACGGCCTGGCGGGAGCGGGGCCGGGCGGCGCTAGCGGCGGTCGCGGCGGTCGCGGCGCTGGCCTGGCTACTCCACCCGCTGCCGGGCGGCCCGGGCGCCTCCCCGCCGCCCGCGGCCACCGCCCGGCCGGCCGCGGCCCTCGCCGCCACCCCCGCGGCGATCCCCGCCGCGGCGCCCGCGCCGGCGGATCGCGTGAGCCCTCCGCACGAGGCCGACCCCGTCGGCCCCGCGGCGGCGCCCGAGCGCGCGCCAACGGCCTGGCCGGGCTACCACTGCGGCGCCGCCCCGCCCCCGGTCGGGCAGGTCTGCGACAACGAGAGCTCCCGCCTCGCCCCGCAGGCGCCGCCGCCCGCACCGGCGGATCGCGCGAGCCCCCCGCATGAGGCCGACGGGGTCGGCCCTGGCGCGTTCGCCCCGCGCGACGCCGGCCCGGCCAGTGGCGACGCACTGCTGTCGCGGGAGGGCAGCCGCAACCAGGGGCCGCGGTGAGACCACTGCGCGGGTGGTCCCCCTCGCGGAGCCGCCCGCCGCGACACGACGGCACGCGCCCCCCTCGCCCGCCCGGGCGAAACGGTGAGTGAACGTTATGGCGCAGGCGCCCGCCACGGCGCAGACTGGGGGCACGGGACGGGGGTAACACGATGGCCGAGCGGCAAGCGGGGGCCGCGTCGGCGCGCGACGCGCCGGCCGGGGACCGCCATGGCCGGGCACGGCCGGCATGGTCGCGCCGGCCGTCTCCGCAGTGAGCCCAGCCCGGAGCAGGGTTGCGTCTCTTGTTGAAAGGAGGATCGCCATGTCAGCGGGCGAATACACCGTCACGCGGAAAGGGCGCATGGCCCTGATCACCGGGCGAAGGATCGCCCTGGCAGTGCTCGCGTTGTGCGCCATGCTGGTCGCCGGCCCCCGGCAGGCGGCGGCCACGAGCCTGGTGCCATTTCACGCAACTATCACCGAGACCTACGTAGTCAACACGACCCCGTGCCAGTCGCCGGCCCCCGTCACCATCTGCTCCACGGGCACCGGCCAGGCCACCCACCTCGGCGAGATCCGCGAAGTCGCGGTCGTCGAGTCGAGCCCCGGCGCTTGCCGCGTCGCCGAACGACGGACGACGACCCTCACCGCGGCCAACGGCGACCAGATCATGCTGGACGCGACCGGGTGGAATTGCCGGACGGAATCGACCGCGTCCGACACCTACACGGTGACGGGCGGGACGGGGAGGTATCGCGGAGCCACCGGGCGCGGAACCATCAACGTGACCTTCACCCCGGCAATCAGGGAAGCGGTGGTCACGATCGATGGCACGCTGTCGTCGCCCGGCTCGCTCCCGTAATCGCCCGCCGGCAACCCTTCCCAGGCCCGCGCCGGCCCAGAACCCCAACG
>DASSSV010000432.1:0-3299 GCA_035708265.1 Thermomicrobiales bacterium | reverse complement strand
GGCGGCGACGACGCGCTGCGTGCCGTCGGGGGCGACGCGGAGGACGCGCCCGGTCAGGCCGCGGACGAGCGGCTGCGGCGGGCCGGGGTTCTCGGGCGCCGGCGGGGTGTCGGGCAGGGGCGGGTAGACCTCGGTGTCGCCGGAACCGCCGTCGTAGGTGTAGAGGGCGCCGTCGTCGCCGAGGGCGAAGAAGAAGGCCCCGGAGAGCCCGGTCACCACCGGCGTGCCGGCCGCGGCCGACGATGGGGCGGGGGCCGCGCCGGCCGCGCCGGCCGCGACCAGGCCGAGGAGCAGCGCGCCGAGCGCGAAGAGCAGCACCAGTCGTCTACGTGTGGGCAAAGTCAATCTCCTTGTGTGTACGGGCGTCGGTCATCGTGAAGGTGGCGAGCAGTTTGATGTCGATCCATCCCGGAGCGCGGGTCGCCCGCCTCGCCGCTCCAAACCTAAGTCCCCCACCTTGGCGGCCGGCGTTCCTCGGTGGCCGGCTTTGTCGATCTCCACGCCCCGCGTCGACCAGCGCGGGCCGGTCGTCCTGCTCGCAGCGTAAAGGGAGGGAGTCCCGCCGTCCTGGGCCTGACGTCCCGATCGAGCGGGACCGATTCCCGATCGTGGCGGGAAGATCGCGGCCGATCGCAGGCCAGCGCCACACGGGCGCGTCGGCCGGGACAGCCCCGGCCGGCGCGCCGCTGTCGGCCGCTGGGGGCAGCGGGCGCTACCCGCCGCCGCGTTTCGGGGCGCCTACGTCGTGGGCCGGATCGCGTCGCAGCCGAAGAAGCGATAGCGATTCCCGTCGGCGTCCACGAACTCGCCCTTGACGCACGCCTGCGTGTCGGTCATCCGCAACCCGCCGGCGTTGCCCGCGAAGTGCAGCACCATGTCGGTGTCGCCGTCCTTGACGCGCTCGGTGTCCCCCAACTCGATCGAGTCCTCGAGGTGGCCCATCGCGTGGACCTCGCCGGCCGCCGCGGTGCCGGCCGCGACCGCGCCGGTCGGCCCGAAGCGCACGGTCAGCGGCTGGATCGTGGTGGCGTCGAAGGCGAGGGGGAGGCCGTACTCGCCCGCCCGTGTCGTCAGGACGGCCACCGCGATGGTGCCGTTGCCGAGGTTGACGGCGTTGGGGTTGCTGCCCGGCTTGATGTTGATCGTCACCGGCACGACGCAGTCGATGGTCAGCGCCACCTCGCCCCGATTGTTGGCCGCGTTGGGGTCGGTGTCGTCGGGCCGGGCGGGGGCGAGCGCGGTGGTGAAGCGATAGGTGTGGTAGCCCGGCTTGTCGCAGGCGAGGGCATAGGTCTCGTCGATCGTCTTGGTGCTGCCGACCGCGAGCGCGGTGACGGCCGCCGTCGACGCCGCCGGCGTCACCGACGCGCCCCGCGTTGCCGAGGCGGTCCGGGTCAGCACGGCGTCCATCGGGCTGGAGGGGCCGCCGTTGCTCACCACCGTCCGCAGCGTCATCGGTACCGACCGGCCGAGGATGACCTGCGGCGGCGCGTCGAGCGCGGCGAAGCGGTCCACCGCCAGGTCGGCGACGGCGACGACGCGGGTCTGGGCGGCGGCGATGTTGTTGCCCCCGTTCGGGTCGTTGCCCGCCTTGTTGGCGATGACGGCGGTGTTGTCGATCGTGACCGGCGCGCCGGCCTGGTAGACGAGG
Source organism: Thermomicrobiales bacterium (assembly GCA_035708265.1). Lineage (GTDB taxonomy): Bacteria > Chloroflexota > Chloroflexia > Thermomicrobiales > CADCWN01 > DASSSV01. The sequence goes on along the minus strand of DASSSV010000432.1, from coordinate 1,648 downwards.
TCGGCGTCGACCCGCGTCGTGACGACGACCTGCCGCGACTCATCGGGGTCGAGGACGCCGAGGTCGCAGGTCAGGGTCCGGGCCGGCGCCTCGGCGCAGTCGGCGGTCGCGCTTTGGAAGGTGACGCCGGCCGGCAGCGTGTCCACGATCCGCCCGGAGTAGGCCGGATTCGGGCCGCGGTTGCTGGCGGTCAGCGTGTAGGTCAGGGTCGCGCCTGCCGCGACGGGATCGGGCGCGTCGGTCTTGGTCAGCGCCAGGTCGGCCGTGCAGTCGGCGTCGCCGGGGTGCTGCTCGCAGAAGGGGCGGACCGCCGCGGCGACCACGTCGACCGAGGCCAGCCGCTGCTGCTGGCGCAGGTCGACGATGTCCATCGTGCGGACGGCCGGCTGGAAGGCGTAGGGGAAGCTCCCCGTCGCGCTCGCCGCGACCTCCAGCCGCTCGTGGCCGGCGCCGTCCTCGGTGAAGGACCAGAGCGGGTGCCAGGCGTTGTAGCGCTCGACGACGGCGCCGCCCTTGTCCTTGAGCACGACCTCGAGGAGCGGCGGGTTGCCGATCCGGGCGGGTGGGCGGCCGAAGACGACCTCGCCGGAGGTCAGCGTGACCTCGTCCCGGTCGGTGAAAGTGAGGTTGATGAAGACAGACTTGCTCGCCGTCGGCGGCTCGATGTCGGGAACGGGGTCGTCCGGCCCGCCGTTCTGGGCGCCGGCGCGGAGGACGGTCGCCAGCAACACCAGGAGCAGGCCGAGGCTCAACGCCGCCCGGCGGAAGACGCGAAAGTGGTGCGCGTTCATGCCCCGATCATCCTTTCGCTAGCACTTCGCCGCGCGGCATTGGGCGAAGAGCCGGTCGTGCTGGCGCGTGTCCGCCGCCTTATAGGCGCCGTTGTTGACCATCAGGTCGTTGCCGATCGTCGCCGCCGAATCGAGCCGCCACCAGCCCACGCTGGAACTGGCGTTGGCGATCTGCTGGCAGGCGCCCGCCACGCCGGCCGCGAGCGGATCGGCCAGGCAGGCTGCCTGGGACGAATAGATGTTGGTGGACGGGAAGTACCCACCATCGCAAGGGAGGCTCGGGTTGGACTGGCAATACTCGTCGGCCAGGCCAAACGGCGTGTGCCCCATCTCGTGGACGACGACATCGACCGAGGTCGGCTCAGCCGAGAAGAAGCGCTGGTTCGTGGGGGCGTTGTCGCGGCAGTTCGGTCGGTGCAGGAGGGCGCCGGCGTCGGCGAAGAGATAGGCTGTCTGCCAATTCGCGGGGGCGGTATTGACGCAATCGTTCCAGCCCCCGGGATTCGGGACTACCGCCGTCGTGCCGGTATCCTGCGCAATCCAGAAGTTGAGCAGGTCCTGGTTGCGCAGGTAGACGTCCTGCGCGTAGTAGGCATTCTCGATCACCGCGGCGACGTCACTCTGGAAGTTGAGGTCGGCGGCGCCGGCGGGATAGCTGTTGCTGTCGGGGATGAAGACGATGTCGATGCGGCCCTCGGAGGAGCCTGTGTAGGAGATCGGGACGGCCCGCCCCACCGCCGGTGACAAAGGGCCGGACTGGACGCGACGCCAGCCGCTCCAGACGACGTTGCCGCCCGAGGTGACGCGGCAGCCGTAGTAGAAGGCCGAGCCAGTGGCGAAGGGGCCGGCCGTGGCGT
>DASSSV010000431.1:0-2050 GCA_035708265.1 Thermomicrobiales bacterium | reverse complement strand
TCCCCCTCTCCCAGCATTGGGAGAGGGGGCCGGGGGGTGAGGGCCATAGCCCCTTTTTGCTATTGTGATGCTGGTAACGAAACCGGGAACGTGCTATCATGTGTGGGATGGGCGCACAGCACAGGCGTGGGCGGCACGGGGGACACGCGAGAGGCCGGCCGCGCCGGCGCCCAGACCGTGGCCGAGGCCCGGAGGATCGTGCATGGGGCCGCAGGAGAAACGGCTGAACGGAGAACTGGCGGTCTACCTGGTGCGCGCTTGCTCGCGCGCCCTGGCCGCGCTCCCCGCGGGCGAGACGCTCGACGTGGCGGACCGGCGCCGCTGGTTCGAGCAAGCCTACCGCGAGTGGCACCTCACCCCGCGCGTCGACCTCGCCGGCCGCACCCCCTACGAGGTGATCGCCGAGGAGCGCGCCGAGGCCCGCGCGCGCGGCGACGACGCCCCCGCCGAGCCGACGATCGAGATCTACACCGACCTCCCCACCATCGACTTCCGCGAACGCACCGACTGACCCGGCCCACCGCCCTCCTCGCGGAGCGCGACACCCGGCGCCGCTTGCCTCCCCTGCTATACTGGACTCCAACAACGTCCAGCGAGGGTATCGCGCAGACCCCGCCGGCGAGCACGCCATGGCCGACCGCGCCGCGCCCCGGACCCACCGCCGTGCGCAGCCACCACTCCTCGTGGGGCGGGAGCGCGAGCGGGCGCTGCTGCGCGAGCACCTGGCGGCGGCGCTGGCCGGCGAGGGCGGCCTCGTCCTCGTCGGCGGCGAGGCGGGCATCGGCAAGACGGCGCTCGCCGAGGAGCTGGGGCGCGAGGCGGCCGACCGGGGCGCGCTGGTCCTCGTCGGCCGCTGCTACGACCTCTCGGAGACCCCGCCCTACGGCCCCTGGCTGGAGGCGTTCGCCCGCTACCCGGCCGGCGGCGACCTGCCGCCCCTCCCCGCCCCGCTGGCCGAGCGCGGCCGGCTCGGGCCGGTGGCCGGCCGGGACGCACTCTTCGGCCAGGTGCGGGACTTCCTGGCGGCGGTGGCGGCGGCGCGCCCGCTGGTCCTGCTCCTCGACGACCTGCACTGGGCCGACCCCGCCTCGCTTGACCTCCTGCGCGTCACGGCGCGCAGCCTGGACGACACGCCGCTCCTACTCCTCGCCACGTACCGTAGCGACGAGCTACCGGCGGGTCACCCGCTCGCCGCCCTCCTGCCCCGCCTAGTGCGCGAGGCCCAGGCGGACCGCCTCGACCTCGCGCCACTGGACGAGGCGGCAATCGGCGCGCTGGTAGCGACACGCTACGCGCTGGCCGAGCCGGACCTGGCACGGCTGGTGGCCTATCTCCACGACCATGCCGAGGGCAACCCCTTCGCCGCCGGCGAGATGCTGCGGGCGCTCGCCGAGGCGCAGGTGCTGCGGGCCGGTGCCGGAGGGTGGGCGCTGAGCGACCTAGCCGCCGCGCCGGTGCCGCCGCTGCTGCGGCAGGTCATCGCCGAGCGCGCGGCCCGGCTGGGCGTCGAGGCCGCGCGGCTGCTGGCGCTGGCCGCGGTGATCGGACAGGAGATTCCGCTAGCCCTATGGCAGACGGTCGGGGAGGTGGCGGACGAGGGGACGCTGCTGGACCTGGTGGAGCGGGCGGTCGAGGCGCACCTGCTTGTGGCAGCGCCCGACGGCACGAGCGTCCGCTTCGCGCACGCCCTGGTGCGCGAGGCGTTGTATGAGGGCGTCCTGCCGCCGCGGCGGCGCGCCTGGCATCGGCGCGTCGCGGCGGCGCTGCTGGCCACGCCGGCGCCCGACCCCGACGCGGTCGCCTCCCACCTCCGGCGCGCCGGCGACCCGCGCGCGGTCGAGTGGCTGGTGCGCGCGGGGCTGCGCGCCTATGGTGCCCAGGCCCGCCTCACCGCCGCCGAGCGGTTCGCGGCGGCGGCCGGCCTCCTGGCGGGGGACCCGGCGCGCGCCGCCGCGCGTGGGTGGCTGCTCTACCTGGTGGGCGAAGCGCTCATCTTCGCCGACACCGAGCGGGCGCTGGGCGTGCTGGCCGAGGCGCTGGCGCTGGCGGC
>DASSSV010000430.1:0-13742 GCA_035708265.1 Thermomicrobiales bacterium | reverse complement strand
AGCGGATGAGATCTTCGTGTTCACCGGGCGGGAAGTCGCGCAGCCGGAAGATGCCGCGGTCGATGACCTCCCAGTCGCCGATCCGGCGCTGGTACACCTGCTGGGGATACCGATACCCGCTGGCGGCGGCCTGCGCGGCGGTGAAATAGCCGCCTTGCCCTGCGGCCACCGCGTACAGGTTGTGGCGCAGGTCGCGGCGACTCCGGCGCAACGTCAAATCCTTCCTTGTTAAGTAAGTTTTGTACAGGATAGAACTGAATGGCAAGGGTGTCAAACAAACCGCGGGGCCGGGGCGTCAGCGCCCCGGCCGCGCGGTTTTCAGCCCCGCTCAGTCCTGAGTCCTGAGTCCTGAGCCCTTCTCGCCGTCCTCAGTCCTGCAGGTACTTGTCGAACCAGCGGACGATGTGCTGCAGCCGCTCGATGCGGTGCGCGGGCTTGCCGTTGCGCGAGAGGTCGTGGTTCTCGTCCGGGAAGCGGACGAACTCGACGTCGCGGCCGAGTTTCTTCAGCGCGATGAACATCTGCTCGCCCTGCTCGATCGGGCAGCGGTAGTCCTCCTCGGAGTGCAGGATCAGCAGCGGCGTGGTGATGTTCTTGACGTAGGTGATCGGCGAGTACTTCAGCAGTTTCTCGACGTCGTCCCAGGGCTCGGTCTCGAACTGCATGTCCAGGAAGGTGAAGCCGATGTCGCTGGTGCCGAAGAAGGACACCAAGTTGGAGACGCAGCGCATCGTCACCGCCGCCTTGAAGCGGTCGGTGTGCCCGACGACCCAGTTGGTCATGAAACCGCCGAAGGAGCCGCCGGCCACGCCGAGGCGGTCGGCGTCGACCCAGTCGCGTTTGAGCGCTTCGTCCACGCCGGCCATGATGTCGCCGTAGTCCTCCTCGCCCCAGCGCGAGCGGTTCGCCGTGGTGAAGCCGGCGGTCTTGCCGGTGCTGCCGCGCGGGTTGGTGAAGAGGACGCCGTAGCCGGCCGCGGCGAGCCCCTGGAACTCGTGGAAGAAGGAGTAGCCGTACTGGCTGGCCGGCCCGCCGTGGATCTCGAGGATCAGCGGGTACTTCTTCCCCGCCTCGAAGCCGACCGGCTTCATCAGCCAGCCGTCGATCTCCCAGCCGTCCACGCCCGCGTAGACGATGTGCTCCGGCGCGCTCAGGTCGAGCCGGTCGAAGAGCGCGGCGTTGAGGCGCGTCAGCCGGCGCTCGCCGCCGCCGTCGGCGTCGCAGACGTAGAGGTCGCCGGGGTTGAGCATGTCGGTGGCGGTGAAGGCGATGGTCCGCCCGTCGGCGCTGAGGGTGAAGTTCATCACGCCGCGCTCGCCGTCGACGATGCGCGTGACGTCGCCGCTGACGACGTCGGTGCGGTAGATGTGCGCCATGCCGCGCTCGGCCAGGAGGGTGTAGACGCCGCGGCCGTCCGGGGTCCAGCGGGGGGACTGCGCCAGGCCGCCGGCGCGCGTGTCGCTGCCGACGCCGCCCGAAAGGGAGCGGTCGAAGTCGCCGGTGACGTTGCGCGGCGGCGCGCCGCCGTCGGCCGGCACGACCCAGAGGTTGGCGTTGGCGTAGCGGCGGTAGGGCTCGGGGTTGACGTGGCCGAGGTAGGCGATCGTCCGGCCGTCCGGCGAGAAGGCGGGCGTGCCGGAGGGCCCCCGCGACTCGGTCAGTTTGCGCGGCTCGCCGCCCTCGGCCGGCACGACCCAGAGGTCGGTGTGGTTGTTGAGGTCGCGGTCGGGCGTCCGGTTGGAGCAGAAGGCGATGGTCGCGCCGTCCGGCGACCAGGCCGGCGTGGCGTCGTCCCACTCGCCGTCGGTGATCTGCCGCGCGTCGGCCGGGCCGTCGGCGGCCGCGGCGACGTCGAGGACGAAGAGGTGCTTGTAGCCCTCGTCCACCAGCAGGTGGTGGATGCCGTTGGCCTTGTAGCGGATCTTGGTGATGACCTTGACGTCGCTCTTCTTCTTCGCCTTCTCGCCGTCCTTGGCCTCGTCGCCCTCGGCCTCCTCGGCGTCGTCCTTGCCGCCGACGCGTGCGAGGAAGGCGAGGCGGGCGCCGTCGGGCGACCAGGCCGGGTCGGACGCGCCGTTCTTCGCCTTCGTCAGTTGGCGGGCCTCGCCGCCGTCCAGGTCCAGCAGCCAGATCTGCGGCTTCGCCTTCTTCTCGCCCTCCTTGGTGCCGTCGCCGCGCTTCGAGACGAAGGCGAGGCGGGCGCCGTCGGGCGACCAGCGCGGCGAGGAGTCGTTCTTGCCGCCGGTGTAACGCGCCGGCTCGCCGCCCGCGGTCGGGACGACCCAGATTTGCGAGCGATAGGTGTCCTCGTCGACGTCCATCGTCGTGACGACGTAGGCCACGCGCGCGCCGTCGGGCGAGATCTGCGGGTCGGCGATGAACTTGAGCGCGGTGGGGTCTTCGATGGTGATCGGGCGCTTCGTCGCCCCGGCCGTCTCGGCGGTCATGTCTGCCCCCTTCGTTGCGCGGACGCCCCTGTCCGCGGCCGATTCCCGTCCTGCGGCACTCTATCACACCGCGCGGCCGCTGGGGAAAGACGCCCAGCGGCCCTCCGGGTGGCGCCCGCCGTCAGGGCGCCGTGTCGACCGCGAGGGAGAAGGTGCGGATCTGGAAGAAGTCGGGGTCGGCGAGCAGGCAGGCGGGCGACGCCGGGTCGAAGAGGGCCAGGAAGCGCCGCGGGTCGAGCGGCGCCCGGTCCACGTCGCCGACGGCGTGGATCTGAACCGCGCGCAGGCCCGCCTCACGGAGCAGTCGCGGCAATTGCCGGCCGACGTGGCCCGCGAGGTGGTGCTGCGGGTAGATCCTCCTTTGCATCCGGGGAAACGCGGCCGGAAAGGGCGGGACATCGGTGGAACGACGTCATGCCCCGGGTTGCGCTCGCTCAGTCGGCGAGGGTGAGCGGCGCCGCGCTCCCGGTCCGCTCGGTGGCGAAGGTGCCGGCCCGGTAGAGCCGACGGAGCGCGGGGCGCACGCCGCTGATCACCAGGAGGAGCACGACGAAGAGGAGCGCCGGCCAGCCGAGCACCGGGGCCGAGCCGTAGCGCGCCGCCAGGTAGCCGGCGCCCAGGTTGCCGAACGACATCACGCCGCTGGCGCTCATGAGGTAGATGCCGGAGACCCGCCCGCGCAGCCGGTCCGGCACCGCCTCCTGCATCATCGTGTTGGCCAGCGTCATGAACCAGGTCGTCGTCACGCCGACCAGGAAGATCGCGCCCAGAGCCAGGAGGTTGTTCATGGCGATGGCCATCAGCCCGGTCGCGAACCCGCTCCCGACACCGCCGATGAAGAGGAGCGCGCCGCGCCGGCGCGGCGAGTGCATCCCGGCCAGCAGCAGGGCCGCGGCGATCGAGCCGAGCCCCATCGCCGAGACCATCGACGAGTAGATGGCGCCGCTGCCGTGGAGGTTCTGGCTGGCGAAGAGCGGCAGGGTGGAGTCGAACGACATCGTCAGCAGGCAGTGCAGGATGACCACCCCGAGGAGCAGGCCGAGCACGCTGTGGGCGCCGAGGTACCGCACCCCCTCGACGACCTGCTGCCGGACGTTGAGGGTGGTCCGGTGCGTCTGCCGCATCGTGGGGACGCGCAGCACCTGGAGGAGCGCCAGCAGGTAGAGCGCGGCGATCACCAGATAGGCGAGGGCGCCGGCGTGCCGCCCACCCAACCCGAGGATGGGCGCAACGAGCGCCGGGCCGACGAAGCGCGAGCCCCGGCTGGCCAGGTTGTTCAACGAGAAGATGTTCAGCAGCTCGTCGCGGGGGACTAGGCTCGGCAGCACCGTCTGGACGGTCGGCATCTCGATCGCGCGGGCCACCCCGGCGAGGAAGACGAGTGCGACCAGCGCGGCGAGCGGCATGGCCCCGCGCAGCGCCTGGACGGCGATGACGACCGCGATCGCGCCCTGCGCCGCCTCGGCTGCCAGGACGAGGGAGCGCCGCTCGCGCCGGTCCGCCAGCACCCCGCCGACCAGGGTGGCCAGGAAGAGCGGGATCATCGTGGCGAAGGTGACGAGCCCCACCGCGCCGCTGCCGCCCAGGCGGAAGGCGAGCCAGCTCGAGGCGACCAGGAAGGCCGCCTGGCCGATGCTGGAGCAGGATGTCCCGAGCCAGAAGACCCGGTTGTCGCGGAAGCGCAGCGAGGAGAGTGGGTTGCCGCGCCGGGTCGGTACGCTTCGCTCGTCCATCGGCGTCCTTCGTCGTGATCCCCGGTCCGTCGCCACCCGGCGAGCCTCACCGCTCACATCTTACTGGAAAGGGCGGTGCCCTTGCGGCGCCGCGCTCTGCGCCGGGCATCGCTTTCGGCGTGTGGCAAGCGTGGCTACAGGGCGCCGGCCGCACCAGACGGGCGCAGCTTGCCAGACGCGGCCTCGTCCGTAGTGCTACGTCGCGTGCGCGTGTCACCGCCCGGGTTTGTCACCGCCGGTGGCCGCCGGACGGGCGACGGCCTGCTGCGGGGTTGTGGTTCAGGCCGTCTCGTAGACGCGGATCTCGGGATCGGCCTGCAGGAGCGGCGAGAGCCCGGCGACGACGTCGCGGGTGAACAGCGCGCTGGACAGGTACGCCCGGGCGTTGGCCGCGGTGTCGAAGCCGTGCAGGACTTGGACGTCCTCGTCGCGCACCAGCAGCGCCTTGCTGGTGGCGCCCGGGATCGTCTCCAGGAACGGCCGCTTGTACCGCGCGTAGATGCCCGCGGCCGCGGCGCGGTCGGCCGGGTCCACCCGCAGCGTGATCTCCAGATAGGCCATCGTTATACCTCCCTCGATCGGCGACAAATGCGCGGTGCGGTCGATACCGCACCGCGCTCGCCAGTATAGGGATCTCTAGCGGGTTCCGGTAGAGGATCGCGGTGAATCACGCCATAAGCGGCGTGTATGGCTGGCGGGCCGCCGCGAGCCCGTCGGCCAGGCGCGCGAGGTCCGCGGCGAGCGGGGAGCCGGCGCGCCACACCGCCTCGAAGGCGATCGTCACCGCGCGGCCCCCGTCCGTCAGCGGCCGGTGGGGCACGGCGGGCGAGCTGAGCGTGGAGCGGGGGACCAGCGCCCAGCCCAGCCCCAACTGCGCCCACTCCTCCAGGACGCGGTAGCTGGCGGCCTCCCCCGGGTAGGTCCGCAGGGGCAGGTCGCGCGACCGGAAGAGCTGCGTGGTGAACGTGGTCAGGCCGCAGGCGTCCGGCACGAGGATGAACCGCTCCTCCCCGGCCTCGCCGAGTTCGAGCGGCGCGTCCGCCCCGGCGGCGGGGCCGACGACGACGACCGGCTCGACGGCGATGACCCGGTGCGCGAAGCGCGGCATCGCGGCCACGGCCGGGATGAGGATGAGGTCGAGCTGGCCGGCCCGCAGGCCGTCGCGCAGGTCCCGCATGTTCGCCTCGCGCAGCACGAGGTCGCGGGGGGCGGGCAGGTCGCGGACCACGCCGAACGCGCGGGCGACCAGGTGCGCGCCGATCAGGGGCGAGACGCCCAGGTGGATCGTCCGCTCGCCGGGCACGGTCAGCCGCCCGGCCTCCGCCGCGACGGCGTCGAGCGCGACCAGGGCGCGCTCGATCAGGGGCAGGATCCGGGCGCCGAAGGCGGTCGGGGTCACCCCGCGCGGCGACCGGTCGAACAACTGCCCGCCGAGGCGCTCCTCGAGCTTGGCGATCCCGGTGGACAGGGCGGGCTGGGTGACGCCGTACGCCCGCGCGGCGGCGCTGAACGACTTCGTCTCGGCGACGGCCTGGGCGTACCGCAGCCCTTCGAGATTCAGGCGCTCCATCATAGCCATACCCCATCGCTGCCTGCATTGCTGTCCCGACCGGGCTCGTCTTCCTTGCCGGCGCGCTCGGCCGCCCTCGGCATGATACACGCTCCGGCCGCCGTCGCGGGGCCGAGCGACCCCAGACCCGCCAGGGTCGCGAGCACGATGGGGTACGCGGGTCGTGAGGAGGCGCGCGTGACTCGCCATCGCTGGCCCCTCCTGGCGGGCTACGGGGCCGGGTAGGACTCCAGGTGCGCCCCCAGGCGCCGCGCCGCCTCGACCGCGACGGCGAGGTCGCGCTCCCGGTCGGCCGGCGTGAAGCGCGCGGTCGGCGCCGTGATCGAGACCGCGCCGACGAGCGTGCCGCGGCGGTCGTAGATCGGCGCGGCGACGGCGCAGGCGCCGAGTTGGTTCTCCTGCTCGCTGACGGCGTGGCCGCGCTCGCGCGTGCGCCGGAGTTCCGCCCAGAGGGCGTTCTCGTCGGTGATGGTGAAGGGGGTGTAGCGCGGCAGCGGCCGGTGCGCGGCGAGGTAGCGCGCGATGGCGTCGTCGTCGCGCAGCGCCAGCAGGAGTTTCGGCGAGGCCCCGGCGTGGAGCGGCTGCCAGGCGCCGCGCGCCGCCCTGGCGGACAGCGCCTGTGCGCTGCCGCGGGTGGCGACGGCGACCGCGCCGTCCTCGCCGTCCTTGACCACCAGGTTGACCGTCTCGCCGCTGGCGTCGCGCGCCCAGTCGAGCACCGGGCCGGCGGCGAGGAGGAGCGGGTCGCTGTTGCGCGCGGCGCTCGCCAGGCGGAAGAGATGCAGCCCCAGGCGGTAGCGCCGCGTCTCGGGCTCGTGCGCGACGAAGCGCGCGGCGACGAGGGTCTGGAGCAGGCGGAAGGTCTGGTTCGGCGAGAGGCCGCTGCGCCGGCTCAACTCGGTCAGCGTGAAGGCGTGCGGCGGCGCGGCGAAGGCGTCGAGGAGGCTGAGCGCCTTCGCCACCGCCTGCACCCGGTACCGCGCGGCCTCGTCGGGCCCGTCCTCGACCATCGTCGCGCGCCTCCCGTGAATTTGACTGTGGCAAAACACTCTTGTCCTTGACAAAGATGATAGCCGCGACTATTCTTGGCCGGCAAGTCCCGCGCCCGCCGATCCAGGCGGGTGTGGCGGCGCGCCGGAGCGACCTGGCGCAGCCGAATGGATCGCGGAGATCGCCGGCACGGCGGCGGGGGGCCGTCGCGCCGACGATTTTGTTTGCCCGGCACGAAGAGAGGAAGCATGGGGAGGCAGGACCAGGCAACCATCGAGACCCTGACGCGGGCGCTGTCGCGCGACCGGCTCGGCCGCCGCGACTTCATCCGGCGCGCCGCCGCGCTCGGCCTCTCGGCCTCGGCCATCGCGGCGGCGCTGGCCGCCTGCGGCGGCGCGGCCACGCCGACGACGGCCCCGGCCGCGAGCACGGCCCCGACGACGGCCCCGAGTGGGGCGTCCGGCACCGCGGCGACAACCGCGGCGGGCGGCGCGACGCCGTCCGCGACGAAGGCCGCCGGCAGCCCAGCCGCGCAGGCCGGCGGCGGCCCGACCAAGCGGGGCGGCGGCGGCACGCTGAAGATGCTCCAGTGGCAGGCGCCGACGATCCTCAACCCGCACCTGTCGTCCGGCACCAAGGACGACCTCGTCTGCACGCCGGTCTACGAGCCGCTGCTGATCTTCGACGTCGGCGGCAAGGCGGTCCCGATCCTCGCCGCTGAGATCCCCTCGCGCGACAACGGCGGCGTCGCGGACGACGGCAAGAGCGCGACCTTCAAACTCAAGTCGGGCGTGAAGTGGAGCGACGGCCAGCCCTTCACCGCCGACGACGTCGTCTTCACCTGGGCGTACGCCACCGACCCCAAGACCGCCGCGGTCACCGTCGGCAGTTACGACGGCGTAGACAAGGCCGAGAAGGTGGACGACACGACCGTCCGCTTCACCTTCAAGGAGCCAAACCCGGCCTGGTTCCGCCCCGGGCAGGTGCGCGTCCTCCCGCAGCACGTCTTCGAGGCCGACAAGGGCGAGAAGGCGCGCAACTCGCAGAACAACCTCAAGCCGGTCGGCACCGGCCCCTACAAGGTCACCGACTTCAAGCCGGGCGACAGCGTCGCCTACGCGATCAACGACAACTACCGCGAGCCGAACAAGCCCTTCTTCGACCAGATCCAGATCAAGGGCGGCGGCGACGCGCCGTCGGCCGCGCGCGCGGTCTTGCAGACCGGCGACTACGACTACGCCTGGAATCTGCAAGTCGAGGACAACATCCTCAAGCAACTGGAGGCGGCCGGCAAGGGCGTGGCCGAGTTCGCCCCGGGCGGCGGCATCGAGCGGATGATCTACAACTTCGCCGACCCCAACAAGGAGGTCGACGGCGAGCGCGCCCACCCCGGCACGCCGCACCCCTTCTTCAGCGACCTGAAGGTCCGCCAGGCGTTCACGCTCGCCAGCGACCGCGAGACGATCGTCAAGGCGCTCTACGGGCGCGGCGGCGTCGTCTCCGCCAACATCATCAACGACCCGCCGCAGTTCCGCTCCAGCGCCAACCAGGTCGAGTTCAGTCTGGACAAGGCCGGCGCGCTGCTGGACGACGCCGGCTGGAAGCGGGGCGGCCAGGGCCGTGCCAAGGACGGCGTGACGATGGCGGTCGTCTTCCAGACCTCGGTCAACTCGATCCGCCAGAAGACGCAGCAGATCATCAAGGACGGCTGGGACAAGACCGGCATCTAGGCCGAGCTGAAGTCGATCGATTCCAGCGTCTTCTTCTCCAGCGAGGCCGGCAACCCCGACACCAACGCGCACTTCTACGCGGACGTCGAGATGTTCACCGGCACGCCGGTGATCGACCCGCAAACCGACATGACGCGCTGGCACAGCAAGTACATCGCGTCGAAGGCGAATAGTTGGTCGGGCCGCAACTACCAGCGCTACGCCAACCCCGACTACGACAAGCTCTGGGACGCGGCCAAGACCGAGCTCGACCCGCAGAAGCGCGCGCAACTCTTCATCCAGATGAACGACCTCCTGATCCAGCAGGCGGTCGTCGTCCCGCTGGTGGACCGCAAGAACGTCTACGCGCGCGCGAAGGCGCTCCAGAACGTGAACTTCACCCCCTGGGACACCGACTACTGGAACATCGCCAACTGGACCAAGTAGCGCCCCGGCCGCCCCGGCCGAGCGCAGCGCCCCCGCCGGCGAATTCGCCGGCGGAGGCGTCGTTTCTTGATACCAGCCATCGCGCGGGTCAGGCGAAGTTCGCCACCTGGACGCCGGGGCGGACGGCGTGCCGGAGCGTGCCGTCGCTCCCGAGGACGTAGACCGCCTCGCCGCGGTCGGCGATAGCGTAGATCGTCCGGCCGTCCGGCGACGGCCAGAGGGCGTGCAGCGCGCGGTCCGGCAGCCAGCGGGCGATCAGCCGGAGGGCGGGCAGGCGCGCGACCGCGATGCCGGTGGCCGTGCGGCCGTCGATGTCGTAGAGGCGCGCGCCGTCGGGCGAGAGCGCCGCCGTCTGGTAACTGCCGGGGCGGGGCAGGTCGCCCGGCGCGACCGAGCCGGCCACCGGCCCGAGCGGCAGGGGGACCTTGCCGGTGTAGGCGCGCCGGACCAGGTCGACCGTGCGCACCGTGCCGAAGCCGGAGCTGACGACGTAGAGCGTCCGCCCGTCGGGCGCGAGGAGCGCGACGGGATTGAAGGGCCGGGCGGCGAGATCATAATCGAGGGTCGCGTCGCCCGTCTGGTTGAGTGTTCGCAGGTCGAGCCAGACGACGTGGCTCATGTCGGCGAGGACCAGCGTCGCTCCCGTGTCCTGGAAGCAGGCCGGCGGCTGCCCGTAGAAGCTGCTGAGGGGGAGGACGTGGCCGGGCTGCCCCTCGTTCGCGCGGGCCTCCACGCGCGGCTGTCCGCCGGCCAGGCCGACGACCGTGAGGGTGTAGTCCTCGCCGTAGCCCGGCCGCGCGCGGCCGGTGACGACGTAGAGCCGGCCGCCGTCCGGCGCGAAGACGGCGAACCGGACGAAGAGCGGGTCGTTCTCGCCGGCCGCCGTCTCCAGCTCGCGATAGCCGGTCGAGCGGCCGGATGCCAGGTCCAGCACTTCCAGCCCGATAGTCGTCGTTCCCGCGCCGACGAGGATATGCTCGTCGCCCTTGCCGACCGAGCGGATCGTGGCCGGGTCGATCCGGCGCAGGTGGTGGAGCAGCACGAGATAGCGTCCATCGGGGCTGGCGAACGGCGCCGGGAGGTCGAGATCGAGGTCGGTGCCACGCGGGAAGGAGTGCCCGACGATCGTCTGGAGGAGCACGCCGCTGGCCAGCGAATAGACCTGCACGGTCGTGACGAAGCGCTGCCCGTCCTCGCGGCCCCGCACGACATACCAGTGCCGGCCATCCGGCGCGCGCAGCCAATCGGTCCGCTCGTCCGGCGGCGGGATCGGCCCGATCAGGCTGCCGTCCGGGGTGATCCCGAGCAGTTGCTCTTGCGCGCCGCGCACCCAGGCGACCTGCGCGCCGTCGACGCCCCCGCCTCCGCTCCCCGCATCGAACCCGGGCGGCGCCGCGCCGGCCGCGCGCGCCGGCAGCCCGGCGGCCGCGACCGCGGTGACGGCCCCCGCCCCGGCCCTGAGCAGCGCCCGGCGGGTGTGGAGACTGGAGGCACGGCCGGGCTCCCGGCCGGGTGGGGAAGTCACGCGCGCTGTCCCTCCGCGACCCGCGAACGTCGGCGGCGCCGTCGTGAGGGGACACGCCTTCGCGGCGGCGCCTGCCGGTAGAACGCGCGGCCCCGGCTGCGGGGGTACACCGTTACACCACTGTGTTCTGAGTCCTCAGTCCTGAGTCCTGCGCCGCCGGCGCCAGAACGCGCCGAGGCCCGCGAGGAGCGTGGCGGCGGCGAGCCACCAGCGCGCGGCGGTGGGCGCGCCCGCCTTCGCGGCCGGCGCGCCCGGCGCGAGTTCTTCCACCCAGAGCGGGTCGAGCATGATCCACTGGTCGGGGGCCGCGGCGATCGTCTCCTCCATCGCCGCGGCGACGAGGCGCATGTTCGCGGCGAGGTCGGCGCGGGCGCGGCCGGTGTTCGCCAGCGGCAGCGGCGGTCGCAGCTCGATCAGGTAGCGCCCACCCGGCAGGTTGTGCAGCGTCGCCGGTAGGAGCGGCGCGCCGGTGCGCTGCGCGAGGACGATCGGGCCCTGCGGCAGCATGGCCGGGTGCCCGAAGAACGGGACCTCGACGCCGTTCCCCCCGAGGATACGGTCGCCGGTCAGGGCCAGGACGCCGTTGGCGCGCAGCAGGCGCATCGCCGCGCGCACGCCCTCGCGGTCGGCGCTGACGAGTTGGAGGCCGGTGCCGGCGCGCGCGGCCGAGACGAAGTCGAAGAGCGTCGGCGGCTCCAGCGGCTCCACGAAGGCGCCGGCCGGCGCGGTGTAGAGGGCCATGAAGGGGGCGAGGAAGTTGTAGTTGCCCAGGTGCGCGCCCATCACGATCGCGCCGCGCCCGGCCGCCCGCGCCGCCGCCAGGTGCTCGGCGCCGCGCAGCTCGACCAGCCCGAGGATCGTCTCGTCGTCCAGCGCGAAGAGGCGCACCAGCGCGTAGTAGTTGCGCATGGTGTTGAGCAGGACGCGCCACGCCTGCCAGTGCAGGCGCGTCGTCCCGGCCGCGCCGAGCACGCGGCGCTGGTGGGCGACGATCAGCCGGCGGTCGTACCCATAAAACAGGTATCCGGCCGTCGCCAGCGGGTAGCAGATGGTCCTGAGCAGCGGGTGGGGCACCCGCCGTGCCAGGAAGAGGCCGATCTTCAGGAGGCGCAGCGTATCCATCGCCCTGAGCCGTCAGCGCTCAGCCATCAGCCGCCGTCGACGCGGGCGCCCGGTGGCGTCGCGCGGCAGGTCCGGCCACATGCGGCGGAACATGTACCATTGGTCGGGATACGCGCGCAAGAGGCGTTCGAGGCGGTGGACGATCGCCTGCGTCAGCGCCGCGACGTCGGCCTCGGCGTCGCCGCTCGGCGCGAAGGCGACCGGGGGCTCGACCACGCCGTAGTAGGTGCGGTCGCCCGGCCGGCGCAGCAGGTAGCCGAGCACCACCGGCGCGCCGGTGCGCAGCGCGAAGCGGGCCGCTCCGGTCGGCAACCAGGCGGGCGCGCCGAAGAACTCCACCAGCACCCCGCCCTCGCGCTGCGGCCGGTCGAGGACGACCACCGCGATCTGGTTGCGGCGCAGGAGGCGCTGCACGCCGCGGAGGCTGCCCGGCTGCTCGACCGGCACCAGCCCCAGCCCGAAGCGGTGGCGCGTCCGCTGCACCAACTCATCGAGGGCGGGGGGCGCGAAGGTGTCGACCAGGGCGCTGGCGGGATAGCCGCGCGCCGCCAGGATCGTGCCGGCCAGGTCCCAGAGCCCGAAGTGGCCGGTGACCATGATCGCGCCGCGGCCCGCGGCGAGCGCGGCGTCGAGGTGCTCGAGGCCGTCGATGACGACGTCCTCCTCCAGCGCGTCGGGGTCGAGCGAACTGAGGCGGAAGAAGTCGAAGAGGTACTTGCCGTAGTTGCGGAAGACGCGCCGCGCGGTCTCGCGCACGCGCGGCGCGCCGGGGTCGTCGGCCAGCATCACGGCGAGGTTGTCGACCGCCTTGCCGCTGTGGCCGGGGTTGGCCCAGAAGTAGAGCTCGCCGCCGAGTGCCCCGAGCCGGTAGCCGAGGCCGCGCGGCAGGCGCGCGGCGAGCGCGAGGGCGAGGCGGAAGCCCCAGTATTGCCAGGGCTTCATCGGCGCCCCGCCCGGCCGCGCCCGCCCGCGCGCCTACTCGCCATCCGCCGTCCCGCCGCGCGCCGCGCCGGCCGCGCGCGGGGCCGGGGCCTCCTCGGGCAGCGCGTGCGCCCGGATGAAGTCCTCGGTCAGCCGCCGGGCCTCGTCGTCGGTGTACTGCTGGGGCGGCGACTTCATGAAGTAGGCGGCCGGCGCGATCAGGGCCCCGGCGATGCCGTGGTTGAGCGCGAGCTTGGCGCAGCGGATCGCGTCGATTACCACACCGGCGGAGTTGGGCGAGTCCCAGACCTCCAGCTTCACCTCCATGTTCAGCGGCACGTCGCCGAAGGTCGTCCCCTCCATGCGGATGTAGCACCACTTGCGGTCGTCCAGCCAGGGCACGTAGTCCGACGGGCCGACGTGGATCATGTCGGCGGGCAGCGGGACGCCGAGCTGGGAGGTGACGGCGTTGGTCTTGGAGATCTTCTTCGACTCCAGCCGCTCGCGCTCCAGCATGTTCAGGAAGTCGGTGTTGCCGCCGAAGTTGAGTTGGTAGGTGCGGTCGATGCGCACGCCGCGGTCGGCGAAGAGGCGCGTCAGGATGCGGTGGGTGATCGTCGCGCCGACCTGCGACTTGATGTCGTCGCCGACGACCGGCAGGCCGCGCTCGCGGAAGCGCTTCTGCCAGTAGGGCTCGCGCGCGATGAAGACCGGCACGCAGTTGACGAAGGCGCAGCCGGCCTCGAGGATCTGCTCGACGTACCACTTCGTCGCCATCTCCGAGCCGACCGGCAGGTAGCTGATCACGACCTCGGTGCCGGTCTCCCTCAGGATGCGCACGATGTCGGCCGTCTCGCCCGGCGCCTTGGTGATGACCTGCGAGAGGTACTTGCCGAGCCCGTCGTGCGTCATGCCACGGTGGATCGGCACGCCGAGGTGCGGCACGTCGGCGAACTTGTAGGTGTTGTTCGGCTCGGCGTAGATCGCCTCGCCGAGATCCTTCCCCACCTTGTTGGCAGCGATGTCGAACGCGGCCGTGAACTGGATGTCGCGGATGTGGTAGCCGCCGAGGTTGACGTGCATCAGGCCGGGGACGAACTCGCCCTCGGGCGCGTCGCGGTAATAGGTCACGCCCTGGACGAGCGACGAGGCGCAGTTGCCCACGCCGATGATCGCGACCTTGATCGGCCCGCGCGCCGCCGTCGCCGCGCCCTGGCCAGTGCTCTCGCTCACGGTGCTCCTCTCCCTCGAGTCCTGTCGCTACGCCACCGTGCCGTC
>DASSSV010000429.1:0-2676 GCA_035708265.1 Thermomicrobiales bacterium | reverse complement strand
CCAGGGCCGGCCGCTCCACCAGATCGCCACGACCAGCAGCACCAGCGCCAGGGCGACCAGCGCCACCACGAGGTAGGGCAAGGCGGTGAGCGGCATGCCCCACCCCCGGCGCGCCCCTCACCCGGCCGCGCGGTAGCGCTCGCGCAGCGTCCGGGCCAGCGCGTCCTCCGGCAGCCCCAGCTCGCCCACCAGCCGGCGCAGGTCGGCGACGACCTCGGCCAGGAGGTTCTCGCGGGCGCGGGCGTCCTCCTCCGTCACGAAGACGGTGATGCCGGCCAGGCCGATGCGCGCGCCGCACCACGCGGGCGGGTTCAGGAGGTAGAACACGCCGCGGGCGACCTCCTGGCAGCGCGCCAGCACCAGGCGGCCGCCCTCGACGAACCAGAGGGCGTGGACGGGGTAGTTGGCGGCGAGGCCGGCGAAGCGCACGCCGGTCAGCGTGGCCGTGGCCGATGGCAGGTAGTCGTGGCGCATGTCCCCTCCGCCCCTCGCCGTCCAGTGTAGGCGAGCGCGGGGCGGCGGGGCAGTCCCCCGTTAGTCCTACGCACAGGGCCGGCCAGTCGGGGCGGGCGCGCGCGGGTGAGCGGGAGCGCGCCGGGCTGCGCGGAGTCGCACCGGCATCGCGGGGTGAGCATGTCCCGACGCCCCGCTGTGCCCGCTCGCCACCCGGCCTACGCCGTCGCTAGGCCCGCCGGCGGCGCTGGGCGCGGGCCAGCCCGAGGCCGAGCAGCGCGCTCAGGCCCAGCCCGGCCAGGAGCGCCCCCGCGGCTCCGCGCGGCGTGGCCCCGCCCCCGCCGGTGTTCGGCAGGCCCGGTGCGGCGGGCGCCGGCGCCGCGGTCGGCGCGGCCGTGGCCGCCGGGGCCGGCGCGGCGGTCGCCGGGGCCGCGGTCGCCGGGGCCGCCGCGGCCGCCTGCACCACGATCGTGCCGACCATGCCCATCGCCCGGTGGTACTGGCAGTAGTACGCGTAGGTGCCGGCCCTGGTGAAGGTGAAGGAGAAGCTCTGCCCCGGCGCCACGTTGCCCGAGTCCCAGGCCCCGTCGTTGGCGGTGCTGGTGTGCGGGACGTCGGAGGTGTTGCGCCAGGTCACGGTGTCGCCCACCGCGACGGTGAGCGTCTGGGGGCCGAAGACGTAGTGGCCCTCCCCCTGCTCGGTCATCTGCACGACGTGGGTGGTGGCCGCGGCGGCGGGCGCGGCCCCGGCGCCGGCCAAGAGCCAGGCGCCGGCGAGCGCGACGGCGACGGCGAGGGCGACGGCGAATGGGCGACGGCGGGCCATGGCGGACCTCCTCGCGACGGGGCGGGCGCCCCGCGGCGCCCCGCGTCGTGAGAGCCTACGCCCCGGCCCCCGCTACGGATGCATCGGCGCCCGCGCGGCGGTCGCCGCGCGGAGGCGCACCGGCATCGCGGGCTGATCACCGGCTGCCCCGCCGTACCACTCGCCACCCGGCCGGGTCAGGCTAGCGCACGGGTGCCGGTCAGCGGGTGGGGCTGCCGACCCGCGGCACCGGCGAGGCGACCCCGCCCGCGCCGCCGACGGTCACGCCGACGTGGATCCCCCCGACCGCCCACAGCAGCAGCACGACGATCGGCAGGGCCGCCAGCGCGCCCGCGGGGCTGTCGCCCCGGCCGGTGCCGTGCGGTCAGGCGGGCGCCGCCGCCACCGGCAGCACCAGCAGCACCGCCAGCACGATGATCCACAGCATCGTCCCCTCCATCGCGCCGCCCGGCGCCGCCACGCGCGGGGCGGCCGGCGCGTCCTGGCCGACCCAGCACGCGACCGACGTGCCAACTGCGCGGGCGCCGCGCGCCCGGCATGGTGAGCAGCGAATGAGCAGGTTTTGGGCTGGCGCCCGCGCGCCGGCCGGCGCAGACTGGGGCCATCGGCCGATGAGACCCACAAGACGGGGAGGCACGACGATGGCGGTGGCGATGCTGCTGGAGTGGCCGGGCGTGACGCTCGACCAGTACGACGCGGTGGTCCGGGACCTCGAGCTGCACGGCAAGACCTACCAGGGCGGCCTCTTCCATGTGGCCGGGGCCACCGACGACGGCATCCGCGTGGTGGACGTGTGGGAGTCGGAGGCGGCGTTCCAGGCCTTCGCCGAGGCGAAGCTGATGGCGACGCTGGCCAAGCACGGGATCCAGCCGCCGCGGGTGCGGGCGTGGCCGGTCCACAACACGCTGACCCCCAGCGGGCCGGCCCACGGCGGCTGAGCCCGCGGCCGGCCGGGGCCCGGCAGACCGCCACCGCAACCCCGCCGCTACGCGGGGTTGCGGTCCGTTCTCGCCGGCCGGCGGCGCGGGCGACCGGCCGCCATCCGCCGCGGGCCGCGAGCGACGACGGGCCGGCCGTGCGCCGGTCGGCCGGCCCGCGGCGGCTACGGCAGGGCGGTCAGGCGCACGACCGGGATCTCGCGGTCCGTCTTCGCGGGGTAGCCGGCGTAGGGCGACGACTCCGCCGCGAACCGGCGGTAGGCCGCCTCGCGCGCCGCGCCCTGGAGCGACTCGGGCCGCGCCCGGACCTTGCGATCATCGGCCTCCACCCACACCTCGTCGGGGTGCCTGGCCAGGTTGTAGTACCAGGCCGGGTGGTCCGCCGCGCCGGCCGCGGTGGCGGTGATCAGCCAGGCGTCGACGCCATCCGGCAGGTAGCCGAGGGTGGTGACGCGCCGC
>DASSSV010000428.1:0-19714 GCA_035708265.1 Thermomicrobiales bacterium | reverse complement strand
CGACGGGCGAGGTCGAGGAATGACGAGGGACGAGGGACGAGGGACGAGGGACGAGGGACGAGTGGCCCCGCCGAGGGATGGCGAGCGATGGACACTGAGCAAGACCTGATCGCGCGTTGGGTCGAGCGGAACCCGCATCGGCCGGGTATCGCAGAGGCGCGGGTGGTGGGGTACGGCGTGCCGGTATGGGCGCTCGCGGGCTATTTGCTGATGGTAGAGGGCGACGCCGAGCGGGTGGCGGGAGATTACGACCTGCCGCGCGACGCCGTTGCCGCCGCGCTGGCCTATTATCGTCGGCATCAGGCCGTCATCGACGCGCGCATCGCCGCCAACGCCGAGTAAGCGGCCACGCTCGCCGCGCTTTCCGCGCCGTCAACCGGGCGGCAATGAGACCGAAGCCGGCTCAGTGATACGCCGGCAGCCAGTCGCCGTGGGCGGCGAGGAGGTCGTCGACCAGCGCCCAGGTCTGGCCGAGGTCGAGTTCGGCGGCGGTGTGCGGGTCGAGCATCGCCGCGTGGTAGATGTGCTCCCGCTTGCCCGTCAGCGCGGCCTCCACCGTCAGCGCCTGCACGCCGACGTTCGTCTGCATCAGCGCGGCCAGGTGCGGCGGCAGCGCGCCGACGTGGACCGGCTGGACGCCGTTGCGGTCCACCAGGCAGGGCACCTCGACGCAGCAGCCGTCCGGCAGGTTGGCGATGAGGCCCGTGTTCGGCACGTTGCCGTTGACCGTGCGCGGCGTGCCGGTCTCGACGCTGTGGATGATCGGCGCGGCGTACTCGTGGCTCCGCTCGACCGTGATCTCCCCGGCGCGCTCCAGGTGGGCGCGCAGCGCGCCCCAGCGCGCGATCTGCCGCTCGCAGCGGCGCGGGTACTCGTCGAGCGGGATCGCGAAGCGCTCGATCAGGTCGGGGCGGTCGCGCTTGATAAACCAGGGGACGTACTCGGCGAAGTGCTCGCTCGACTCGGTGACGAAGTAGCCGGTGCGCCGCAGCATCTCGTAGCGCACGCGGTTGTCGTCGGGCACGCGGCCCTCCGCGATGACGCGGCGGAGGAGCGGGTAGAGGTCCTGGCCGTCGCGCTCGAAGCGCAGGTAGAAGGCTAGGTGGTTGATGCCGGCGCAGACGAAGTCGATCTCCTCGAACGGCACGCCGATGTCGCGCGCCAGTTGCCGCGCGGTGCCCTGCACGCTGTGGCAGAGCCCGACCGTCTTGATCCGCGTGGCGCGGGCGAGCGCCCAGCAGTTCATCGCCATCGGGTTGCTGTACTGGAGGAAGAGGACGTCGGGGCAGAGTTCCTCCATGTCCCGCGCGATGTCGAGCAGGACGGGGATCGTGCGCAGGCCGCGCATGATGCCGCCGATGCCGAGGGTGTCGCCGATCGTCTGCCGCAGGCCGTATTGCTTCGGGATCTCGAAGTCGGTCACGGTGCAGGGGCGGTAGCCGCCGACCTGGATCATCGAGAGCGCGTAGTCGGCGCCGTCGAGCGCGCGGCGGCGCTCGGTGGTGCTCTCGATCGTCGGGCGCGCGCCGACCGCCGCGGCGACCTTGCGCGCGACGGCGTCCGACGTGCGCAGCCGCTCCTCGTCGATGTCGAAGAGGGCGATCGTCGCGCCGGCCAGTTCCGGGTAACTCAGGATGTCCCCGAGGAGCGTCTGGGCGAAGACCGTGCTCCCCGCGCCGATGAACGTAATCTTCGGGCCCGACTTCACGAAATTCACCTCTCCGAACTACGAGCGACGAGCGCCGAACGATTCCGTCCGTCCGCGCACGGGCGGGAGAAGGGCCTGGCGGCTAAAGCCGCGGCAGGCCCGTAAGCGGGCACCCCCGCCGCGCGCCACAAAGCCCGCCTACGCGGGCTGGGTCTACGGAAGAGCCGGCCCCGCGCGGCGAGTTTCGTGGTCGTGAGGCCATTGAGACGCGGTTTCAACCGCAAGCCCCCGTCGCTCGTCGCTCGTCACTCGTCACTCATCACTCGTCACTCGCTCGTCACGGTCCGGCCACGGAGACGGCCATCCGCTCGGGCAGGAGGTAGCGGCGGGCGGCGTCTTGGAGTTGGTCGGGCGTGAGGGCGCGGATGATGCCGGGGTAGCGCGCCAGGTAGTCGAGGCCGAGGTCGTAGGACTCGATGCTGAGGAACGAGCGGACGACGCCGTCCGGGCTCTCCAACGCCAGCGGCAGCGAGCCGGTGAGATAGTCCTGCGCGTCGGCCAGGTCGGCGGCGGAGACCGGCTCGGCGCCGAGGCGCCGGACCTCGGCCATGATGCTCTCGACGGCGCGCGCGACGTTGGCCGGGGCCACGCCGGCCCGCGCCGCCCAGGGCGAGGGACCGAGCGTGCCTTCGAGGAGACTGTAACTGTAGTAGGCGAGCCCCTGCTCCTCGCGCACCGTCTGGCCGAGCCGGCCGTAGAGCCCCAGCCGGCCGAGGATCAGGTTGGCCGTGTCGAGCGCGTAGTAGTCGGGGTCGGTGCGGCTGAGGGTCGGCAGGCCCAGCGCGATGTCCGCCTGCGTCTTGCCGGCCAGCGCGGCGTCCCGCCGCGGCCCCTCGGCGGGCGGCGCGGCGGGCGGGACGGCGAAGGGCGGCGCCGCCCCCTCGGCCGCCCAGTCGCCGAACTCGCGCGCGACCGCCTCGACCGCGGCGGGGAAGGGCAGGCCGCCGACGACCGCCATCGCCAGCACGTCGGGGCGGTAGTGGCGCGCGTGGAAGGCGGCCAGCGCGACCCGCTCCAGCGCCGGGACGGTCTCGCGCGTGCCGATGACCGAGCGGGCGTAGGGGTGGTCGGGCGGGTAGGCCAGTTGGCGCAGGCCCCGCTCGGCGACGGCGCCGGTGTCCTGCTCGGCGCGGACGATCGCCGCGACCGTCTGGCCGCGCACCTTCTCCAGTTCGTCGGCGGGGAAGACCGGCCGGCGCATCACCTCGGCCAGCAGGGCGACCATGCGGTCGAAATCCTCGACGAGGCAGCGGACGGTCAGGTCGACGTGCAGCCGCCCGGCCTCGACGCCGATCGAGGCGCCGAGCGCGTCGGTCAACTCGTTCAGCGCGGCGAAGGTGTGCTCTTCGGTGCCGTGCTGGAGCATCGCCGCGGTGAGCCGCGCCAGCCCCTCGGTGTCGGCGCCGTCGTAGAGGGAGCCCGCGCGCAGGTGCGCGCGCAGCACGGCCGAGGCGAGCCCCGGCCGCTCCGCGCCGAGGACGACGATGCCGTTGGGGAGGACCGTGCGCGCGGGCGTCAGCGCCGCCGCGACGGGCGAGGCGCCGCCCGCCGGCGTCGCCAGTGCAGTATGTCGCCGTTCGCCGTACCCGCCCATCGCCGTCGCCTCCCGTCGTCGCCCGCGCCGCGGGCGTCATCGCACCGCCGACACGATACCATATCGGCGACGGGGGCGGCGCGCAGAGCGAAGCCCCGCCCGCGACTGGCGGGCGGGGCTCGGTGTGCTCGGGGCGGGGCGGGATCAGGGCTTCTTCGGCTTGCCGGACTTGTCCTGCTTCTCCTGGTGGTCCGACTGGTTGCCCTGCCCCTTGCCCTGGTTCCCGTTGTCCGACTTGCCGTGGTTGGCGGCCGGCGGCTGGGCCGGCTGGCTCGACTTGTCGTCGTCCCGGTCGTTCTTGCCGGGGTTGCCCTTCTTGTCGCCTCCGTCGTCGCTCTTGCCGGGCTTGCCCTTGTTGTCGCCGTCGTGGCCCTTGTTCCCGTCGTCGTCCTTGTCCCCGTTGTGCCCCTGGCCCTGCGACGGCTTGCTCGGCTGGCTCGCCGGAGCCGGGGTCGCCGGTGTCGCCGGCGGGGGCGTCACCTGCGCGGGCGCCGGGGACGGTGACGGCGCTGGCGGCGGCACCGTCGCGGCCACGACCGGCGGCGTGGGAGCCGGCGCCGGGGTGCTCTGCTTGGGCGGCGCCGGGGCCGGCGTGGACTTCGCCGGGGCCGGTTTCGCGGGCGCGGGCGACGGCTGCGGCGACGGTGAAGGCGATGGCGCCGGCGCGGGCGGCTGCTGGGCGACCGCCGCGGGGGCGGGCGCGGGGGACGGCGCGGGGGCGGGCGGCGCGGGCGCCGGCGCGGACTCCGTCGCGTCGCCGAGTTGCTCCGCCGCGGCCGTGCGCTGCGACGCTGGCGCGGCCAGGGTGACCGGGGCCGGGGCGGGCGCGGCGGCCTCCGCACCGGAGGCGGCGTGCAGCGCGCCGGTGAGCGCACCGCCGACTTGCTGTGCGGCGACCGGGATCGCGGCGGGCGCCGGCGCCCGGGTGGCGGTCGTCGTCGCCGGCGCCCCGTCGTCGCCCGGCACCAGCCGGCCGGTGGGGGCCGAGGCGGGCGCCGCCGAGGTCGTCGTGGTCACGCCGGCCGGCACGCCGGCGGCGGCGGTCGCGGCGCCGGCCGCGTCGGCGCCGCGCGCGGCGCCGTTGACGATCAGCGCCGTCCTGACCGCGGCCTGGCTCGGTGGCTCGGGGCCGGCCAGCGCCGTGCGCGGCGCGCCGACCCCGCTCACCTGCGCGGCGCCGGGGTTCGACGTCGCGTTCCAGTT
Organism: Thermomicrobiales bacterium; assembly: GCA_035708265.1. Classification (GTDB taxonomy): domain Bacteria; phylum Chloroflexota; class Chloroflexia; order Thermomicrobiales; family CADCWN01; genus DASSSV01. Next base: position 15,209 of record DASSSV010000428.1, on the reverse strand, counting down.
GGCCAGCAGGCCGAAGAGCACCGACCCCGCGACCAGGGCCAGCGTCAGCACGGCCGCGCGGATGGTCGCCGCGTGCGGGCCGAGCGGCCAGAGGTAGCGCTGCGTCGCCGCGGCGACCGGCACGGGCACGGCGGCGGCCACGCCGGCGTTGAAGGCGCGGAAGACCCGGAGCGTGTGGCGGCAATCGGCGCAGCCCCGCAGATGCTGCTCGACCGCGCGCCGCTCGGCGGGCCCGAGTTCGTTGTCGGCTAGCGCCGACAACAGCGGCCCCGCCTGGGTGCAATTCATGCCACGTTCTCCCGCACGTCCGCGTTCACACCGGCCCCGCCGCGGCGGGGCTCGCCTCGTAGAGTTCCCGGAAGCTCCGCCGCGCCTCGTAGAGCGAGGCGCGCACCTCGTCCGCCGTCAGCCCCAGCGCGGCGGCCGCGGCGGCGTAGGTATACTTGTGCTGGAGGCAGAGGATCACGCCGGCGCGCTGGTCGGGTGGCAGCGCGTCGAGCACGATCCGCGCCAGGACCTCGTTGCGCCGCTCCGCCGACAGCGCGGTCGGCACGGCCGGCGCCTCCGCCGCCGGCGCGGTCTCGATGACCCGATCCTCCCGCTCCTCCGGCGCGGCGGCCGGCAAGGCGGCGAGCTCGCTTAGCACCTCGGCGGGACCCGCGCCGCGCGCGGCCGATTCGTGCAGCAGCCAGTCGGCCGCACGGGCTTCCAACGCCTGCCGCTCCCGGCCCTGGAGGGCGCTGTAGGCGACCTCCTGGATCAGCCCGTGCGCGAAGCGGTAGACCACCTCGGGGCGCTCGCGCCAGCGCTGGATCAGCCGCCGCCGCTGCAGTTCCGCCAGCGCGTCTTCCAGCCCCGGCGGCTCGCCCATCACGGCGGCGACCGCGCGGTAGGAGAAGCGTTGACCGACGACCGCGGCGGCCATCAGCACGCCGCGCGCGGCGGGCGGCAGGAGTTCGACGCGGGCCTGCAACGCCTCGACCAGCGTGTCCGGCAGCGGGGCGTCCCCGGCGTCCGCGGTCGCGTCGCGCTCGCGGACCAGCGCGGTGACCTGCTCCAGCAGGAGCGGGTTGCCGCCCGCGCAGGCGACGATGTCCTCGATCGTCGCCTCGGGCAGCGGCGGGTCGCCCGCCAGCGTCTCGACGACCTGGCGGCTCTCCGCGCGCGCCAGCGGGCCGAGGATGATCTGGGACTGCCGCGCCACGTCCGGCCAGTCGTGCGACCAGTCGGCATGGTGGGTGCAGAGGACCAGCGTGGCGCCGTCGAGCAGGGCCGGCAGGAGCGCGTCGAGAACGGCCAGGCTGACGGCGTCGGACCATTCGAGGTCTTCCAGCACGAGGACCAACGGCCGGCCGGCGGTAACGCGCCGGAGCGCGGGCGCCAGCGCGCGGGCGACCCGGTCGGGCGCGACCCGGCCGGGATTCGGCGCGGCGCCGATCTGACGCGCGACGATCGCCAGCCGCTCGCGCTCGGACGGGCGCGCGGCGCGGGCCAGCGCGCCGAGCGCGGCGGCGAGGCGCGGGCCGACGTCCTGCCCGGCCGGCTCGCCGGCCCAGGGGGCTAGCAACCCGGCCAGCAGGTTGTAGGCGCTGTAGGTGGCGTAGGACTGGGCCTGCGCCGCGAGCCAGAGGGCGTCCGGCTCCTGCTCGTCGATCGCCCGGCCGAGCTGGCGGATCAGGGAGGACCGGCCGCTGCCGTTCTCCCCGACGAGGGAGACGAGCTGGCCGTCGCCCGCCTGCACCTTGCGCCAGGCCGCCTTGAGCCGCCGCAGCGGGTGGCTCTGCGTGACCAGCGCGAAGTCGCCGAGCGCTTCGCGGAGCGTGTCGCCCTCGGGCCGCAGCACCGCGCTCCCGCGCGGGACGCCCGCGGCGGTCACGGGCAGGGCCGCGTGGCAATGAGGACACGCGGTCGCTTCCGCCGGGACCGTGCGACGACAATTGGGGCAAATCACGGCGTCTCCGGCCTCTGCGCGGCTCCGGCGTCCACGCGCTCCGTCCCTATCCGGGGGTACGGCCGGCCGGTGAACGTTCACCGCCGTCGGCCCCGACTCTGGAGACTATCGTACCGGAGCGAGCGGCGGCGGGGCAATCATTTTTCCAAGTACGATGGTCCTATTCTCACAGCCGGGGCTCCCAGTACCTTGTGGTGGAGCGGGTGGCGCCGGGGGTGCGCCGGCGGGTTCAACCGCCGGCGCGGCCGTGCTCGCCGCCCGGCGCGGGCCGGTCGTGCGGGGGGACTCCGTGGAGCGTGGCGTCGAGCGGCAGCAGTTCGTTGAGCGCCAGGCCGTAGGTCAGCCAGCGCACGACCTCGATTGCGACGAGCGCGAAGCCGCCGCCGGCCCCCAGCGCGATGTAGTGGTTCGCGACCAGCGGCAGCGCGACGGCCAGGACGATCGCCAGCGGCACCCCGGCGACGAGCGCGACACGCGTGCGCGGCCGCAGGCGGTCCTCGATCAGGTGCTCGTCGAACGCCCCGAGGAGGCTGGCGACGCCCAGGAAGACCGGCCAGCCGAGCAGGAGGCGCAGCCCGGACCCGACCTCCTCGGCGCCGAGCGGCACGGCATAGCCGAAGAACTGCAGGACGAAGGCCGCGACGCCGGTCACGCCGTTGGTGAACAGCAGCGCGGCCATGCCGGCGAGCAGGCCGTCCACGCGGGAGGCGACCGCGGCGCCGGCCCCTCCTTGTGCGAAGGACGGCAACTCGCGCTTGAGGCTGCGCACGATATACCAGCCGACGAGCACGATGCCGAGGGAGACGAGCGCGCCGGTCGGCAACCCCACGCGCTCGAAGAAGGCCAGCGCCAGCGGCCCGACCAGCATCCCCAGCAGGGTGACGACCAGCAGGTAGACGAACCCGCCCACGGCCAGCGCCGGCACGAAGGAGCGCAGCGGCATCCCCAGCACGCCCGCCGCGACCGGGGTGATGACGCGCAGGCCCGGGATGAGCCGCCCGACCAGGACGGCGCGCCCGCCCTGGCGCCGGATCGCCGCCTCCGCCTTCGCCAGCGTCGCCGGCCCCAGGTGCAGCAGCCAACCGTAGCGGACGACCAGCGAGCGGCCGACGCGGCGGCTGAGCAGGAAGAGGCCGGTGCTCCCCGCGATCGTCGCGCCTTCCTCGATCACGAGGATCAGCCAGAGCGGGAACACGCCGTTTCGGACCTGGATCCCCGCCAGCAGCATCATGAAATCGCCGGGGATCGGGCTGGGCACGCCCAGTTCCTCGAAGAAGAGCACCGCGGCGACCAGCGCCAGCGGGTGCGTGGTGATGAGCCCGCGCACGGTGTCACCGAGGCTCGCCCAGAGTGCCGCCATCCGCCGTCCCTCGTCATCCTCGCGCCGCCGCGCGGCGCCCGGCCTCGCCCGCCATTGTACGGGACTGGCCCGCGCCCTGATGACATTTTGCCCCACACCAGGGACAATAGCGGGAGAGGGACAGCGCCCCCGCGACGGGGGCGAGCGCGGCAGACGCGACACGAGGAGGACGGCGATGAGCGGTTCGGAGTTCTGGGTCGGGATGCAGGTCTACGGCACCGACAACGTCCTGATCGGGCCGGTCGAGAAACTCGCCGGCGACGGGATCATCGTCAGGGGGCAATTCTTCCCGCGCACGGCGATCGGCGGCATCGTCGGGGACCGGGTCTACCTGCAGGGGCTCTCGGCCAACCTGCTGACGACCCGGCGCACCGGGCAACTGGTCGGCCCGACCGACCTGGGCGACGTCAAGGAGGGCCCCGCCGAGGATCGGGTCGAGTCGTCAGTCAAGGCGGGCTGGCTCCGGCCGCGCGAGTGACGAGTGATGAGTGACGAGGGGACGGGGAGACGGACGACGGACGACGGACGAGCACAGAGCGGGCGCCTTTCCTCCGTCCTCCGTCTTTCGTCCCCCGTCTCACTCGTCACTCGTCACTCGTCACTCCGCCTCAGCCGGTCGCGCCGTAATTGGCGATGAGGCCGAGCGCGCCGAAGACGAACAGGGCCAGGGCGACGTAGAGGGACCAGTTCGCGCCCGCCAGTTTGGCGCGGCGCGCCTGGACGTAGTAGAAGAGGTCCGCCACCCCGGCGGCGATGGCGAGGAGCAGCACCCCGCCGAGCAGGTCGTAGACCGCCTTCGAGCCCTCCTGCACCTGGGTCATGATGAGGGTGGTCAGCGAGGCCAGCGCCGCGATGACCATCACGGCGATCAGGCCGCGCTGCCGCGGCACGCGCGGCATGTGCGAGACGATCGCGGCGAAGGTCGTCAGGAAGAACCCCATCGCGGTGAAGACCAGCAGGTACCACGAGGGTGATGCGGTCGTCGCGGCCATGCCTGCCCCTTTCTGCTCCCGCTTGCCCATTTCTGCGCGAAAAGTACGAATGGGTGATACCGACGGACGCGCGGGTTGCGTACAATCGTCCCGAACGACGGGAGGATTTTACCTGAGGAGTTTCGCCATGCGCGCCCTGCGTTATCGCGTCGTCGCCAGCTCCATCGTCGATCGCCGCCGTCTCCTCGCCGTCGGGGACGACGGGGAGTACTATCTCCTCTCGCTCAATGGTATCAACCCCCAGCCGGTGCCGGTCGAGAGCCGCGAGGCGAAGACGCTCGAATACAGCCGCGAGTGGGTGCCGGCGCACGACCACACCCCGCACACGCTCGACGACCTCGCCAACCAGGGCACCTACCGCTAACGTCGTCGCGGTCGGGCCGGCCGGTTCCTCCCGCAGCCCGGCCGGCACCCGCAACTCCGCATCCGCCGCGCCGTTCCATCCTGCGAGGCTGTCCTCGCCGGGCATGGGTGGCCCGATCGGCTCCTGGCGGGGGATGTCGCGATGCCGCACGCACGTTGCTGGCCCACGGTCCTCGCCCTCTGGCGGGTGGGCTACTCCGGGGGCCGCCCCCCCGGCATGGGCTGCCCACGCCTCGATGCCTGGTCCCCAGCCGCGCCCACGAGCGCCGGCCGAAGGGCGCATACTACGACTCTGCTACCCGGCGGCCAACGGCACTGATGCTTCGCCTGAGCAAGACGACGCGGCTCGCGCCGCAGGAGGCGCTACGCCGGGCGCGCGCGGCCTTCGGTCCGGGCGGTGACCTCGGCCTGGCGGTCGCCAGGTCGTCGTGGAACGAGGTCGTCTTCGAGGGCGGCGGCGGGGGCGTCGCGGTCACAGCGCTGCCCCGCGCCGGCGACCTCCGCGCGACCGAGGTCACGGTCGTCTCGCGCGAGTTCGATGCCTGGGCCGCGCGCTACCTGCGCGACCTGCCCGGCGCCTGAGCCCGCCGCGCCGGCACCCGGTGTCGCGCCGCCCCGTACATGAGGCTGGCGTGGGGTAGGCATTCGCCGGGCCGGCCGCGACGAGGGGGCGTGCCATCGCCCGGCCCCGCACCGCGCCGGCCCGCTCCACGCTCCACCGCCCACGCCCCACGGCCCACGCGGGGTGGGGTACACTTATACCCAAGACCGGATCCGGCCGCCGGGCCAGGGGCCCGCGGCGAGAGTGAGGAACGCCGTGCGAATCCGCTGGTTGATCCCCCTGCTGTTGCTGGTCGCCCTGGCGGCGCCGGTGGGCCTCGGCGCGCCCGCGCCCGCCGCCTCCGCCGAGCAGGCGGTGCGCTACAACCGCTTCGACGTCGACATCGCGATCGACCCGAGCGGCAACTTCCGCGTCACCGAGACCCAGGCGGTCGCGTTCCTCAGCGGCACCTTCCACACCGCCTCGCGCACGATAGACATGACCAACGTCGTCGACATACAGAACATCGCCCTCAGCGAGGGCGGCACCGCCTACTCGCTGACGCCGACGGCGACGAACCAGGCCGACACCTTCACGACGTCGCGCTCCGGCGCCAACCTGAAGATCTTGTGGAACTACCCGCCGACGAGCGGCGCGACCCGCACCTGGACGCTCGCGTACACGGTCATCGGCGGCCTGCGAATCAGCCCCGACACCGACGTGCTCGACTGGGTCGCGCTGCCGCCCGGCCTCGCCGCCGACGTCGCCGCCTCGACGGTGACGGTCCACCTGCCGGGCAACGTGGACCAGTCGAAGCTCCAGCTCGACTCGCGCGGCGCGGGCGCCAGGTCGACGGTCGTGGACCCGCGAACGGTCCGCTTCACGGCCGGGTCGGTGCCGCAGGGCAAGGGGCTGGAGATCAAGGTCGGCTTCCCGCACGGCCTGGTCAGCGCCGCGCCGCCGCCCTGGCAGGCGCGCTTCGAGCAGCAGGCCCAGGCCGACGCGCGGCAGGCCGCCTACCGCAACCTGGTCAACCTCCTGCTCGGCGCGCTCGGCCTCTTCATCCTGATCGGCGGCGGCATCGGCCTCTACCTGCTCTGGTACCTGCGCGGGCGCGACCGCTACACCGGCCTCGTCGCCGACTACCTGCGCGAGCCGCCGAGCGACCTCGGGCCCGGCACGGCCGGCACGCTCCTCGACGAGCGCGCCGACCTGCAGGACGTCCTGGCGACCTTCACCGACCTCGGTCGGCGCGGGGTGCTGCGGATCGGGGAGACGAACACCGGCGGCTTCCTCGGCACCGGGCTCGGCGCCTCGCGCGACTACGCGGTCGAGAAGCTCGACTCGAACGAGCCGCTGACCGACTACGAGCGGACGCTGGTCGGCACCCTCTTCCCGGGCGACGCGACGCAGGTCCGGCTGAGCGAGGCCAAGCAGCGCTTCACCGCCGCGCTGCCCTACTTCAAGTCGCAGCTCTACCGCGAGGTGGTCGACAAGGGCTTCTTCACCGTCAGCCCGGAGACGACGCGGAGCCGCTATCGCGCGCTCAGCACGGTGCTGATGGTCCTGGCGGTCGGCATCTGGCTCGGCCTGAACGTCATCCTGGCCGGGCTGGGGAGCTGGCAGATCGTGCCGGCGGCGGCGCTCTTCATCATCGGGCTGGCCATGCGCTCGCTGGCCAACGCCATGCCCGCCAAGACCGAGCGGGGCGCCGAGGAGGCCGCCAAGTGGCGCGCCTTCCGCCGCTACCTGGAGAACCTGGAGAAGTACGACGACGTCGCGGCGTCGAAGGGCATCTTCGAGAAGTACCTACCCTACGCGACCGCGTTCGGCCTGGACAAGAGCTGGATCAAGAAGTTCGCCGCAGTGGACACGCCAGCGCCCTCCTGGTGGGGCGGCCCGATGATCCTGCCGGTGCCGGTCCCGGGCGGGTATTACGGCCCCGGCTACTATGGCCCCGGCGGCTACTACGGCGGCCCGATGATGTTCCCCGGCGGCCAGCACCAGCCCGGCAACGGCGGCCAGGGCGGTGGCGACGGCTGGTCGCCACCCTCCTTGCAGGACCTCAGCGACGCGGGCGGCGGCGGCTTGCAGTCGATGAGCGACAGCCTGATGGGGATGCTCGACTCCGCGGCCAGCGTCTTCGGCGGCGGGGGCAACCAGGGGGGCGGCGGCGGCAGTTTCGGCGGCTGGAGCGGCGGCGGCTTCGGCGGGGGCGGCGGCTTCAGCGGCGGCGGTGGCGGGTCGAGCGGCGGCGGCAGCAGCTTCGGCTAGTCACCGCGGTTGCGCCCGCGATTGAACCCGCGGCTAGGGGCTCGCTCGCGCTCGCCGCGAAACCCGCCTCCGCGGGTTGGGACGCGGCCCCCTCTCCTAGTCGCCGCAGGCGGCCTTCGTGGTGCCGTGAGGCGCCCTGAGCGGCGACTTCAGTCGCCGGCGCGATGAGGACGCGATGCAGCACCCGGAGCAGTCCGACCTCCCGCTCGACCTGGCCGTCCGCCCGGCCGCCGCGCTAACGGTCGGCGAGCGGGAGGAGATCGTCGCGCTCTGCACGTGCGCGTTCGACGAGGACTTCGCGGGGCGGTTCGATCTCCTGCCGCCGGACGCGGGGCATGTGCTGGCCCGGCTCGAAGGGCGACTCGTCGGCCACGCCTGCTGGGCGACGCGCTGGCTCCAGCCGCCCGGCCAGCCGCCCCTGCGCAGCTTCTACGTCGGCGCCGTCGCGACCGAGCCGGCCACGCAGGGGCGCGGAATCGGCAGCGCCGTGATGCGCCGCCTGGCGGCCGAGACGCGGGATTACGCCCTCGGCGGCCTCTCGACCACCCGCGCATCGTTCTACGCCCGACTCGGCTGGGAGCCCTGGCGCGGCCCCACCGCCGTGCGGACTCCGGCCGGCCTCGTCCCGACGCCCGGCAAGGCGGTGATGATCCTGCGCACCGCGCACACGCCACCCCTCGACTTCGATGGGCTCCTGAGCGCCGAGAAGCGCGCCCTCGAGGACTGGTGAGTCGGGGCGAATCAGCGGCCGGCCGGCGGGCCGGGCGCCGGCCGCCGCGCGCGGGCGCGCCAGACCGCGCGCGCCTCGCGGCCGCACGCGCGGATGAAGGGGTGCGCGCTGATCGTCAGCAAGAAGAGCGCGGCGGCGAGGACGATGGCGTCCAGGCTCTCGCGGCCCTGCCGCGCCCAGTAGACGTCCTCCAGGTTCAGCCAGAGGGCGAACTCGTCGAGCGCGAGGGCCGCGCCGACGCCGTAGAGCACGGCGACCACGCCGCGCCAGCGCGGGGAATCGAACTCGATCGCGAGGTAGCCGGCGACGAGCAGCAGCAGGACACCCCAGACCAGGTGGTGGATGTGCAGCCCGCCCTTCGTCTGCACGTCATGCAGGACGGGCAGCCAGTGGTAGCGGATGCTGTAGGTGATGCCGCGGACGAGCAGGAAGGTGACCAGGAAGGCGAGGCAGACGAGGAAGCGGGGCAGGTGCGCCGAGTGCGCCATGTGCTGTTCCCACAGCACGGCCGCCCGCAGGCGGGAGCCCCGCGGGCGCGCCGCGGCGTCGCCGGCGGGGTGGTCGGTCTGCGCGGTCTCGCCCATCGCCGTCCCGACCTCCTGTCGCGCCTCACCCTGCCGGTACCGCTCGCCGGGCGAGTATAGGCCGCGCCGCGCTCGGGTGACAATGCCCCGCCGCGCGGCGGGGCGGGACGTGGCGATGGATAGGGGACCGGCGACTCCACCGGACGAGCCGCCGGCGTCGCGCCGCGAGGGCGGTGTCGAGCGGATGGCGCAGGGGGTGGAGCGCGGCGCGGCGCGCTGGCCGGCCGCGCTCGCGACGCTCGCCGTCGGGGTCGTCTACGCGCTCGTGTCGTCCCGACTGCGCTTCGGGCCGCCCTGGCTGCTCTTCGCCATCGTCGCCCTGGCGAACGTGCCGCTGACAGTCGCGCTGGTGCGCGGGCGGCACGACGTCGCCCGGCCCCTCGGCCTGGCGCTGCTGACGCTGATCACGCTGGCCGTCATCGCCAGCGTCGCCCTCCTGGCGATCCGCCTGCCGGGCAAGGGGGTCGCGGCGCCGGCGCTGCTGCGCGACGCGGCGCTCTTGTGGGTCGGGAACATCCTCACCTTCGCGCTCTGGTACTGGGAGATCGACTCGGGCGGGCCGGCCAAGCGCCGCCCGCGCCACCACGTCAGCACCGACTTCATCTTCCCGCAGATGACCGAAGGCGGGTCCCACGCGCGGGACTGGTCCCCCGGTTTCATCGACTACCTCTTCCTGGCGTTCAACACCAGCACCGCCTTCAGCCCGACCGACACGATGGTCCTCTCCCGACGCGCCAAACTCTTGATGATGACGCAATCGCTCGTCTCCCTGCTCGTCATCGGCGTGCTGGTGGCGCGCGCCATCAACACGCTGTAGCGCCCGGCCGCGCGGCACAAACACCGTGCGCCTCCGCCGCGTATGATAGAGTGGGGGCGCCACAGCAATCGAGCCGGATCGGGGTGCGCATCGAAGGAAGGCAGAGGCGATCGTGATGGCCCAAACCCGGGTCTCGCCAGCCCCCAGGCGGCCGGCCCGCGACCGCCCGCCGCCGGGCAGGCTGGGGGTAGGTGGCGGGGCCCGATCCATGCGGGCAGAGCGACTTTTGCCAAGCCTAGATGGAATGCTATACTTGCGGGACAGTGCGATGATGCGCACGGGGCCTGGCGCGAGCGGGCGGAGCGGGTAGGCCGCAGGTCCACTGGGGTGAGCGGGGGTTGTCGGAGGCCCGGCGCGGCATGGGCGATGCCAGGCAAGTCGAGCAGTTGAATAGCGACGCACTCGCGGCGCTCGCCGATTTCGAGGGTCGCGTGGCGACGTTGACCCAGAAGGTCGAGGGGCTGCGCAACCGGCTCGACGTCGAGCGCCGCCGCCTCTCCGAACTGGTCGAGACGCTGGGGCTCAACGCGCCAGGCAGCGCGGGCGCCGGCGCGCTCGACGTCGGCGCGATCCGCGCGGAGGAGCAGGCGCTGGGCGAGCAACTCCTCGAGTGCAGCGCCTTCGCCTCGAAGATGGCCGGGCTGCACAACTTGCTCGCCGTCAGCCGGAGCCAGTTCGCCCCGCACGGCGAAGCCTCGGAGGAGCTCGACGTCTGGAAGCTGGTCGCCCGCACCGCGACGATCAGGGCGCAGGAGGAGGAGCGGCACCGCCTGGCGCGCGAAGTCCACGACGGGCCGGCGCAGGTGCTCGCCAACGCGATCCTCGGCCTGGAGTTGTGCGAGCAGATCGCGCGCCGCTCGCCCGAGCAAGTGGTGGACGAGATCGGCCGGCTCAAGGCGATGGTCCGCGAGGGGCTGGTCGAGGTGCGGCGTTTCATCTTCGACCTGCGCCCGTCCACCCTGGCCGACCGCGGCCTGCTGGCGACGCTGGAGCGCTACATCGCCGACTATCGCGCCTTCTTCCACCTCGACGTGGAAGTGCATCTGCCGGCAAGCCTGCCGCCGCTGACCCAGGAGGAGGAGATCGCGCTCTTCCGCATCGTGCAGGAATCGTTGCAGAACATCCAAAAGCACGCGCGGGCCACGCTGGTGGCGATCCGGCTGGAGGTCGGCGAAGCGGCGCTCCGATTGACAATCGCCGACAACGGGCGCGGCTTCGTCGCCCAACAGATCGAGGTCACCACCGTCTCGGGCGTCGGGCTGCGCGGGATGGCCGAGCGCGCCGCCGCGGTCGGCGGCGAGTTGCAGGTCGAGAGCCAGCCCGGCGCGGGGGCGACGATCCGGCTCATGCTGCCGCGCGGCGCGGGGGCGCCGGGGGCGGCGGCCGCGACGCGCGGCGAGGCACGGTGACCGGGCTGGGGGGCCGGCCGGGCGCCAAGGAGGCCACAGGGGCATGAACCGCATTCGCTTGTTGATCGTCGACGACCACCCGCTCTTTCGGCAGGGCGTGCGGTGGACCATCGAGGCCCAGCCGGACATGGAGGTCGTCGGCGAGGTGGCCGACGGCCAGGCCGCCATCCAGCAGGCCGACATCCTGATGCCCGACCTGGTGCTGTGCGACATCAACCTGCCCGGCATGAACGGGCTGGAGGTGACGCGCATCCTCAAGCGCCGCTACCCGAACATGGCGATCATCATGCTGACGCTGCACGAGGACGACGAGCAGCTCTTCAACGCCATCCGGGTCGGCGCGTCGGCCTACGCCATCAAGGACATCGCTTCCAGCGACCTGGTCTCGCTGATCCGGCGCGTCGGGCGCGGCGAATACCTCATCAATGAGAACGTCCTCTCGCGCCCGTTTGTCGCCTCCAAGGTGCTCGATCAGTTCCGGGAGTTGGCGACGATGGACGAGGCCTCCGACACGGTCTTCTCCCCGCTGACCCCGCGCGAGGTCGAGATCCTCGACTGCGTCGCGCGCGGCAACTCCAACAAGGAAATCGCGCGCCTCCTCTCCATCAGCGACCAGACGGTCAAGAACCACATCACCTCGATCCTGCGCAAACTCGCCGTCAACGACCGCACGCAGGCTGTCATCTACGCCCTGCGCCACGGCTGGATCAAGCTCGGCGACGACGCGTAGCGAGCGACGAGTGACGAGGAAGAGTGACACGGGTCCCGGGCGGTGGCGCTAGCCGCACTCGGGACCCGCGCTGTATGCCGCATGAAGGCCGCCTGCGCCGGGTCGGTACAAATGCCGGGCCGCGCAGGCGGCCTTCGTCGCTTCGACCGCCACGGCCCCTCCCGCCTGCAGTCCCACCCATCGCTCATCGCTCGCCACTGACTCGTCACTCGTCACTCCGCGAACGGCTCAGGCGCGGGCGACCAGCGCGACGCTGCCGTCGGGGGCGTGGGGGAGGCGCTGACGCAGATGCTCGCGCGGGCGGGCGCGGGCGGCTGGCGCGAGGCTCAGCACGTAGCCCGGCGCCGGGCCCTGCCCGCCCAGGAAGGGGCTCCAATAGTCGGCGAAGTCGCGGAAGACGGTCGGGACGTCGAGCGCCGCGGTCGCGACGGTGGCGAGACTGGCCGCGCGAAAGAGCACCGCCAGCGCCTCGGGCCGGCAGAGCGGGAAGCGCACGCCTTCGTCCAGCGGGCCGGCAACCGCCGGGGCCAGCTCGGTCGCGGCGTCCCAGAAGTGTCGCGGCAGCTCCATCCGCCCGGCGTAGTCCCAGACGTACGCGGCGACGGTGCCGCCCGGCCGGACCACGCGCGCGAGTTCGCGCATCGCGGCGACCGGGTCGGGCAGGAAGTTCAGGACGAGGCCCGACACCGCGGCGTCGAAGGTGGCGCGGGCGAAGGGGAGTCGCGCCGCGTCGCCCGCGACGAAGGAGGCCGACCGGCCGGTGGCGGCGGCCGCGTCGGCGGCGTAGGCGGGAGAGCGGTCCAGTCCGACGACGCGCGCCGCACCGTGCGCCAGTGCCGCATGCCCCAACGCCCCGCTGCCACAGCCGACGTCGAGAGTCGCTCCGCCGGCCGACACACCGGCCCAGGCGAGGAAGCGCGGCGCGACCAACCGGCTCCAGCGTCCCACGTAGGCTTCGTAGGCGTCCGCGCGATCCCAACGCTCCGGCATGGCGCCTCCCGGCGCGGCGCGCGAGCGGCCCGTCGCCCGCGCCGGCCCTCTGCGCCGGGGCACGGCCATGCGCCGCTACCGGCCATACGCGCGAGACGGCGTGCCGTTTCGCGCAGCGTAGAACGGCGTGGTGGGTGGCGGGCGCGACGAGCGCGCGTACGGACGCCTAGAACAAGCCCGCTCAACCCCTTGACAAGAACAGATGTTCTATTCTATACTGCGGCCAGCGATGAGAGGAACGGCCCGCCGCGCGGCGGCCGGACGGCAAGGAGAGCGGGCGATGAGCGCACCACTGGCGCCCCGGCAGCGCGACGTCTACCGGTTCATCTGCCAGTACCAGTCCTACGAGGGCTTCACTCCGACGGTGCGCGAGATCGCCGCGGGGCTCGGCGTGAACTCGACCAACACGATCGACTACCACCTGAAGGCGCTGGAGCGGAAGGGCTACATCCGCCGGCGCGGCAATCGCGCCCGCTCGATCGAGGTCGTGGACCGCGCGGCCCGGCAGCAGGCGGGCATCGTCCGGCTGCCGATCCGCGGCGAGATCGCCGCGGGCCTGCCGATCCAGGCGCTCGAGGGGCAGGACGAGACCTACGACGTCCCGGTCGGCCTGGCGCGCGGCGAGGGCGCCTACGTCCTGCGCGTCCGCGGGCAGAGCATGATCGAGGAGCACATCTGCGACGGCGACCTGGTCGTCGTCCGCCCGCAGCAGACCGCGCGCAACGGCGAGATCGTCGTCGCCCTCCTCGCGGACAACGGCGTGACACTCAAGAAGTTCTACCACGAGGGCGATCACATCCGCCTGCAACCGGCCAACGCGGCGATGCCCCCGATCATCGTCCCGGCCGGCGAGGACTGTGCCCTCCAGGGCACGGTCACGGCGGTGATCCGCCCGCTCCCCTGAGGACGGCCGCGCGCCGTTCTTTTTTGCCCAGCCTGTTCTAGTGTTTGTTCTAGTCGGACCGCCCGCGGCGGTCGGGAGGGGACACCATGAGCGCGGTACGGCGCCGGCAGGCGGAGTGGTGGGTCGACGACGACGAGCAGCGCACCGAGGTGACGCCGCTGCGGGCGCTGCGCGGGGCAACCGCGGTGGCCCCCGCGGTGAAGGGCCACGCGGGCGGCGCGGTGGCGCGGCCGGCCCCGACCGCGGGGCGGCGCGCGGCGCGGGCTGCCGCGCCGGCCCCGGCGCCGGCACGGCCTCTACCGGACCTGTCGAAGATCTTCGGCATGGTCGCCGCGATCGGGGTGCTGACGCTCCTTCTCTACCTCGGCATCACCAGCCTGATCGGCTGGACGCGCGTGCGCCTCGACGACATGCACTACGGCCGCCCGCGCACCTACCAGCTCGACGCCTTCGTCGGTCACAACGAGGCGAACGGCACCCCGACCCACTTCGTCGCGCTCAACCTCAACCGGCGCGTGACGATCATGGAGTTCCCGGGTGGCGACGTCACCAAGCCCCAGGTCATCGTCGGCCCCTATCTCTTCGGTCGCGACGAGGACCTCACGGTCGTGAAACTCAGCGTCGAGGACGTCAACGGCGACGGCAAGCCCGACCTGATCGCGCAGGTGCGCGACGAGCGCCTGGTCTACATCAACGACAACGGCGCCTTCCGCCCGATCACGTCGGACGAACTGGCGCGCCTGAAGAGCCAAGAAGGGGGCCACTGATGCGGACCCGCACCAGCCGATTCCGCGTCCTGCTGACCATCGCCGTGCCGCTCGCCTGCGTCTTCGCCCTCGTGCCACTCTTCCGCCCTGCCGCCAAGGGGACCTGGGGCAGCCCGCCGGTCGTCTCGGCGGCCGGACTCGGCACCCCGACCCCGCCACCCGTCGCCGCCCGCGGCGATGGCGCCCCGCCCGCGGCGACGCCGGCCCCCGCCCAACCCGGGCCGGCCGCCAACAAGGGCGACGGCGGGGCGCCCGCCGCGGCGCGCGGCGACGGCGGCGGCGACAACTTCGACCTGCGGCACCCGCCCTCGATCGACGCCGCGGGGATCGCCAGGGTGCTGAACGAGTACCACTCGCCGGCCGTCGGCGCCGCCGGCGCGATGTACACCCTCGGCCTCCAGTACCACATCGACCCGGCCTTCTGCCTGGCCTTCTTCATCCACGAGAGCAGCGCCGGCACCAAGGGCGTGGCCCGCGTCACGAAATCGGTCGGCAACATCCGCGCGACCGCCGGCTACCAGTCGTACCAGGGCTACCGCCAGTATGCGACCTGGGAAGAGGGCATCGAGGACTGGTACCGCCTCATCAGCGACCTCTACATCGGCGAATGGGGCCTGACGACGGTCGACGCGATCGTCCCGGTCTACGCCCCGACCGCCGACGGCAACGACCCAGCCGGCTACGCGGCGACGGTGAAGCAACTCGTGGCCGGCTGGCGGGCGGGTGAGTGACGAGTGACGAGTGAGCCGTCGGCCGTCAGCCAGCAGCGTTCGGCGACGCGCCATCTCCTGCTGGCT
>DASSSV010000427.1:0-4044 GCA_035708265.1 Thermomicrobiales bacterium | reverse complement strand
GCGGTGACTCGGCCTGCCCGGCCGATGATAGTATATAATATAGCCCACGACCGCCGGCAAGGCAAGCCCTCGGGGCTTCGCCCTCACCCCCCTGTCCCCCTCGCCGAATCCTGGGCGAGGGGGGAGACGCCGCGGAGACAGGGTGCTGCTCTTCCAGAGCAGTGGCCAGGGGGAGGTGAGGAGGGGCGCCCGGGCGGAGGTCTCCCCTCGCCCAGCATTGGGAGAGGGGGCCGGGGGGTGAGGGCCACTCGTCACTCGTCACTGGGAAGGAGGAGCCATGCTCTGGCACTACAACCCGATCGACGTCGAGCGGGCGCTGCGCGAGGCGGCGCCGGAGCCGCCGTTCCCGCCCGTGGCGGACCGGGCCGCCTGGGCGGCGATCGGCGACGCGCTCGGCGCGGAAGGCGCGGCGGCGCTCGTCGCGCGGGCGGAGGCGGCTGCGCGCGAGCCGATCCCAGCGCTCCCCGCCACCCTCTTCCTCGAGTTCGACCGCACCGGTGAGCGCGACGGCTACCAGCACCCGCGCGAGCGCCGCCGCGACGCCCTCGCCGCGCTGGTCCTGGCCGAGTGCCTGGAGAGCAGGGGCCGCTTCCTCGACCCGATCCTCGACTGGGCCTGGGCGATCTGCGAGGAGAGCGCCTGGGTGCTGCCGGCCCACCAGCGCGTCCTCACCGACGTCGCCCGCCCCGTGATCGACCTCGGCGCGGCGATGACCGCGCTCCAGCTCGCCGAGACCGATGCCCTCGTCGGCGCGCGGCTCGACCCCGCGCTCGGCAAGCGCATCCGCGACGAGGTCGACCGCCGCTGCCTGACGCCCTTCCTCACCCGCCACGACGCCTGGTGGCTCTACAACACCGCCGAGCGCACGGTCAACAACTGGACCGCCGTCTGCGTCGGCGGCGTCGTCGGCGCGGCGACCTATCTGGAGGCCGACCCGGCCCGGCTGGCCGAGCTGATCGCCCGCGGCCTGCGCTCGCTGGAGGACTACCTGGCGACCTTCGACGAGGACGGCGGCTCCAGCGAGGGCCCGGGCTACTGGAGCTACGGCTTCGGCTACTACACGATCCTGGCCCACCTCCTCGAACACCGCACCGGCGGCGCGGTGCGCCCGCTCGACGGCGAGCGCATCCGGCAGATCGCGCGCTACCCCCTGCGCACCGCCCTCAGCCCCGGCCGCTCGGTCAACTTCTCCGACTGCGACCGCGACGTCCGCTTCGAGGCCGCGCACCTGGCCTACCTGGCGCGCCGGCTCGACCTGCCGGAGTTGATGCCGCTGGCGCGGAGCCAGCCGAACGGGCGCCACGAGCTCGCCTGGCGACTCCGCGCGCTCGTCTGGCGCCCCGCCCCCGAGCCGCCCGGTGACCACGTCCCCGCGCGCCGCGACTACTTCCGCGGGATGCAGTGGCTGATCGCCCGCCACGACCCGGCCGACCCCGACGCGCTGGTGCTGGCGGCGAAGGGCGGCCACAACCAGGAGATGCACAACCAGAACGACGTCGGCACCTTCATCGTCCACCTCGGCGGCGAGTCGCTGGTGGCCGATCTCGGGCGCGGGCGCTACACGCGCGCCTACTTCGGCCCCGAGCGCTACGACCACCTGGTCAACTCGTCGCTCGGCCACCCCGTCCCGGTCGTCAACGGCCAGGCGCAGCGCCCCGGCCGCGCGCGCGCCGCGCGCCTCCTGGAGCGCCGCGAGACCGACGCCGAGGACGCGCTGGTGCTGGACCTGCAAGACGCCTACCCGACCGAGGCGGATCTCGTCGCGCTCCGCCGCGCGGTCGCGCTCCGCCGCGAGCCGCCGCGCGGTCACGTCACGCTGGAGGACGCGGTGCAGTTCGCCACGGCGCCCGGCGAGTTCGAGAGCGTGCTGACGACCTTCGGGCGCGCCGAGCCGGCCGGCGAGGGCGCCCTCGTGCTCCGGGGCGAGCGCGGCGCGCTGCGCGTCGACTACGACCCGGCGGTCGTCGCGCCGCGCGTCGAGGTCATCCCCGACGTCGACCTGGCCGAGGGCCCCACGCCGGTCACGCGCGTTCACTTCGCGCTCCGCCAGCCGATGCGCGAGGCGACCGTCCGCCTGGAGCTGACGCCGGAGCCGGCGGGCTAACGCCCCGCCGGCGGCCGCAGCCGATAGAGCATCTCGCCGGCGTGCGGCACCAGCAGGATACCCTCGTCCTCGCGGCCGGCGAAGTCGGCCGGGTCGATCGTCGCCGGGTCGCGGTAGCCGAGGTTGTGCGCGGCGCAGCGCTCCGGCGAGATGCCGGTCACCAGCGTGACCCGGATGCGCGGGCGCTCGCCGGCGACCGGGTCGTAGGCGCCGCCGCCGCGGAGGTGGGTGCTGTGCGCCAGCACGCCGCCGGGGTAGGTCGCGAAGCGCTCCCACTGGCCGGTGAAGTAGTCGCGGACGTGGTAGCCGATCTCGGCCAGCAGCGGGCCGTGGGTGTAACTGAACTCGGTGATGTGCGGCGCGTAGATGATGACCGCGCCGCCGTCGGCGACGACCGGCTCGACCTTGTACATCCCCTTCGCCGCCGTCCAGATGTCGTCGTACATCGGCGGCATCACCGAGAGGACCTGGCGGAAGGGGTGGTCCACGTAGCGGACGTGGATCTGCGCCGAGAGGTCGGCCGCCGCCGCCCAGGACGCTTCCGGCGCCGAGAAGTAGAGCCCGGCGAGTCGGGTCGTGCCCGGCGCGACGACCAGCGAGAAGCAGAGTTTCGGCGTCGGGATCAGCGAGGCGGCGCGGTCGATCAGCCGGCGCACCGGCGTGACGCCCGGCGTGCCGATGATCGCCGCGCTGGTGATCAGCGCGCCGAGCCAGTGGGAGAGGTCGATCACCTCCGGCCCGCTGATGCCGGGGAAGAAATACTTGTTGCCGCCGGAGAAGCCGACGACCTCGTGCGGGAAGACGGGGCCGCAGACGATGAGTTGGTCATAGTCGAGGACGAGGCGGTTGACGCGCACATCCACTGTCCGGCGCAGCCGCCCGCCGCTGATCGCCGCGACCTCGTCGGCCGGGATCGTGCCGAGCGTGACGAAGGTCTCGGGCCGGTCCCACTCGTGGTTGAAGACCCGGACGTCGCGGAACTCGCCGGCCCACTCCGCCGGGGTCACGCCGAAGCGCCGGTCGATCTGCTCCGGCGAGAGCGGCTGGTGCGTGCCGAGCGCGATCAGGAAGTCGAGCGCCGGGACGCGCGCCGCCAGCGCGCCGTGGATCAGGCGGAAGAGTCGGTCGATCGGCGCGGTGCGCGTGCCGTCGGGCACGATCGCGAGCGTCCGCCGCCCGTCGAGGTCCGGCCGCGCTAACGCCGCTCCGACGATGCCGGCGACCTCGTCGTCGGTCAGCGTGCGGTCGGCGTAGCCGGCGCCGATCAGCGGCGTCGCGGTCTCGGTCAGCGTCGCAGCCATCGCTCACACCCCACTGAAGGCGCTGAAGCCGCCGTCGACCGGGACGACGACGCCGTTGACGAAACTGGCGCCCGGCCCGCAGAGCCAGAGGACCGTGCCGGCCAGCTCCTCCGGCTCGCCAAAGCGCCCGGCCGGCGTGTGCGCGACGATCGTCGCGCCCCGCGCGGTCAGGCTCCCGTCGTCGTCGAGCAGCAGCGCGCGGTTCTGCTCGCCGATGAAGAAGCCGGGCGCGATGGCATTCACGCGCAGCCCGGCGCCGTGGCGGCGGGCCAGCTCGACCGCCAGCCAGCGCGTGAGGTTGTCTACCGCGGCCTTCGCGGCGGAGTAGCCGATCACGCGGGTGAGGGTCCGCTGCGCGGCCATCGAGGAGATGTTGACGATGCAGCCGCGCGGCGGGCCGTCGGTGCGGTCGGCCATCGCCGCGCCGAAGACCTCGCAGGGCAGCAGCGTCCCGAGCAGGTTCAGGTCGAAGACCTGGCGGAAGGCGTCGAGCGGCAGGTCGAAGACACGCGCGTCGTCGCTCAGCGTCGCGGCCGGCACGTTGCCGCCCGCGGCGTTGACCAGGATATCCACGTGTCCCCAGCGCGCGAGCACGGCGTCGCGCGCGGCCTCCAGTTGCGCCCGGTCGAGCGCGTCGGC
>DASSSV010000426.1:0-5230 GCA_035708265.1 Thermomicrobiales bacterium | reverse complement strand
AGGCCGGCGCGCTCGCCCGCGTTGGTCGTGCGCAGCGTGTAGAGGAAAGCGGCGGGGATCAGCAGGCCGATCGCGGCGAGGGTGAGCTGCGCGGCGCTGGCACCGGCGGCGGTGCGGTTGAAGAGTTGCCGCTCGCGCCGGAAGCCGCCGAAGAGGAGCGCCAGCCCGAGGACGAAGAGGAGGTTGCCGACGATCGAGCCGGTGATCGAGGCTTTGACGACCTCCAGCAGCCCGGCCTGTAGGGCGAAGATGGCGATGATCAGTTCGGTCGCGTTGCCGAAGGTGGCGTTGAGGAGGCCGCCGAGCCCCGGCCCGACGTGGACGGCCAGTTCCTCGGTCGCCGTGCCCATCCACTTCGCCAGCGGCACGATCGCCAGGCCGCTGAGGATGAAGATCGCCAGCGCGGGCCAGTGCAGCAGCCGCCCGGCGATCGCCAGGGGGATCAGCAGCAGGAGCGCGTTGAGCGGGTTACGCACCGGCAAATTCCTTCACGGTGTTGAGAACGGGTGGGGTCGACGCGCCGGCAAGGGTCGTGCCGCCGGTTGCAACCACCGTATGACGAGGGGAGAGGCTTCCGCCTCTCCCCCGTTCGGTCCCGCGTGCGGGCGCGTCAGTGCGGGCGCGCCGGCCGGCTGCCCTGGCCCCGCTCCGTCGGGCTCTGCGCCGCCGACTTGCCCAGCCCGGCCGACTCCTTGAGGTCGCCGGCCTGCTGCTCGGCGGCCTCGCGGGCCGCGCTGGACTTGTCGGCCGCCGCCGCCTTGACCTCGGAGCCGGTGCCGCCGATCGACCCGCGGCGCTCGTCGATGTCGGCCGGCGGCGGCGTCTGCGCCCGGCTGGCCGTGGCGTCGCGCGCGTCCTGCGTCCTGTCTTCGCCCATGGCACTGGCCTCCCGCGCCGTGTCGGCCGCCCGGCCCGCGGCGGTCGACGCGGCCTGCTGCGCCCGACCTTTCGCCTCGTCGGCGGACGGCGCCTTGATCGCGATGTGCTGCACCTGGTCCTGCGCGCGCTCGCCGAGCGACTGCGCGCGCTCCCTGACCTGACCGAGCGCATCCTGAGCCTGGCCCGGCAGCCCGCCGGCCACGCCGGAGGCGCGCTCCTTGAGCTGGATGCTGGTATCGCGGAGCTGGCCGCGGGTCTCCTCGCCCGACTGCGGCGCGAGGATCAGCGCGAGCGCGCCGCCGAGCAGCGTGCCGAGCGCCAGTCCGCCCAGGAAACTAAGCAGGTTGCTCTCCTGGCTGTCGCGGTCGGCGAGTTGCCGGCGCAACTGATCGAGTTGGGCCTGCAGTTGGTCTTCGCGCGTCGCCATCGCCTCCCCCCTTGCCGAAGTGAGAAATGAGGAGTGAGAAGAGTGAAGAGCCTCGGTTCAACCGCGCGCCTTCACGCTGCGTTTATCTCACTTCTCACTTCTCAATTCTCCCTTCTTCCGCGCCACCGGCCGCCGCTTGCCGCCGGTGACGGTCTTGGTCACCGCGCGCATCCGGGCGACGGTGCCGGCGACGCGGATGACCGGCTGCACGGCCTGCTCGGTCATGAACTCGGTCGTCCCCTTCAGCCGCGACGCGGTCTCGGTCAGCGTCTCCAGCAGCGGGACGACCTTGTCCTTGATGGTGAAGACGAGCCAGAGGACCGCGCCGACGAGCGCGGCCATGAGGATCACGCCGAGGATCCCCAGCAGCGAGATGAAGATGATCGAGATGTCGCGCAGGCGGGCCGTGATCGGCCCGGCGTCGCCCAGGTAGAGCAGGACGATGATGACAATCAACAGGACGACCGCGATGGTGCCGCCGATGATCGCCCACTTCTTCATGCGCGCGCTCCTCCCCGTCTGTCGTCGACCTGGCCGCTCAGCGCTCGGGGACCGCCCGCGGGCGCGCCGGGCGCCGCACCAACCAGGCGGTCGCCGCCAGCGCGGCGAGCGAGCCCAGCGTGGTCGTCAGCAGCGGCACCGCGCCCAGGCACAGCAGGTCCAGGCCGCTGACCACGGCGACCGCGTACCCCGCCAGGAAGCCCGCGACCCCGACCGCCCAGTAGAGGGGCAACTGCCGCCAGCGCCGGCCGACGAAGGCGTGGCACAGGAGCCCGTAGATGCTCCCCAGCGCGAGGGTCAGGGTCACCGCAGGAGACACGCTCTCCCCCCGTTCCCGGCGCGCACGCAAGTCGCGCGCCACCGGCCGGCGCGCGGGCTACGCGCACGCGCGCTCCGTCGCCTCGATCGTCCCGCCGCCGAGCACGCGGTCGGGGTCGGCCGGGTCGTAGAAGACGACGGCCTGGCCGGGCGCGGCGGCGCGCGGCGGCTCCCCAAAGGCCACGCGGGCGGTGTCGGGGCCGAGCGGCGCCAGCGTCGCCGGCAGCGCCTGGCCGCGGTAGCGTAGCACAGCCAGGACCGGGATGGGAGCGGCGGGCGCGCGACCGGCGATGTAGCTGACGCGGCTGGCAGTGAGGGCGGTGAAGCCGAGCTGGTCGCGCGTGCCGACGACGAGGCGATTCTGTTCGGTGTCGAGCGCGATGACGAAGAGCGGCTCCGGGCCGCTGACGCCGAGCCCCTTGCGCTGCCCGACCGTGTAGTGGATCAGGCCGCGGTGCTGGCCGAGGACGCGGCCGTCGGGCGCGACGATCGGGCCGGGCGCGGCGACGCCGGGGCGACGGCGCAGCACGAACGAGGCGTAGTCGCCGTCGGGCACGAAGCAGATGTCCTGGCTCTCCGCCTTCTGCGCGACGGGCAGGCGGTGGCGGCGCGCCAGCGCGCGGACCTCCGGCTTGGTCAGCCCGCCGACCGGGAAGAGGACGCGGCCGAGCTGCTCCTGCGTGAAGGTGTAGAGGACGTAGGACTGGTCCTTCTGCGCGTCGTGGGCGCGGCGTAGGGCGAGCGTGCCGTCGGCCAACGGCGCGACGCGGGCGTAGTGGCCGGTCGCCAGGTAGGTGGCGCCGAGCGCGCGGGCGCGGCCGAGGAGGAAGGCGAACTTCGGCTTGCGGTTGCACTCCAGACAGGGATTCGGGGTGCGGCCGGCCAGGTAGGCGTCGACGAAGGGCTCGATGACCGCGCCGATGAACTCCCGCTCCATGTTGAGCGGGTAGAAGGGGATGTCGAGCGCGCGGCAGACGGCGCGGGCGTCCTCCATGTCGTCGATCGAGCAGCAGCGGCTGTGCCCCTCCTCCGGCGTGAAGAGGCGCATGTTGATCCCGACCGTGCGGAAACCGGCCTCGCGCAGCAGCAGCGCCGAGACGCCGCTGTCCACGCCGCCGCTCATCGCGACGACGGCCAGCCGCCCCTGCCCCCGCGGCAGCCCCGAGCGCGCCAGTGCCTCGCCGAAGTCGATCGCCGCCTCGTCGCCGTCATCGTCCGGCGCTACGTCCGCCGCCACGCGGCAGGTCGGCGCCAGGGGGAGAGTCCTCGTCGCCACGGTCGTCCTCTATGCTCATCGCTGCTCATTGCCCATGCCGCGCTCGCCGCGGCCATCGCCCTATTGTAGCGTATGGGCGCGAGCGTTCGCCCTCACCCCCCGACCCCCTCTCCCAATCCTGGGAGAGGGGGGATCGGGGGTGAGGGCTCCCATTGCCTCCCGCCAGATTCCCGCGTATGCTGGCGCGGCCGGTGGCGATGAGGAACTGACGTCCTCGCGGAGGGAAGAATGAGTATGGTGGGCGAGGTGGTCGTCGAGACCGCGGCGGGCAGGGTGCGCGGGGAGGTGGCGGGAGGCGCCACGCGGTTCCTGGGGGTGCCATTCGCCGCGCCGCCGGCCGGCGAGCGGCGCTTCCGAGCGCCCGCGCCGGTGGCGCCCTGGACGGGCGTGCGCGACGCGACGGCGCCGGGGCCGTCCTGCCTCCAGCGCCTCAGCGGCGGCAGCGCCTGGATCTACGAGAACGACGGCGACCCCGACGAGGACTGCCTCTACCTCAACGTCTGGACGCCCGGCCGCGACGGCGCGCGGCCGGTCCTGGTCTGGCTCCACGGCGGCGCCTTCCGCACCGGCCACGGCGCGCTGCCCTGCTTCGACGGGACGCGCCTCGCCCGCGACGGCGACCTGGTCGTCGTGACGTGCAACTACCGCCTCGGCGCGCTCGGCTGGCTGGCCCACCCCGACCTGCGCGACCCCGACACCGGCCACTGGGCCAACTGGGGCCTGCAGGACCAGCTCGCCGCGCTGCGCTGGGTCCGGGAGAACATCGCCGCGTTCGGCGGCGACCCCGGTAATGTCACGCTGGTCGGGGAGTCGGCTGGCGCGATGTCGCTGGCGCACCTCGCGCGCCACCCGGCCAACCGCGGACTCTTGCACAGATTGCTCGCCGAGAGCCCAGCGCGGCGCGTCGGCGACGCCGGCTCGCCGGACCTGGCCGCGGCCTACGCCGAGGCGGTCGCGGCGGAGCTCGGCGTCGCCGTGCGCGACCTGCGGGCGGTCCCGGCCTGGGCACTCTACGAGGCCGAGCAGGCGGTGTCCCGCCGCCCGGCGTGGCCGCCGCGGCTCGCCGGCGCGACGCCGGTGCGCGAAGACGACCTCGTCCCCATCGTGGGGAGCCCGCCCGCGGACCTGCCGCTGCTGGCCGGCTCGAACCGCGACGAGTCCCGCTTCTGGCACACGCTGGCGAACGCGGCCGGCGAACAGCTCCCCGGCGCGCCGCTGCCGGCCGGCGACGCGGACCTCAACGCCGCCGTCGCGGACTTCCTGGCCGGGATCTACCCCGACGCGACCGCGCTCGACCCAGCCGCGCTCGCGGACGCCTATCGCGCGGCCATGCCGGCCGCGAGCGCGGCGGAGCGCTTTCTCGACGTTCGCACCGACGGCACCTTCCGTGCGCCGGTGGCGGCCTGGGCGGCGGACCACGCGGCGCGCGACGGCGCGGCCTTCGTCTACGAGTTCGCGCACCCGTCGCCGCTCCCCGGCGTCGGCTGCCCGCATACGCTGGAGATCCCCTTCGTCTTCGGGACGTTCGATCAGCCCTTCATGGCGCCCAAGACCGGCGCCGGGCCGGCCGAGGAGAGGCTCTCGGCGGCGATGCGCGCCATCTGGGCCGCCTTCGCGCACGCCGGCGACCCGAGCACCGCCGCGCACGGCGCCTGGCCGCGCTACGACGCCGCGCGGCGGGCGGTGGGCGTCCTCGGCAGCCCCGAGGGCATCTTGCAGGTCGTGGAGGCGCCGCGCGAGGCGACCCGCGCGGCCTGGGAGCCGGCGGTTGGGGGGTGAGCGCCGGTGACAGCCCCCCTGTCTCCCCAATCCTGGGGGGGACTCGTCTC
>DASSSV010000425.1:0-2343 GCA_035708265.1 Thermomicrobiales bacterium | reverse complement strand
AGCGATGAGCGCTGCCGTCCAGACCGTGCCGGAGGAACCCCGCGTGCTGCGCGCCCTGCCCGGCCGGGTGCGCGTCCATCTGCCCGAGTGGTCCGGCCAGGGGGAGCACGCCCTGGAGGCGCGGCTGCGGCAGATCCCCGGCGTCCGCTCGGCGCAGGCCAACCCACTCACCCGCAACGTCCTGATCGGCTTCGACCCGGCGGCCACCGACCAGCAGCGCGTGCTCGACGCGGTCCGCGCTGCGGAGCCGCCGGCCGGCGACGCCCGCGCCGGTGCGACCCGCCCGGCGCTGCCGTCGGCGCGGCCGAGCGTGCTGCGCGAGCGGCGCGACCACCGCGGGCGGGCGCGCATCGCCGTCCCCGGCCTGGAGGGCAACCCGGCGCTGGCGCGGCAACTCGTCGAGCGCCTGCAACAGCAGCCGGGCGTCCGCCGGGTCGCGGCGAGCGCGCTGACCAGTCGCCTGCTCGTGGAGTACGACAGCCACCAGACCGACCTCGAGGACTTCCTGGCCGAGATCACCGGGATGGAGCTCCCCGACCTCCCCGGCCAGGACCAGCCGAGCCACCCGCTCGACCCGGCGCCGCTGATCCAGAGCGCCACGCGGACGGTCGGCGCGGGCCTGGGGCTGGGGCTGCTCGCGTCGCGGCGGCTCCTGGGGGTGACTAGCCCACCGGCCGGCGGCGCGACCGCCGCCCAGGTCGCCGGCATCATCGGCATCGTGCAGGGCTTCCCGATCACGCGCAACGGGCTCCGGCGCCTCCTCGGGCGCGACACGGCGGACATCCTCTTCCAGGGTGCCGCGATCGTCAGCCTGGCCCTCTCCGGCAGCCCGCTCGGCCTCTCCGTCACCGGCGCGGAGGCGCTACGCCTCTTGACCGAGGTGGTGGCGCGGCGGCGGGCCTGGAAGCGCTACGAGGAGCGGCTGGGCGACGCCGCCGCGGCCCACCCCGGCGCGGTGATCCGGCTGGAGGCCGGCGAGCGCTGCCCGCTGGCCGGCCAGGTAATCGAGGGGACCGGAACGGCGATCGGGCGCGACGGCCGGCTGGCGCCGCTCGCCCCCGGCAGCGACATCGGGGCGGGCTCCCGCGTCCACGGCGGCCCGTTCGTCGTGGGCCTCCAGGGTGGCGCTCCGTTCGCGCCGGAGCAGCGCGACGTCCCGGCGACCCCGTCCCTCTACGACCGCTACGTGCAGGCGCTCGGCCCGGCGTCGCTCGCCTACGCGGTGCTGACCGCCGTCGTCACGCGCTCCTTCGGCCGTGCCTTCGCCGCACTCCTCCTCGTCACGCCGCGCACTTCGGTCATCGCGACCGAGGGGGCCAACACCGGCGCCTCGGCGCGGGTGCTGCGCGCGGGCGTCACCGTCGTCGGCACGCGCCCGCACCGCGTCGTCCGCCGGCCCGACCTCCTCCTGATCGACGGCCCCCGCGTGCTCACCGAAGGGCACGAGATCGCCGGTACGCTGCCGGTGGGCGAGGAGGGAGACCCCGCCGAGTTGCTCGGCTATGCCGCCGGGGTCGCCGCGGCGGCGGGCGCGCCCTGGGGCGGCGCCTTCCCCGCGGGCGACCGGGTGGAGGCGAGCGACGGGACGTTCGACGGGCGCGTCGCCGCGGCGACGATCGGCGGCGAGCGCTACACGCTCGGCCCGGCCACCGACCACGACGCGGTCCCGGCCGCCCTCCGCCTGCGCCACCGCGGCGAGACGCTGCTGGCCCTGCGCCGCGCCGGCGAGCCCCGGCCGCGTGCCCTCTTCGCCCTGCGCCCGCGCCTGGCGCGGGACGTCGCCGACCTCGTCGCGACCGCGCGGCGGCGCGGCGTCGCGCTCGCGCTGATCCGCCACGGCGACGCCGCGACCGCGCAGGCGGTGGCGCGCCGCGCCGGTATGCAGCTCCTCGACGGCGACCCGGTCGCGCTGATCCGCGCGCGGCAGGACGAGGGCGCGCTGGTCGCTTTTCTGTCGGACAGCGCCGCGTCGGGCGCGGCTTTCGCCGCCTGCGACCTAGCGATCGGCCTCAGCTCCGGGCGCAGCGGCCGCTTCCCGGCTCGCGCCGACCTGCTGGCGCCCGACCTCGGCGCGGTTGCCGCGGTCGTCGAGACCGGGGCGCGGCGCGAGGCGGCGGTGCGCGACGGCGTGCTCCTCTCGCTCGCCGCGAACGTCGCCGGAGCCGTCTGGGGCTTCCGTGGCGCGCCCGGTGTCGAGGCGGCCTCGCGCTTCGTCTACGTCACCGCGCTCGGCGCGCTGGCCGACAACTGGCTGCGCCTGCGCGGCGGCGAGCGCCCGCGCGACGCCCTCACGCGCCTGGCCGACCCCCGGCCGGAGCGTTGGGGGCGGCGCGACGTGGCCGG
>DASSSV010000424.1:0-4479 GCA_035708265.1 Thermomicrobiales bacterium | reverse complement strand
GTGCGCCGCCCGCTCCCCGGCCAGGACGAGCCAGTCCACCGCCCGCGGGTCGCCCGCCCGCTGGAAGTGGTAGGCCACCGCGTCGGGGTCGGGCGCGGGCAGGGCCAGCAAGGCTTCGGCGACTTGCCGGTGCCACAGGCGGCGGCGCGGGGACAGCACACCTCCGTACAGCGCCTCGCGCGCCAGGGCATGCGCGAAACGGGCGCTCGCGCCGTCGGGTGCAGGCGCCAGCAGGTGCGCCTCGGCCGCCCGCTCGACCACGTCTAGCAGCGCCCCCTCGTCCACCTCCGCCACGGCCCGCCACAGCTCGAGCGGCACCTCCTGGCCGATCACCGCCGCCAACGCCAGCAGCCGCGGCGCCTCGCCCCCGAGGTGGGCGACACGCTCGGCGATGACCTGGCGCAAGAGCGGCGGCACCCCAGCGGCGCCCAGGTCGCCCAGCGCCCAGCCGGCCCCCGCCGGCCGCAGGGTCGCCTCCTCCACCAGCGCGCGCAGCAACTCGCCGAGGTAGAAGGGGTTGCCCTCGGCGCGCCGCTGCAGGTAGGCGACCACCCGGGCCAGATCCGGCTCGGTCAGCGCGTAGCGGGCGGCGACCAGCGCATGCACGGCGCCGTCATCCAGGGGGCGCAGGTCCACGCGGAGCGCGCCGGCCTCGCGCACCAACCGGGGCAGCGTGGCGGCGAGCGGGTGACGATCTGGCAACTCGTCGCTGCGGTAGGTGGCGAGCAGGAGGAGCGGCAGGTCGCCCAGGTCGCGCGCAACGACGCGCAGGAGGTCGAGCGAGGCGGGGTCGGCCCAGTGCAGGTCGTCGAGGAGGAACACGAGCGGGCGGGCTGCCGCCGCGGCGGCTAGGAAGTCCGCGACCTGGCCGAAGAGCGCGTCCCGGCCGGCCACCGGCCCGAGCCGGCCGCGCTCCGCCAGCGGGTCCGGCAGCGGCGGCAGGGCGGGGTCGCGCGGGTAGCGGGCGAAGGCGTCGAGCCACGGCCCGTAGGGCGGCGTCTCCGCGAGGTCGTAGCAGCGCCCGGCGAGGGCCAGCGCGCCGCGCTCGCGCGCCTCCGCCGCGAGCGCGGCGGCCAGGCTGGTCTTGCCGATGCCCGCCTCGCCGCCGATCAGGACGAGCCCGCCCTGGCCGGCCAGGGCCGCGGCCAGGCGCTCGCGCAGCAGCGCCCGCTCGCGCTCCCGCCCCACCAGGAAGGGGGCGCGCGGTTCGGTCGACCGTGGCGCGGGCGCCGGTGCGGTCATGGCGCACCTCGGCCCCGATGGGCGTCGACGACGCCGGTCGCTGACAAGCCCCAAAATAGTCCGCGCAGTATAGCACAATCGCGGTCGGCGCGTCGGCGGGGTTGACAGCGCCCACAAGCGCGCCGCATAACTGTATCAACGGACGACGGCCCAGAATTGGGAGGCGGAAGGATGAGCGACGAGCGCGAGCGGGACGAGCGGCCGGGTCTGGTGCGCTTCGGCGCGGACGACGCGGCGGCGTGCGACCTGCCGTCGAGCGAGTTCGTCTGCGCGGGCTGCGGCCGCCCGCTCCGTATCACCCTGCACAGCGACATGTGCTTCGCCGAGGCGCAGGTCTACTGCCCCGAGTGCGAGGTGGAGTACCAGGAACGGCGTGGCCGTTGGGCGCCGCGCGAGTGATGAGTGACGAGTGACGAGGGGCGATCAGCCGTCAGCCGTCAGCGGTAGTCCAATCCCTGATGGCTGGCTGCCGACAGCCACTCGTCACTTGTCACTCGTCACTCTTCGAGCGGTTGGCGACCCTGGTAGCCGGCGTCGAGTTCGTGCCAGTGGGCGACGCGCTCCTCGTCGACGCGCCAGCAGAGGTAGACGACGCGGCCCTCGCGCCAGGAGGGGAAGTCGATCAGCCCGTGCTGCAAGTCCTTGATCTCCACGCCGAGCCGGGTCAGCCCCTCCATGCGGCCGCTGAGGTCGCGCAGGTGCCCAGCGATGCGCCCCTCGATCTCGTCGGCCTCGCCCGCGTAGCCGTTCAGTTTCGGCAGCTTGCGCAGCGCGGCGAGCCGGGCGCGCTCGGCCTCGACCCGCCGCGTCCCGTCGCGCAGCGCGGCGACCTCCGCCCGCAGGCGTGGCAGGAGCGCGTTGGCCTCATCCAGCGTGAAATACCGCCGCGCCATCGCCCCACAACCCGACTACCCGACTACCCGACTACCCGACTCGCCAGCGTCCAGTCGTACTCCATGTACCGCGCCGTCCAGGCCGCTGTCTCCGCGCCGTGCAGCCGCGCCACGACATGCAACGCCATGTCGATCCCCGCCGAGATCCCGGCCGACGTGATGACGTGCCCCTCGTCCACCACGCGCGCGTCGGCCAGCATCGTCACGGCGGGGTACTGGCCGCGCATCCAGTCGACGCTGGCCCAGTGCGTCGTGGCGCGCCGGCCGTCGAGGAGGCCGCGCTCGGCGAGCAGGAAGGCCCCGGTACAGACGCTCGTCGTCAGCTCGGCGCCGCGATCCTGCGCGGCGATCCAGTCGAGCAGCGGGGCGTTCAGACGTTCGCGCCGCGTCCCCTGCCCGCCCGGCACGACCAGGATGTCGAGCGGTGGGTGGTCGGCGATGCTGGCGTGCGGCTGCACCAGCAGCCCGCCGCGGCAGGCGACCAGCCGGCGCTCCTCGGCGACCGTCAGCACGCGGAAGAGCCGCGCCGCGTCCTCGCGCTCGCCCGGCGGCCGCGCGACCGAGAAGACCTCGAACGGCCCGCAGAAATCGAGCACTTCCACGTCGTCGAAGATCAACACCCCGACGGTGCGGACGCGCCGTTCACCCATGCTGGCCTCCCTCTCACGCTCCCGATCCGTCTCGCGCCTATTGTACCGGCTCGCCGCCCGCCGTCCAGCCGACGCGGGGCGGGCCATATTTATGGTAGAGGGGCCGGCGGCTGAAGCCGCGCCTGAAGACCGGCGCTGCGGCGCCGGCCACGAAGCCCGCCTGCGCGGGCTGGGACATGCCGGAGAGCGATTGCGATGGGGATGCGGTCGGGGCGACGCGCGGCGTCGCCCGGTTGACGCGGGCACCCGCCAGCCGGGCAGGGCACGCCGCGCGGGCGGGGCACCCGGCCGGGTCGATACCCGCCATACGGTCGGTCCCCCACGCGGGCGACGCGCCGCGTCGCCCCTACCACCCCAACCCGCGCGGCCATCCGGGCGAGGTCAGGCCGCGCAGGCGGCCTTCGTGGCGGCGATAGCCGTCTTCAGGCGCGGCTTCAGCCGCCGGCCCCTCTACACCCAACGCGCTCCCACGCTCCCACGCTCCCACGCTCCACGCCCCGTCTCGCCCGGGGTGGTACACTGTAGTGATCGCATGCGTCGCCGCGCGCGGTGGCGGCGGGCGAGACGAGCGGGAAGGAGTGGGGCGTGGCGAAGCGGAAGCGCAGCGGCGGCACGGGGCGGCTGGGGGGCGGCGGCCGGCGCATGGACGCGGCCGGGCAGGAGGTCATCAGCCAGGCCGTCGCGCTGCTGGAGCAGGGCAACTTCATCGAGACGGTCTTCCTGCTCGAAGACCTCCGCCAGGAGTACCCGCGCGAGGCCGTCATCGACAAACTCCTCGGCATGGCCTACGCCGAGCTCGGCGTCTTCCCCAGCGCGATCGAGCGCTGGGAAGAGGCGAGCCAGCTCGACCCCGACGACCTCTCCGTCCTGCCCCTGCTGGCGCGCGCCTACGGCGCGCAGGGCTACTACATGCACGCCCTCCGCGCCCTCCGCCGCTACGTCGCCTCCGACCTCGCGCTGGACGACGAGGACGCCGCGCAGCTCGCCACCGCCCGCGAGCAACTGGAGCAGGTCGTCGCCGAGACGAGCCGGGAACTCGGCGCGCCGGCGCGCGAGGTCGAGCGCGGCACGCTCCTCCTGGAGCGCGCGCTGCGGGCGGGCGAGGAGGGCGACTTCCTCTCGGTGATGCGCCTGGCGCGCGACGCCGCCCGCGTGCTGCCGAACTGGCCGGCGCCGCAGAACACGCTCGCCAACGCGCAGTTCCAGCTCGGCAAGGCCGACGAGGCGATCGCCATCGCCGAGCGCGTGCTGGCCGACCACCCCGACGACCTCGTCGCCCGCGCCAACCTGGTCCGCTTCCACCTCGCGCTCGGCCGGCGCGACGAGGCCCGCGCCGGCGGCGACCGCCTCTGGGATCGCCTGCGCGCGGAACTCGCGGAGCGCGCGCCGGCCGGCCAGGAGGCCGACGGCGACCTCCGATACGACCCCTTCGCGCTGGAGCGCGCCGCCGAGAGTTTCGCGCTGCTCGAACAGGACGACCGGGTGGTAACGACGCTGGAGCCGCTGCCGCGCGAGTCGGCCAGCGAACTGGGCCTCTTCCTGCTCGGCGCAGCGCTCGCCAACCTGCGGCGCAAGTCCGAGGCGCTGGAGATCTTCCGGGCCCTCGCGCCGCACCCGCGCGCCGACCGCGTGGTCGAGGCGCTGGAGATGAACGAGACGCCGCCCGGCGGGCGCTTCGTCGTGCTGGCCCCGGG
>DASSSV010000423.1:0-5296 GCA_035708265.1 Thermomicrobiales bacterium | reverse complement strand
CGACGGGGTTGCCGGGACGCAATCCTACGCCCTACGGCTCGCGGCCTACGGCCCACGACAAATCAGCGCGTAGGGCCGGCCGAGGACCTGGGTCAGCACGACGGTCCACGGGCGCGTGCCCGTGCCGCGCAGGCGGCGGGCCAGCGCGTCGGTGTCGAGCGGCGAGCCGCGCTTCTTGACCGTGACCTCGCCCGCGTCGAGGTCGCGCAGCCGCGCCGCCAGGCGCTTCAGGCTGAACGGCAGCGCCGCCTCGATCGCGTAGGCGCGCGCGAAGGGGGTCGGCACGGCCGCGTCCGCCGTCAGGTAGGCGATCTCGGGGTCGAGTTTCGCCGCGCCGAGGCGGACGGCCAGATCTTCTACCAGGTGGGCGCGGATCACCGCGGGGTCGGGCTCGTAGAGGGCGCGGCCGGGCGGCGCGCAGGCGACCGTCGGGGGCGGGCCGCCGTCCGTGGCGAGCGTGTCCCCGCCCGGCAGGAGCGTGGCGCGCCGCGCCGCCGTGCGCAGCGGGCCGAACCAGAGGACCGCCTCTTTCAACTCGCCCCGCTCGGCGATGAACTCCACCTCGCCCTCATCGGCGGGCGGCAGCTCCGCGTAGTCCACGCCCGGCGAGATCTTCACCCCCAGCGCCGGCACCCGCTCGCGCCAGCCGACGACGAGCCCGAGGGGCGGCCGGTAGTCGCGCGTGGTGAAGACGCGGCGGCCGGTCGCGGTGCGCCGCGCGGGGTCGCAGAAGAGCGAGTCGGCGCGCGGGGGCGGCAGCGTGGCCAGGTCAGCTAGCACCGGTTGGAGGCGCGCGGCGACGCCGTAGGCCCGCGCGTTCTCCCGCGCCAGCGCGAGGCGGAGCGGGTCGCGGTCCACCGCCAGTACCGGATGCTCCGCGGCCAGCGCCAGCGCGTCGCCGCCGAGCCCGCAGGCCAGGTCGGCGACCACGCCGAACGGCGCGTAGCGGCGCGCCCGGTAGCGCGCGATCGTCTCGCCGGTCGCCTGCTCCAGCCCCTCGCGCGTGAAGTACATCCGCTCGGCGCGGGCGAATTTACCCCGCGCGGCGGCCCTGGCGCGCAGCAGCGCCTGGTCGAGCGCCGCCGCGGCCAGCGCGGGCGGGTAGCGCCGTCGCAGTCGCGTCAGGCAGGCCAGCGCCGTCGCCTCGGTCGGCGCCAGCGCGACCGCCTCCGCCAGCGCCTCCTGGCCGCGGGGACGGAGCAGGTCGCGGAAGGTGGCGAGGTCCATCGGCGAGGGCTACACCGGGGCCGTTTCTGGGAGGAAGGTCAAGTTTGGGACGCCCGCGAAGTCGTCGCGGTTGTTGGTCATCAGTGGTACGCCAAGCGCGAGGGCCGTCGCCGCGATCCACGCGTCGGCAGTCTGAATTGGCCGCCCACGTCGCCGCGCGCCGTCCATAACCTCGGCCCAGCCGAGGCATAGCGCGTAGTCGGCCATAGTGATAGCGAACGGCTCAAGGAATGCCGCCAACTGCTCTCGTCGTGCCTGGCCCCAGTTGCGGTGTAGCGCCCAGCGCTGCAGTTCGGCAAGCGTCATGATAGAGACGGTGGGGATTCTGCCCGTCAGGTAGGGGCGAAAGCGCTCGGCGCGGGTATCGCGCCGAAACAGGTAGGAGAGGACATCAGTATCGACGACACAGCCGTCAGGCATCGTCATCTTCGCGGCGCCACTCGCGCACGGCGGCGATAAAGTCGTCGACTGACTCGTCTTCCGGCCAGAAGTCGCCGAAGAGCGCGTCGAAATCGGTGACCGGTCCGACTCCTTGCTGTGCCGCGAGCGTTTCCAGGTCGGCCGGTGGCTGCGTGAAGAAGTCACGCCCGGCGACCACCCGCGGACCCATGCGCGCGGCCAGCCGCGCCATCGCCGTTCCCTCGGCCGGCGTGTGTTCGTCCAAGAGGCGGCGGAGGTACGCCAGTGCCTCAGGGGCGCGCTCGTCGCCGAGCCGGTCAACGAGTGCGTGCAGTTCCTCTTTGACGCTCATCCGCGGCATCCTCTCGCGCGGCGCGCGGGGCTTCATGCCGAAGACCAATCGCGACGCCGGATTCGGCCGAAGGCGACCCTCCACAATCCATTGTATCGCCTGCCGCAGCTCCTCCACAATCGCGAGACGCCACCGAACCTACACCGCGCAGGCGGCCTCCGTGCCGCGTCAGCGGCACAGCGCCGCGGCTTCAGCCGCCAGTCCCCGGCGCAACAGCGGCCCCCGCCCCTCCGCCCGCCTCTCCGCGCTTGACGCCCTCCCGCGCGCGTCGCTATAGTGTGGCCGCCTGTCCGGACAGGGGCGGCGCGGCGTTCTGCGGGGACGGAGGGGGCGTGCGGCGACATCACGGGTCACGGCCGGCGGCGCGGGCGCGCCGCGACCGCGCTGCCCGCCCGCCCTGGCGCCCGCCTTTGCCGCTCGCCTTCCTACTGGCGGCGGGCGTGGTGCTGACCGAGCGTCTGGGGCGCCGGGGCGTCGCCGGCGCGCTGGTCGCCGCGCTGCTCCTCGCCGGCTGCGGCGGCGTGCTCCTGCGCGGCGCGCAGAACACCCCGACCGGGGTTGCGGCCTCGCCGGTCCCGTCGTCGCCCACCGCGCTCGCGGCCGCCGCGCCGACCGCCACGACCGCCCCCACCGCGGCGCCGACGTTCACCGAACCCCCGCCGCCCTCGCCGGTCGCGTCGCCGCGCGCCGCGGCCAGCCCGATCCTGACCGAGCGCGAGCCGGCGAGCCCGACCGCGACCCCCTCGCCGACGATCCCGCCGTCCCCGACCGCCGTCCCGCCGACGCCGACGCTGACGCTCCAGCAGGCGACGCCGCGCGGCACGACCGTGATCCCGATCCTGATGTACCACTACGTCCGCGTCGTCACCGACCGC
The DNA here is from genome assembly GCA_035708265.1 of Thermomicrobiales bacterium. Lineage (GTDB taxonomy): Bacteria > Chloroflexota > Chloroflexia > Thermomicrobiales > CADCWN01 > DASSSV01. Next base: position 2,443 of record DASSSV010000423.1, on the reverse strand, counting down.
TCCGACACGATCGGCATCAACCTCTCGGTCACGCCGGACCTCTTCGCCGCCCAGATGCAGTACCTGGCCGACCACGGCTACACCACGCTGACGATGCACGACGTCTACGCCATCCTCGCCGGCCAGCAGCCGCTGCCGCCCCGCCCGATCGCGCTGACCTTCGACGACGGCTACCGCGATTTCTACACCGCCGCCTGGCCGGTCCTGCGCGCCCACCACTTCAAGGCGACCGCCTATATCATCACCGGCGTGATCGGCCAGGAGCGTTACATGACCTGGCCGATGCTGAAAGAACTCGACGCCAGCGGCCTCGTCGAGATCGGCGCGCACACCGTCGACCACATCGACCTGCACGCGGCGACCGACGCGCGCGACTGGCAGGAGATCGAGGGCAGCAAAGTCACGCTCGAACAGGGCCTCGGCCACCCCGTCACCGCGTTCTGCTACCCGTCCGGCAAGTACGACCAGGACGTGATCGCGCTGGTGCGCAAGGCCGGCTTCCTCACCGCGACGACGGTGGAGTACAGCACGAAGCAGAACCTCCAGTGGGCCTACGAGTTGCCGCGCGTCCGCGTCAACGGCCCCGACCCCCTCGCCACCTGGATCGCCAAGCTGCCGTGAGGAGCGAGGCCCGGCACGCCCCGGCTCGCACCCGCAACCCGGAACTTTCAACCTTCAACTTTCAACCACGAGAGGAGCGCCCGATGGCCGAAGCGTTGGAAGCCCTGCGCGCCCGGCTGGCCGTGATCGCCGGGCTGGACCACGCCGCCAGCGTGCTCGGCTGGGACCAGGAGACGATGATGCCGCCGGGCGGCACGGCCAGCCGGGCGCGCGGGATGGCGGCGGTCGGGCGCGTGGCGCACGAACTCGGAACGTCGGCCGAGTACGGCCGGCTGCTGGAGGTGGCCGAGGCCGAGGTCGCCGCCAGCGGCGCGGACCCCGACGGCGACGACGCCCGGCTCGCCTGGGTCGCACGGCGCGACTACGACCGCAACGTGAGGCTCCCGGCCGATTTCGTCGCCGAACTGCGCGAGGCCGAGGTCGTCGGCACGCAGGCGTGGCAGGCCGCGCGCGAGGCCGACGATTACGCGCAGTTCGCCCCGCAGCTCGACCGGCTCGTCGCGCTCCAGCGCCGATTAGCCGACTACCTCGGCTACGCCGACCACCCCTACGACGCCCTGCTCGACGCCTTCGAGCCGGAGATGACGACCGCCGACGTGCGCCGCGTCTTCGCGGACCTGCGCGCGCGGACGGTGCCGCTGGTGCGCGCCATCGCCGCCAACACCGGCGCGGTGGACGACGCCTGCCTCCACCAGCCCTTCGACGAGGACGCCCAGTGGGCGCTCGCCCGCGACCTCACCGAGCGCTTCGGCTACGACTACGCGCGCGGCCGGATGGACCGCTCGGCGCACCCCTTCACCAGTTCCTTCGGCCCCGACGACGTCCGCCTGACCGTGCGCCTCCAGCCGGACTTCTTCAACCCCTGCTTCTTCGCCGCCGCCCACGAGTGCGGCCACGCGACCCACGCGCAGGGCGTGCCGGAGCGCTTCGCCGGCACGCCGCTCGACGGCTCGGCGTCGAGCGGCATCGGCGAGTCGCAGTCGCGCCTGTGGGAGAACCTGGTCGCGCGCGGCCGCGACTTCTGGCGCTACTACTACCCGCGCGTCCGCGAGACCTTCCCCGCGCAGTTCGGCGACGTCTCGGAGGAGCGGGTCTACCGCGCGGTCAACAAGGCCGGCCCCTCGCCGATCCGCGTCGAGGCCGACGAGGTCACCTACAACCTGCACATCATGCTGCGCTTCGACCTGGAGGTCGCGCTGATCGAGGGGACGCTCGGCGTGGCGGAATAGCCGGCGCGCTGGAACGAGCGGATGGCGGAGTACCTGGGGATCGAGCCGCCGAGCGCCGCCCTGGGGGTGTTGCAGGACATCCACTGGGGCAGCGGCCTCTTCGGCTACTTCCCGACCTACGCGCTCGGCAACGTGATGGCGGTGCAGCTCTCCGACGCCGCGCGCCGGGCGGGCGCCGGGACGCCGGAGCAATTTGCCAAAGGCGAATTCGCGCCGCTCCTCGGCTGGATGCGCGAGCACGTCCACACGCTCGGCCGCAAGTTCCCGCCCCAGGTCGTCCTCGAACGCGCCACCGGCCGCCGCCTCACCGCCGAGCCATACATCGCGTACCTGACGGAGAAGTATGGGGCGCTCTACGGCCTCGGGGGGTGAGGCGCGTGGCCTACGTCAGCGCCGCGATCCAGCCGCGGTGCTCGTCGAAGTGCTCGTAGGTGTCGCCGGCGATGTACTCGGCGATCGGCGTGCCCGTGTCCTCGCCCGGTTCGTCGGGTAGATACTGCGCGTAGGTCCTGGTCAGGTCTGCGTCGGAGGGGATAAGAGAATGAACCCCCGCGAAACGTCCGCTTGTCCCACACGGCCACCTCATGTGAACC
>DASSSV010000422.1:0-8809 GCA_035708265.1 Thermomicrobiales bacterium | reverse complement strand
CTGCGCGGCCTGGGTTACGTCCCAACCCGCGCAGGCGGGTTTCGCGGCGAGCGTGAGCGAGCCTCTAGCCGCGGTTTCAACCGCGGGCTTCCCTAACCGCGGGCACGCCCCCATAAAACGACGCCTCCCGCCCGGCCCCGCCCGCCGCCCCCAGCTATACATTCTGGAAGATAGGCCGACGCTACATGGGAGGGTTAGAAAGATGGCCGAGTGGCGAACGCTGACGCCCGAGGAAGAGCGAGTCATCGTCCGCAAGGGCACGGAGAGGCCGTTTAGCGGCGAGTACGAGGGCCACTTCGCGGCCGGGACCTACGAGTGCCGTCGCTGCGGCGCGCCGCTATACCGCTCCGAGAGCAAGTTCCATTCGAGCTGCGGCTGGCCGAGCTTCGACGACGAGATCCCGGGCGCCGTCGTGCGCCAGCGCGACGCCGACGGCTACCGGACCGAGATCCTCTGCGCCGCCTGCGGCGGGCACCTGGGGCACGTCTTCGAGGGCGAGCGCTTCACTCCGAAGAACACGCGGCACTGTGTCAACTCGATCTCGCTCCGCTTCGTCCCCGCCGAGGGCGACGGCGCCTGAGCGCGCCGCGCGAGCGCTGGCGGGACGGACGGCGCCGGCGCGGCGCCGCGGCGGGCAGGCGAGGGGGCGCATGATCGTGGACATCACCCCGGTCGCGGGGATCGACTGGGAGCGGCCGGGGGCGCGGCTCTACCACGTCCCGTTCACCTACGACGACGCGTGGGGACGCGTGCGCGTGCCCCTCTACGTCGCCCTCGCCGGGCGGCCGGGGCCGACCGTCGCCGTCTTCGGCGGCACGCACGGCGACGAGTACGAGGGGCCGATCGCCCTCAAGCGGCTGATCCACGACCTCGGGCCGGACGCGCTCGTCGCCGGCCGCCTCATCGTCATCCCCGTCCTCAACGTGCCGGCCTTCCGGGCGGGGCAGCGCGGCTCGCCGCTCGACGGCGGGAACATGAACCGCGCCTTCCCCGGCGACGCGCGCGGCACGGTCACGTCGCGGATCGCCCGCTTCGTCAACGACGAGATCCTGCCCCGCGCCGACGTCGTGATCGACATCCACGCGGCCGGGGCGGGCTTCGAGATCGCCCGCTGCACCTCCTTCCACCACGTCCCCGACCCGGCGCTCTTCGAGCGCATCCGGGAGACGGCGCTCCTCTTCGGGATGCCCTTCGTGATGGTCTACACCGGCGGCATGGGGACGGGCCTGCTGACGGAGGCCGCCGAGGCCATGGGGAAGGTGACCATCGGGGGCGAGTTCGGCTACGGCGCCTCGGCCGACCTCCAGGGCGTGCGCCACGCCTACAGCGGCGTGCTGAACGTGCTGCGGCGCTACGGGCTCCTGCCCGGCGAGATCGAAGACCTGCGCCCGCCCGGTCTCGACCGCCAGCGGGTCGTCTGGGCCACCGACATCGACGGCTACGTCACCGCGCCCTGCGCCGGGATCGCCGAGCCGCTGGTGCCGCTCGGCGCCCGCGTCGCGGCGGGCACGCCGGTCGCCCGCCTGCATGACTTCGAGCGCCTGGACGAGCCGGGCGTGACGATCCGCGCCGACCGCGACGGCTACGTCCTCGTCCGCCGCTTCCGCGCCCAGACCGAGCAGGGCGACGTGGTCATGGTCATTGGGAGCGAGATGATGGTTGATAGTTGATAGTTGATAGACGCGCCGGGAACGGCCGCACCGCTGGATAGATTCGCTAACAACTGTCAACTATCAACCATCAACCTCGAGGAACAATGCGCATCACCGACGTCGAGGCGATCGTCCTCGACACCGGCAAGGACTACCCCGACCCGGCCGAGGCCGGCGAGGCGCACGGCGTCCGCTTCATCGCCCTACTCAAGATCACGACCGACGCGGGGATCACCGGCTGGTCCGACATTGAAACCCAGCCGCACGTCGGCCGGGCGATCGTCGAGGCGCCGTCGGGCGGCCAGGTCGGCTTCGAGTCGCTGCGCGCCGCGCTCGTCGGCGAGGACCCGTTCGAGCGCGAGCGGCTGTGGCAGAAGATGTACCGCTACCTCGCCTACTACGGCCGCCAGGGCGCCGGGATGCAGATGCTCTCCGGGGCGGACATCGCCCTCTGGGACATGGCCGGCAAGGCGCTCGGCCAGCCGGTCTGGAAACTCCTCGGCGCGCGCTATCGCGACCGCGTCAAAGCCTACGCCTCGACCCTCTTCCGCCCGACGCCCGACGCGATGCGGCGGGCGGTCGCCGAGTACCTGGAGCACGGCTTCCGGGCTGTGAAATTCGGGTGGGGCGTCTTCGGGGAGGACGCGGCGCGCGACGTCGCGCTCGTCCGCGCGGCGCGCGAGGAGGCGGGGCCGGGCGTCGACCTGATGGTGGACGGCGGCTGGTTCGGGGCGAACTACGCCGACCCGCACCGCACCCGCCCGCTGCGCGAGTGGATCCGCCTCGTGCGCGCGCTGGAAGAACTCGACGTCCTCTGGCTGGAGGACTTCCTCCACCCGGAGAACGTCGCCGGCTACGCCGCGGTCGCCCGCCACACCACGACGCTCCGGCTGGCGGCGGGCGAGCAACTCGCCGGCTACGCCGAGTTCGAGCGGCTGGCCGACGTCGGCCGCGTCGACGTCCTCCAGCCCGACCTGTCGCGCTGCGGCGGGCTGACGGTCGGCCGGCAGGTCGCCGACCTGGCGGCGCGCCGGCAGATCGAGTGCGTGCCGCACGCCTGGCTGACCGACCTCCTGGCGGCGGCGGCGCTCCACCTCACCGCCTACCTGCCCCACTCGCTCGCGCTGGAGTACAACGTCTCCGCGGCCTCGCTCCTCACCCGGCTCTGCCCCGAGCGGCCCGCGCTGCGCGACGGCTACATCGCGATCCCCGAGGGCGCCGGCCTGGGGGTCGTGGTCGACGAGGCGGTCGTGGCGCGCTATCGCGTCGCCTGAGCCTCACCAGCCATCAGCCATCAGGAGTCTGGCTGACGGCTGACAGCCCCTCGTCACTCGTCACTCATCACTCGTCACTCGTATCTCACCAGCCGAGGGCGTAGCCGTCGCGCCGCGGGTCGGCCCCGCCCGAGAAGGTGCCGCTGTCGAGGTCCACCATCACCCCCTGCGCGCCGCCGAAGGTGGCCGACCACGGCGGCTGGACGTCGACCGCGTGCCCGCGCGCCGCCAGCGCCGCGCGGACCTCCGGGGCGACCCGCTCCTCCACGATCACGCGGTTCATCTCCTGCGGGCGGACGCGCGGCGCCTCGATCGCCGCCTGCACCGTCATCCCGAAGTCCATCAGGTTGACCATGAACTGCGGCGTCGTCTCCATGATGCCGTAGGAGCCGGGCGTGCCGATGCAGGCGAAGAGCCGGCCGTCGCGCCAGATCATCCCGGGCGAGAGGCACATCTCGTTCTTCTTGCGCGGCCCGACCGCGTTCGGGCTGTCGGCGTCGAGGTCGAACCAGTGCATGAAGTTGTTGAGCATGATCCCGGTGCCCTCGACCACGACGCCGCAGCCGAAGCCGCCGAGGCTCTGGGTGCAGGAGACGGCGTTGCCGTCGGCGTCGACCACGTCGAAGTGGGTCGTGCTCTCGCGCATCGCGGGGTCGCCGTGCCAGCGCAGGCCGACCTCGGTGGTGCGCGCGTAGCGCTCGCCGACGATCTTGCTGGCGTGCAGGGGATCGACCAGCGCGCGGCGCGCGGCGCAGTAGTCGTCGCCGAGGAGCGCGGCGATCGGCGCGCCGGGCTGCACGTTGTAGTGCATCCGGTCCACGATCGCCAGCCGCTCGACCTCGATCAGCGTGTGCAGGTAGTCGGCGCTGTTGTGCCCCAGGGCGGGCAGGTCGTCGCCTTCCAGCATCTTCAGCGTCTGGAGCCACTGGACCGCGCTCGACGGCGGCGGCGGGCCGTAGACGATGTAGTCGCGGTAGCGGATGCTGAGCGGCTCGACCCACTCGACGGTCATCTCGGCGAGGTCGCGCTTGGTGATGAGGCCGCCGTTGGCCTGGCAGAAGCCGGCGATGGCGTCGGCGGTCTGGCCGCGGTAGAACTCGTCCGGCCCGCCCTCGGCCAGCGCCCGGAAGGTGCGGGCCAGGTCGGGCTGCTTGTGCAGCCGGCCCGGCGCGGGGGCCTGGCCGTCGGGGAAGTAGAAGGCGCGCGACGAGGGGTAGTCGTAGAGGGGCGTGCGCGTCGCATTGGTGAGCGCCTGCGCGTTGCGGACGGTCAGCGGGAAGCCCTGCTCGCAGACCTCGATGACGTGCTTGAAGACGCTCGGCCGGTCCATCGTGCCGAAGCGCTCCAGCGCGGTACACCAGCCCATCGCGGAGCCCGGCACCATCGTCGCCAGCAGGCCGTAGTAGTTCGACTCCGGCGTCGTGTAGAGTGCGCGGTCGGTCGCGTAGGGGCTCCAGCCCTGGTAGTCGAGCGCGATGAGGGAATCGGTCGCGGCGTGGCGGATCAGCATCCAGCCGACGCCGCCGATGCCCGACGAGCCGATCTCGGTCGCGCCGAGGCAGGAGGCGACGGCGACGGCCGCGTCGATCGCGTTGCCGCCCTCCATCAGGGTCCGCACCCCGGCCACCGTGGCGACGGGGTGGGCCGAGGCCACCATGCCGCGCCGGCCGGTCACGGCCGGGCGGTGCTGGACGCCGCCGTAGGGGAAACTCATAGCCGACCTCCTCCCTCGCGCCCGCGACGGCACCCGGCCGCCCTCGCGTCCCGCGAAGGCAACCTACCCGCCGCGGCGTCCGACATCCCGCGTCATCCGTCCGCGGCACTCTAACACCGCGCGCCGGGCCGTCAAGGGCGCGGCGCACCGCATGGGTAAGAGCAGGTCGTTCCGGCGCTCGGCAATTCGTTGGGTCTGGATCGGCTGGCCGAGCGGTGGCCCGGCGTGCGGGTACCAGTCGCGCCACGACGAGCTTGGGCCGAGGTCGATGTGCAAGCGGTTCTTGGTAGGGGCTTCGCAGCGGACACAGGTACGAACCCGATGTCCGGCGGGAGCCAACCGGCCGCGCTCGGCCGCCCGCCATCCGGGGCTGGCGTGGATTCTGCGACCTACGACTCTGCGACGGCTGCACTACGCGCCAGAAAGCCTGGGCGCGATAGCCCACAGGCTCCCGGCGGAAGCGAGGCGCAGGACCAACGCGCAGAGGGCGAGCGAGAGGAACGCGATGGGAAACGGCAGGGTCGCATACCAGTTGACGCGCAGGTGCGCGAAGATCGCGCACACGAAGAACAGGGTCAACCCAATCGCGGCGGCGACTCCGAGCAGCGGCACGGCGATGCCGGCAAGCAACCCCAGCGCGCCGGCGAACTTCAGCGCGCCAAGCGGTACCACCCATGAGGAAGGGACCTCGACCGTCGCCGCGTTCGTCACCGCCATCTCCGTGCGGCGGAAGTCCATCGAGGCCGCCCAGACGTTCATCGCGGCAGCGAGGACCGCAACCACGACATAGCCGATGAACACCATGACCCTCCTTCCATCCGACGTTCGACGCATGACCACCGGCCTGCCCAGACGCGCTACTCGTCACCTCGCGCCCGGCTTGACCGTCATTGAGATGACGGTTCTCGCGGCGAAGAGGTGACCGATGCAGGAGCAGGCGTGGCTGGCCGAACGCTTCGAGACGCACCGTGCCCGCTTGCGCGGGCTCGCCTTTCGGATGCTCGGCTCGCAGGCCGAGGCCGAGGACGCCGTGCAGGAGACCTGGCTCCGGCTCAGTCGCTCCACGGCCGACGGCCTGGACAACCTCGGCGGGTGGCTGACCACAGTGGCTGCGCGCATCTGCCTGGACATGCTGCGCGCGCGGGCGGCGCGCAAAGAAGAACCGCTCGACACCCACGATGTCCCCCGGATCGAGCCGCGGCGGCTCGGTGACCCGGAAAGCGAGGCGCTCACCGCGGACGCGGTGGGGCTCGCGCTCCTGGTGGTGCTCGACCGCCTCACGCCCGCCGAACGGGTCGCGTTCGTATTGCACGACATGTTCGGCATCCCGTTCAACGAGATAGCCCCCGTCGTCGGGCGCACGCCTGTCGCCGCCAAGAAACTCGCCAGCCGCGCGCGCGCGCGGGTGCGCGGCGGCAGCGCCTCCGACACGGACTTGGCCCGACGCCGGCAGATCGTCGAGGCATACCTCGCCGCATCACGGGAGGGCGATTTGAATGCCCTGCTCGTCCTGCTCGATCCCGAGGTCGTGCGCCGCGCCGACCGCTGGGCGATCCCGCCCGATGCGCCTGCCCAACTTCGCGGCGCCCACGAGGTGGCGAGTGGGACACTGCTCTACGCGCGAACGGCTGCCCGCTTCGCGCGAGCGGCGCTCATCGATGGCACCCCCGGCCTGGTCGTCGCACCACTCGGCCGACTGCGGATCGCGCTCACCTTCGTGATCGAGGGCGACCGGATCGTCCTGATCGACGTGATCGCCGACCCCCGCCGACTCGACAGCCTCACCATCGCTCTCTAAGCCCAGGGCGGGTCGGCGTTGCGGTCGGACTCAACCTCGACAACGAGCCGGCCGCCGTCCACCCCGAGATAGCCATCGCGAGCGAACCGTCTGCACAAGCGCGAAGCACGAGCGCCACGGTCGCCCGGCCGGGTCTCGGGCTCACTTCCTAAAGCTCAGCGCAACAGGCACCACCGAGTGTCAGCGATGCACCGCCGCGCCGTCATGGCGTCCGTTCGCCGTAGCCCCGGCCCGGCCTCAAGATCACGAAAACAACCAGACTCGTTCCGTTGCTAAGGAGCGACCCCTTACTGGCTCGAGAATGCGGATGGGCCCACCTCACGGCCCGGCCGGGCCGATCGCGCGACGGGCGCGCCGCCGCAGCGCCGCGTCGAGCAGGAGGCACAACGCCAGGATGAGCGCAGTCTTCAGCGCGAACGGCGCGGCGCCTGTCCCCCGGGCGCCAGCATGCCGAAGAACGCGGTCGCGGCGAGCGCGCTGGCGGTGAGGAGGCCGCTATACCTGGCCACCCGCCGGGCGACGCGCTCCGCGCGCGGCGCCTGCGGCGTGAGGGCGAGCAGGCCGACGAAGTAGGCCACGGCGAGGATGACCAGCGCGGGGAGGTGCCAGACCGGGACCACCGAGCCGAGGTAGTTGTGGATCTTGTAGTGGTAGTAGCCCAGTTCGTCGGCCGTCCACCACGCGGAGGAGTGGTCGTCCAGCCCGAACTGCGCCAGCGCGAAGACGGCGGCGAGGGCGAGGGCCATCGGCGCCGCGGCGAGCGCCGCGCCCGCCCGCCGGGCGCCGGCCGGCGCCGGCCACGCCAGCGACGCGGCGACGAGCGCGAGCACTACCACGCCGCTGATGAAGACGGCGTCGACCGCGGTGGTGTCCGCGCCGAAGATGGTCTCCCCGTTGGAGGGCGGATCGGCCGGGAGCTGCGTCAGCGCGAGCAGGAGCGCGACCACGGCGAGCGCGGCGACGCCGAGCGCGCGGGCGAGACGCCAGCCCCCGGTCGTCCCCGCCCGGCGCGGGGCGCGCCCGGCCCCGCCCGATGCAGGCGGGGCCGGCCCGACGAGGGCGACCGCGGTGGCGCTCGCCGGGTCGGCAGCGAGCGGGACCGTCAGCGACACGGGCCGGGGCACGAGGTAGGCGCGCGCGGGCGCCGGGGCGGCCTCCACCACGGCGGCGTCGAACGCATCGGCCAGGGCCCCGGCGCTCGGGAAGCGCTCCTCCGGCGGCTTCGCCAGAGCGCGGGCGACGACGGCTTCCAGCGCGGCCGGCACCCGCCCTCGGCTGCGCTCGACCACCGAGGGGATCTCTCCCAGACGTGGGCGAACATCACCTGCTCGGTCGGCCCGGTGTAGGGCACCTCGCCCGTCAGCAACTGGAAGAGGACGCAGCCGAGCGCGTAGACGTCGGTCGCGGGCCCCGCCCGGCCCTGGAACTGCTCGGGCGCCATGTAGGCCAGGGTGCCCAGCGTCGCGGTCCGGCTGCGCAGCGCGGTGGCCGCGTCGACGAGCCGGGCGATGCCGAAGTCGGCCAGGAGCAGCCGCTCGCCGTCGGCGCAGAGGAGCATGTTCTGGGGCTTGACGTCGCGATGGACGACCCGCTGGCCGTGGGCGTAGTCGAGGGCCAGCGCCGCCTGGCGGAGATAGCGCCCCGCCAGGTCGAGGGGGAGCCCCGACGTGCCGCGCAGGCGGTCCTCGAGCGTGCCGCCGGCGACATAGGGCATCACCAGGTAGAGGGTGCCCTCGGCCTCGCCGTAGTCGCGGAGGCCGAGGATGTTCGGGTGGTCCAGCCGCGCCACCACCGCCGCTTCGGTCGCGAAGCGCGCCCGGAAGTCCTGCTCGACCGGCGCGCCGAGCAGTTCGGGGTTGAGCACCTCGACCGCCACGTACCGCCGCAGGCGCAGGTCGCTGCCGAGGAAGACGCGCGCGAAGCCCCTGCGCGCGAGCTGGTGGTCGAGCCGGTAGCGCCCGTCGAGCACCGTGCCGGCCGCGATCATGGCGAGCCTGCCTCCGAGCGGGCGGCGCGTGCCGGCCGCCCGGCGCGGCGCCCAGGGCGCCCCGCGGGGGGCACTCACGGTGTTGAACGCGGGAGCGTGCCGATTCATCACGCCGGGGCCGCCGGCGCCCGCGGGCCTCCCCGGCGGGCTTTGCGGGATCTTCACGAGGCCGGCGTATGGTGGGGCGGACGACGTCGGACGGCGAGCGGACGGAGGCACGGACGACGGCCATCGCGACGACACTCCTCGAACGTGCGCCCGCTGCGCCCCGCGAGGATGCTTCCACGACCGGGGCGACGGGGCGGCGGTCGGCGCGCCTGCCCCTCAGCGAGCGCCAGCGCGAGTACCTGCGCCTGGTGATGCACGGGTACACCGACCGGCAGA
>DASSSV010000421.1:0-11643 GCA_035708265.1 Thermomicrobiales bacterium | reverse complement strand
GCCGGGGGGCGCCCCCGGCCGCCGCGCCGCCGCGGGGGACGCCGATGGGCAGGTACATCGCCCGCCGCCTGGTCCAACTGGTCCCGGTCGTCTTCGGCATCACGCTGGTGCTCTTCGTCCTGCTGCGCCTCCTGCCGGGCGACCCGGCCAGCGCGATGCTCGGCGACCACGCCACCGACGAGGCGGTGCGCCGGATCGACCAGCAGTACGGGCTCGGCCGGCCGATCTACATCCAGTATTTCTTCTACCTGCGCACGCTGGCCACGTTCAACCTCGGCATGTCGATCAAGTACGGCGTGCCGGTGTCGTCGCTCCTCTTCCACCGGCTGCAGGTCTCCCTCTCGGTCGTCGCCATGACGCTGGTGCTGACCCTCCTGATCGCGATCCCGCTCGGCATCCTGGCGGCGCTGAAGAAGGATAGCTGGCTCGACAACCTGGTCCGCTCGACCTTCATGGTGCTGATGCTGATGCCCTCCTTCTGGGTTGGCATCCTGCTGATCATCTTCTTCAGCGTGCGGCTCGGCCTCTTCCCGGTCTCCGGCTTCGGCGCCAGCCCGCTCGACCACCTCCACCACCTCTTCCTGCCGGGGCTGACGATCGCGCTGGGCCTCTCGCCGATCCTGATCCGCACGCTGCGCTCGAGCATCCTCGAGGCGCTCGACGCCGACTACGTCAAGACGGCGCGCGCCAAGGGGCTGCGCGAGCGGGTGGTCATCACCACCCACGTCCTGCGCAACGCGCTGATCCCCTCGCTGACGCTCCTCGGCCTCAGCATCGGCGGCCTGATGGGCGGCACGGTCATCCTGGAGAAGGTCTTCGCCCTGCCCGGCGCGGGTGCGCTGCTAATCGACTCGATCAACGCGCGCGACTATCCCGTCGTCCAGGCGGCGACGATGATCTTCGCGGCGATGGTGATCCTGGTGAACCTGGCGACCGATATCCTCTACTCGGTCCTCGACCCGCGGGTGCGCTACAGCTAGCGCGCGGGGTAGGGAGGCGTGCCCCCGATGGCGACCTCGCAGGCCAGCGCGGCGCCCGCGCTGCTGACGGAGACCCGCAAGACGCGCCGCGCGGCGAACCGCTGGCTGCGCAATCGCAACCTGCTGGTGGGCGCCGGCATCCTCGGCGCGCTGGTGCTGGTGGCGATCCTGGCGCCGCTGCTGACGCCCTACCAGCCGCTGATACAGGACTACACCAGCACGCTGCGCCCGCCGAGCCTGGCGCACCCCTTCGGCACCGACAACTTCGGCCGCGACGTCCTGACGCGGATCATCTACGGCACGCGAATCGACCTGCGCGTCGGGCTGACCGCGGTGATCGCGCCCTTCCTGATCGGGATCACACTTGGCAGCATCGCCGGCTACTTCGGCGGCTGGTTCGACACGATCATCATGCGCTGCGTCGACGTCGTGCAGGCCTTCCCGTTCATCGTGCTGATCGTGGCGATCGTCGCGGTCCTCGGCCCCGGCCTGAACAACATGTACATCGCGGTGGCGCTGACCGCCTGGATCGTCTACGCGCGCCTGATCCGGGGCGAGATCCTGGTGGTCAAGCAGAAGGAGTACGTCCAGGCGTCGCGCGCGCTCGGCCTGACCGACGCGCGGATCATCGTCCGCCACGTCCTGCCGAACGTGATCACCGCCTCGATCGTCTACTCGATGGCCGACATCGCGCTCTACATCGGCCTCGCCGCGGCGTTGAGTTACCTCGGCCTCGGCGCCAAGCCGCCCGCGCCCGAGTGGGGGGTGATGATCACCGAGGGGCAGCCCTTCATGACCACCGCCTGGTGGATGAGCGCCCTGCCCGGCCTGGCCCTGGTGATCACCGGCATCGGCCTCAGCCTTGTCGGCGACGGCCTGTCGGACGCCCTGCGGCCCGGCGCGCGCTGAGCGATTGCGCGGGCGACCACGGTCACGTTCTGGCGGATGCCGGGGGCGGCAGGACGGTCAGTCGGGCGGGAAGACGAGCTCGCCGTCGTGCCATTCGGGTGGGCCCTCCAGTAAGCGGAGCATCTGCTCGTACCGCGCGTGCTGCTCGGGGCTCTCCGCGTTGGCCCGGTAGGCTTCGCGGCTCGTGAAGATGACGACCAGGTACAACTCGCCGGGGTCGGCGTCCATCCGGTAGACGTACTGCGCGACCATGCCGGCGATCTGCGTCTCCTCCTCGGCCGCCAGGCGCCAGAGTTCTTCGAGCGCGCCCGGTTTGACGCGCATCCGCGCGACGGTGCCGTACATCGGGATCCCCTTTCGCGTCGTGCCCCGCCCGCGCGGCGGGCTACGCGCCGACGGCGCCGTCAGCCCACTCGGGCTCCGCCTCCAGGGCCTCGCGCAGGCGGCCATACCAGTGGTCCCGCGTGGGGTCGCCCGCGCCGGCGAGGTCGCGCGCGCGGTCGCCGGAGACCGCCACGCTGAGCCGGTCGCCGCAGCGGCCGGGCGTGAGCGCGTAGCTCGCCCTGGCGCCGGGCACGCGCTCGCGCCGCCACTCGTCGATCAGCGCGATGAGTTCCCGCTCGCGGCCGGGCTTGGGTCGCAGGCGGACGATGCCCCCGGTCAGTTCGCTCATCGCTGGGCCTCCCGCGCTCGCACACCCGTGTCTGCCGTCCACCCGACGCCCGCCCGACGTCGCACCTGTATGCGCGGTCGCCGCCTCCCCGCGTCGTCGCCGGGAGCCCGCCGGGCGCCGGGCGCGGTGTGCGTCCGGTGTCCGGCGAGCCTCCCAGCGTGCTCCACTGTAGGGCGGCTGGGTGCGGCCCGCATCGGGGAAATCACGCAGGCCGCGGGGGAGGAGCCCGAACGGCCGGCGTGGCGGGAACTGCGTAGCGCCGGGGCGCCGACCGGTCGTAGAGCGGTGCCCGCCTGCCGCCTAGCCTTTGACGTAGGCGAATTTCGCCGCTACTTTGCCGTCGCGCACGTGGAAGAGGTCGATCCCGCGGATGTGCCCGCCGATGCCGTCGGCCCCGGTGAAGTCGTACCGCCAGCGCACCACGCAGCGGTCGGCCGCGGCGAAGAGCTCCTCCGTCTCGAACCGCGCGTCCGGGGAGGAGCGCAGCATGGCCTCCCAGAAGGCGCGGATCGCCGCCTGGCCTTCGTAGCGCTCGCCATCGGGCGGCGGGTAGGTGTTCTCGAAGACGCAGTCGACGGTCATCAGCGCCATCACCGCGTCGACGTCGTGCCGATTGAGCGCCGCGTTGAAGCGCTCGACCACCGCGGCGGTCTCCTCCCCCCGGGCGGTGGAGTCGCCCGGCCTGGCGCTCGTCGCCATCGGTGTCCCCTCCTCGATTCGACCACGATCGTCGCTACGCTGATGGCGCCTCGTCCCCGGCGCGGTAGACCCGCACGCCGGCGCAGTACATCCGGTGCAGGCGGATCTGCGCGGCCTCGACCTCGAAGAAATGGCTCTGGAAGCAGACGCAGGGGGCGCCGTCCGCCTCGTCGCGCCATTCGAGATGCATCCGCAGGGCCGCTGTCCCGGCCCGGTCGAGGATCTGCCGCTCGGCGACGCGGAATGCGTCGCGGCCGATGAAGAAATCCTGGAGCAATGCCCCGATCTCCCCCGGCTCCTCGACCAGCGTGTCCCGACCGGGGACGTGGACTTCGAACCGGGCGCCCGGCGCATAGAGCGCCAGCGCACCGCCGAGGCTCCGCGCCGCCAGGGCTTGCACGTACCGCTCGACCACCTCGCCGCTCGGCGTCGCCATCGCCGACCTCCTCCTCGCGGGCCTGCCCCGGCGCCCGCGCGCGGGCGCCGGGGCAGGGGGCGCCGTCGCCCGCCGCTTCAGGCGCCGTTCGCCCGCGCGGCCGGCCGGATGTTCTGGTTGACGCGGAAGAGGTTGGCGGGGTCGTAGCGGGCCTTGATCGCCGCAAGGCGGTCGTAATTCTCGCGGTAGCTCGCGCGCACGCGGTCGGCCCCCTCGTCCGCCTCGTCCATCATCATGTTGACGTAGGCCCCGCCCGCCGAGTAGGGGTGCAGCGCCGCCCAGTAGTCGCGCGCCCAGGCGATCATCCGCGCGTTGTCGGCCGGGTCGGGGCTGACCCCGACCATCACCTCCGCCCACTTCGCGCTCCGGTAGCTCCAGGGAGTCGCGTCGGGCGCGACCCGCCCCGCCGCCCCGTCGATCGGGTAGAGGTGCATCGTCGAGAGCGTCGTCGGCAGGGCCTCGCCGAACTCGACGTGCCGCGCGATCGCCTCGTCGGGGAGCGCGTCGAAGAAGTCGGCCTTCCAGTACCACTGGTGCCCGGGCGGGTAGATGGGGTCGAACATACTCTGCAGCGCCGGGTGCGGCATCGGGCCGACCCAGTCGAGCGCCGGCGGGCCGAAGCGCGCCCGGATCGGCGCGAAGGTCGCCGCGGCCTCCTCCGGCGGCCCGGTGAAGCACCAGACGATGCCACACATCGTCCGGTCCCAGAGCGGCTCTGGGAAGGGCGCCGCGGGCGGGACGCGCAGGAAGGCGAAGAAGCCGCCGAGCGCGTCGGGCGCAGCGGTGATGAAGTCGCGATACCAGAGGAGGACGTCGGCCGCCTGGTCCATCTCCCAGAGCATCGGGCCGGCGTAGACGTCGGCGACCGGCTGTAGGTGGAAGAGGAACGAGGTGACCACGCCGAAGTTCCCGCCGCCCCCGCGCACCGCCCAGAAGAGGTCGGGGTGCTCGTCGGCGCTGGCGGTGACGAACGCGCCGTCCGCCAGCACGACGTCCACGGCGAGCAGGTTGTCGATGGAGAGGCCGCCGGCGCGGGTCAGGTGGCCGACGCCGCCGCCGAGCGTGATCCCGCCGACGCCGGTGGTCGAGATGATGCCGCTGGGCAGCGCCAGCCCGAAGGGGTAGGTGGCGTGATGCACCCCCCCGAGGGTGCAGCCGCCCTCCACACGCGCCGTGCGGGCGGCGGGATCGACCCGGATCCCGTGCATCGGCGCCAGGTCGATCACCACCCCGTCGTCGCAGACGCCGAGGCCGGGGCCGTTGTGGCCGCCGCCGCGCACGGCGAGCAGCAGGTTCTGCTCGCGGGCGAAGTTGACGGCGGCGATCACGTCGGCGACGTCGGCGCAGCGGACGATCAGGGCGGGGTGGCGGTCGATCATCGCGTTGTAGACCGCGCGGGCCGCGTCGTAGCCGGCGTCGCCCGGCCGGATCAGCTCGCCGCGCACCGCGGCGGCGAGCGCGGCCACCGCGGCTTCATCCAACTGCCGTCCCGGCCGGCTGGCTCGCTCTACAACCATGGTGTGCTCCCTTCTCGTGGACAGCGGCGCGCCGCGCCCTAGCCCTAGTGGAAGAACCGGCCGTTGCGCTCATGCCCGATCACCGCCGTGTTGACGGTCGTAGAGGTCGCGGCCGGGTCGGTGGCGAACCGGAAGTGCGTGGCCGGCTCGTGCGCCGACCAGGCGATCGTCGCCGTGCTCGCCAGGTATTCGCCGACGAAGCCGTTGCTCGCGTCGCGGATCCGCATCGGCGTCGTCCCCGGCTTGCCATGCCAGCGCACGTCGAAGCTGACCACCCCGGGCGTCGTCGTGGGGTTCGCGCTGAGGGCATTGACGATGTCGTGGAAGTCGGGGATCGCTAGGCCGGTCATGTGGAAGGCGGCGGTGCCGTCGTCGAGGTCGAAGGCGACGCTCTTCCGATGGATCGGCATGGTCCAGAAGAGGCCGTCGGGGGCGACGCCGGGGTTGAAGTCGTGGACCTGGTTCTGGCCCACCGGGCCAGTGAAGAGGTCCAGTCAGACGAAGCCGAAGGTGCCCCGATGGACGTGCCCGTCCTGGGCCACGTAGACGCCGTCCATGAAGCGCATGTCGGCGTCGAAGGTGTAGCGCGTCGTGGTCCCGCTTGTGGTGTCGGTGCCGGTGCCCGCGCCCTGCATCTCGGCGGCGGCCAGCCGCCCGTTGAAGTCGGTGATCGTCGCCACTTCCTGCCCGAAATAGGGGAAGTAGACGTGGAAGAGCTTGCCGAACGCCTGCTCGATGCCGGGGTCGCCGCCGGGGATCGGGTTCGGGGCGTCGTCATCGTCGTGGTGCGCGGCGGACGCCACGGCCGGCAGGAGGCCGGCGCCGAGGACGGCGACGGTCGTGCCGGCGGCGGTGCGGATGAGCTGGCGTCGCGAGAGCGCCCGCTCCCAGAAGTGCGCGTGGCCGATGTGTCGCGGCCCCTCGGGCGTCGGCACGACGATCCGGGAGTCGTGCGGTACGGGGCGCGCGGTCCCGGGGTGCGGTGGTGGGAGATACATCGTGCCCTCCTTCCGCGGCGCGCCCTCACCGCGCGTCGCCGCTTCGATTACCACCTGGGCTCTCCGTGGACTTGACTATATGGCGACGCCGCGCGGCCGGCATCGGGGAAACTACGTAACTTCGGCCGGGGCGCCGTGGCGGAAACTACGTAGCGCGGGCGGGCTCGACGATCAGACGAGGTGGTGGCGGAAGGCGAAGGCGGTCGCGTCGGCCTTGTTGTGCGCGCCGATCTTGTAGTAGATGTTCGCGACGTGCCGCTCGACGGTGCGCGCGCTGAGGGCGAGGTCGGCCGCGATCTCGCGGTTGCTCCGCCCCGCGGCGACGAGCCGCAGGATCTCCACCTCGCGCGCGGTCAGGCGGGCGGGATAGGGGATGGCCGGGGGCGCGGCGGATGGGACCGGGGCGGCCGCCGGCAGTCGCGTCGCCAGCGCGTCGACCCGGGCCAGCGCGGGCGCCGCGCCCAGTGGGTCGCAGACGGCGCGCGCTTCGTCGATCGCTTCCCGCGCCCCGGCCGTGTCGCCGGCCGCGGCGCGCAGCCCCGCCAGGGCCAGCAGGGTCAGCGCGCGCTCGTAGGGCGCGACGCAGGCGCCGGCCAGCGCGAGGGCCTCGGCCAGGTGCGCCGCCGCCCCGGCGTGGTCGCCCCCCTCGGCGGCCAGCTCTCCCACGAGGCGGTGGGCGGCCAGGAGGGCGAGGGGCTGGCGCGGTTCGGTGGCGTATGTCAGGGCGCGCTCGGCGGCCTGGCGAGCCCGGTCGGGGTCGCCCCGCGCCCGGTGGTAGGTCGCCCACAGCAGGTCGCCCTCGGCCCGGCCCAGCAGGCTCTCGCCCCAGGCGAGCCAGCGGTCGTGCGCGTCGAGCCAGGCGCGCGCCGCGGCGAGGTCGCCGTCGTCGAGGGCCAGCGCGGCGGCGAGGCGCTGCAGGGCGAGCGCGACGAAGAAACGGGCGCCGCCCGGCGCTGTCGCCGGCCCGTCCGGCAGGCCCACGCGGACGACCGCGTTGGCCGAGTCCGCGTTGCCCTGGGCGCGCGCCAGCGGGCCGAGGACCGTCGCGGCGACGAGGCGGCGCGGCGCGGACCAGCCGGTGGCCGGGGCCGCCAGCGCGAGCCGGCGGGCCTCCGCCCAGTCCCCCTCGACGAACAGGAGCGGCAGGCCGGCCAGGCGCGGGGGGATCTCGGGGTAGACGCCGCTCGCCCGCGTCCAGGCGTCCACCGCCTCCGCCGCCAGCGCCCGCCGCTCGGCCAGATCATCGGCGTGGTAGGGCAGCACCGCCCAGCAGAGCTCGTGCAGGCCGACCCAACCGATGTGGAAGTCGTGGCCGAGCGCGCGGTAGGCCGCGCGCGCCCGCGTGAACGCCGCCCGCGCCTCGCCCGGTCGCCCCCGGCCGGCGAGCGCGAAGCCGAGCGCGTGCTGCGCGTCGGCGTCCCCGGCCGGTGGCGCCGGCCCGGCCAGTGCCAGCGCGTCGCGGTGTTGCCCGCTCAGCGCCAGCCAGAAGGCGAGCGTGCCCCGGTGGCCGTGTACGCCGGGCGAGACGCCGGCGCGCTCCAGCGGTCCGAGCCGGGCGCGCTCGGTCGGGGGCAGCGCGTCCAGGGCCGCCGCGCCCGCCGCCAGCTCCGCCAGCCCCGGCCGGATCGCGCCGGTGAAGCAGAGGACCAGCCCCCGGCCGAACCGGGCGTGGGCCGCCAGCGTCGCGTCGCCGTGCTCCGCCGCCTGCTGGGCCGCCAGGTCCAGGTAGCCCGCCGCGCGGGCCGGATCGGTGTAGCGGCGCAGGAGCGCCAGGCGGGCCAGCAGCCAGCCGCGCGTCGCCGGCGGCTCGCCCGGCTCGTCGCCGAGGGCCAGCGCCGCCTCGTAGCGCTCCGCCGCCATCAGCCAGGCGTAGGCGCGCTGCGCCCGCTCGCCGGCCCGGACCAGCCACGCCGCCGCGCGCGGGTCGCCGGCCTGGCGGAAGTGGTAGGCGACCGCGTCGGGGTCGGGCCGGGGCCCTGCCGCGAGCGCCTCGCCGACCCGCCGGTGCCAGACGCGGCGGCGGGAGGGTGTCACGCCCGCGTAGAGGACCTCGCGGACGAGGGGGTGGGCGAAGCGGGCCAGCGTGCCGTCCGGCGCCTCCTCCAGCAGGCGCGCCTCGGCCGCGCGCTCCACCACGTCCAGCAGCGCCTCCTCGTCGGCGCCGCCGACCGCCGCCCAGAGCGCCAAAGGGACCTCCTGCCCGATCATGGCGGCCACCGTCAGCAGCCGGCGCGCCTCCTCGCCCAGTCGCGCCACCCGCCCCTCGACGACCTGCCGCAGCAGCGGCGGGATCGGCGCCCCGGTCAGGTCGCCCAGCGCCCAGCCGGCCGCGGGCGGCGTCGCCGGGCGCAGCAAGCCGACCTCTTCGAGGGCGTGCAGGAGTTCTCCCAGGTAGAAGGGGTTGCCGGCCGCCCGCGCCTGGAGGTAGGCGACGAGGCGGTCCTCGTCCCGGCGCGCCAGCGGGTGGCGGGCGGCGACCAGCGCCCGCACCGCCGCGTCGTCCAGCCGCGGCAGGGCGACCCGCGTGGTCGGGGCCTCGCGCGCGAGCAGCGGGAAGAGCGCGTAGAGGGGATGGTGGCGGGTGAGCTCGTCGTCGCGGTAGGTGGCGACGAGGAGGAGCGGTAGGGCGTCGAGCTGGCGGGCGACGTAGCGCAGGAGCCGCAGGCTGGCCGGGTCGGCCCAGTGCAGGTCGTCGAGCAGCAGCACGAGCGGGCGCGCGGCTGCGGCGTCCGCCAGGGCCGCGCCGACGCGGGAGAAGAGCGCCGTCCGACTGCCCCCGGCGGGCGCGTCCGCGGCGTGCAGGATGCCGGCGAGGGGTACCTCGGGGTCGGCCGCCGCGGGGAGCCGGGCGAGGATCGCGGCCCAGGGGCCGTAGGGCGGCGTCTCGCCGAGGTCGTAGCAGCGCCCGACGAGGAAGCGCGCGCCGCGCTCCTCCGCCGCCCGGCCGAGCGCCTCGGCGAGCGCCGTCTTGCCGATGCCCGCCTCGCCGCCGATCAGCGCGAGGCCGCCCTGCCCCGCGAGCGCGGCGGCGAGGCACGACTCCAGCAGCGCGCGCTCGCGCTCCCGGCCGACGAGCGGGGCGCCCTCGCGCCGGCCGCCAGCCGCGGGTGAGGGGTCACGCATTGGGCCGCGTCCTGGCGCTGCCGGCGATGCGACAGACGATAGGCCGAGTCGCCGGCCTCAGAGTTCGGTGCGGGCGGGCCACGCCGCCGTCTCGCCGATTCCCGGCCTGCCCGGCGGCGCGATGTTCCGGCCCGCGGTCGGCTTGCTGGATTAACGCGGGCGGCGACCATTTCTCACGCCCCGCGCCCGCGCGGCGCGGCCCGCCGGCGCGCACGCGCCGCCTGTAGGAGATGACTCGCCCGACCGCGATCGTGCGCCGGGCGGTGCGGCGGGCTGCCGGGGGCCGCGCACATGGGGGAAAATCCTCAGTTCTGTGCGCGGGTCTCGCGCGAGGTGGGGGTGGCGAGTAGACTGCGACCACGTAGTCATCCGAACATCTGAATGCGAACCTCATCCCGGCGCCGGCCGGGTGGGGGATCACCGGCACCGGATGCGTCGACGTACTCGCGGGAAGCGGTGCGTGGCGAGGTGGCCGACGGGCTCCTCAGCGACCGCGGTCTACCTGGTGATCGGCCACGAGGACGACGCCTGCTGCCGCGAGGTGGCGGCGCTGTTGCGCGCCCGCCGGGCGCGCGTGGTCGTGACGCCGGAGCCGCTGGCCGGGGAGACGACGTTCTCCTGGTCGTTGGGCGCCGAGCGGTCGTCGAGCTCTCTGCGCCTGGCGGACGGGACGGTCGTCGAGCGCGAGGCGCTCGCGGGCGTGCTGGTATGGGCGCAGGGCGGGCCGTACGACGCCGAGGGCTGGGAGTCGCCGACCTGGGCTACGCGCGGACGGAGATGGTGGCGGCGCTGGTCGCGTGGCTGTGGGAACTGCCCTGCCCGGTGGCCAACCGGCTGACGCCGGACCTGTGGTTCCGATCTCAGCGCCCGCTGGTGGACTGGCATCCCCTGCTGCGACGGCACGGGATTCCGGCCGCGGGGGCGTTGATCTGCCGGGACGCGGCGGTGGCGTACGGCTATGCGGAGCGGTGGGGCGGCGCGGCGCTGTACGCGCCGCTGACGGCGGGGGCGCGTTACCCGGTGGCGAGCGAGGCCGAATGGGCCGAACTGGGGCGGGTGATGGCGCGGGTGCCGGTCTGTTTGCTCGAACCATCCGCGGGCCCGGCCGTGCATGCCTGCGCGGCGGGCGAGGTGGTGGTGTGGGACCGGCCGGGGGTGCTGTCTGACGAGGAGCGGGCGGCGCTGGGTGCCGGCCTGCGCGCGCTGGCCGGGGAACTGAGGCTGGGGACGCTCGAGGCGGAGCTGCGCGGTGGCGCGGGCGGCGTGCGGTGCTACGGCATCGGGCTCTACCCGCGGCTGGAGCGGTACGACGAGGCGGGGCGCGCGGCGCTCGCGGGGGCGCTCGCCGGCTTGCTAGGGGTGGCGGGGTGATTCTGGTTTGCGGGGGGCTGGCGGACGACGTGACGGCGTGCGTCTGCGCGCGGCTAGAGTACGAGGGGGACGCCTACCGCCTCCTCGACCTGGGGCGCTACCCCGAGGGGTACGCGGTGCGCTGGGTGTGGGAGGGGGACGGCCCGGTCGGGGAGATCGCGGGACCGGGCTGGCGGCTCGACCTGGCGGAGATCGGGGCGGTCTACGCGCGCGACATCGACGCGCGCGGGCACGCGCTCGCCGAGACGGCGGGGGTGGAGACGGCGGCGGCGGTGCTGGGCGAATGCCAGGCCGGGGTGGAGGCGCTGCTGGAGCAGTTGCCGTGCCCGGTCGTGAACCGCGGGGGCGGGATGGCGGCGAACATGAGCAAGCCGTTCCAACTCGGGCAGATCGCGCGGGCGGGGCTGGGGGCGCCGCGCACGCTGGTGACGAGCGACCCGGAGGCGGCGCGCGCCTTCTGCGCGGCGTGCGGGGGCGACGTGATCTTCAAGTCGCTCAGCGGCGTCCGGTCGATCGTGCGGCGCGTGGCGGCGCGCGACCTGGCCCGGCTGCCGCTGCTGCGGCATGGGCCGGCGCAGTTCCAGCAGTATGTACCGGGCGACAATATCCGGGTCCACACGGTGGGGGACGAGATCTTCGCGACGCGCATCCGCACGGCGGCGGTGGACTATCGCTACGCGCGCGGCCAGGGGCACGACCTGACGATGGAGCCGGCGTGCCTGCCGACGTGGGTGGAGGCGGCCTGCCGCGCACTGGCAGCGGAGGCGGGCCTGCTCATGGCGGGCATCGACCTGAAGGAGACGCCGGAGGGCGAGTACGTCTGCTTCGAGGTCAACCCGTCGCCGGGCTTCATCTGGTTCGAGCGCGGTTCGGGTCAGCCGATCAGCGCGGCGCTGGCGGCGCTGCTGCGGCGGGGAGGCCGTGAGACGTTGCACGA
>DASSSV010000420.1:0-4027 GCA_035708265.1 Thermomicrobiales bacterium | reverse complement strand
TCTCTGCGCCCTCTGCGCCTCCGCGGTGAACGTCCTTCCTAGCGTTACTCGAACGCTCCATCCGCGGCACGACGCGCCGGGTGGACGGCGACGATGGCGTCGCGGTTGAGCGGGCCGTAGAGGTGGGGATAGTCCTCCCCGGCCGCGTCGTAGCGCCAGGGCGCGGTCGCGCGGCCGAGGTCGATCGTCAGGACAACGTAGGGGCGCGGGTCGGCGCGGTAGTAGCGGTTGCCGACCGCGGCGAGCAGATCCGGCGCGCGCGTCGTGTGGATGAAGCCGTCGGCAGCGTAGGCGCGCGGCGTGTAGGTCGGCGCGCCCGGGTCGAACTCCTCGGCCGGCGCGAGGTGGTAGGTCAGCATCGGGCGGCTCCTCCCGCGGGCAGTCTAGCACCTGTGCGCGTGGCTGCCCGGCCGGCGCGGGCCGTGCTATAGTTGGGCCGGCGGCGGTGTGCGGCGGAGCGACGGAGGTGGCGGCGCGTTGCCGGGGCGATTGACCAGGAGGCAGTTCCTCGCCGGGGCCGGCGGCCTCGCGACGACGGCGATCGGGGCCTTCGCGGCGGGGTGCGGGCCGCGGGGCGCGCGTCAGGGCGCGGGGGCGGGCGAGGCGGCCGCCGCGTCGGCCACGGCGACGCCCGACACGCCGACGGCCACGACGAGCGCGACGGCCACAGGCGTCGCTGCGTCGGGGGCCAGCCCGGTCGCCGCGGACGCGCCGTCTCCGGCCGCCAGCGCGGCACCGGTCACGCCGACCGATATCCCCGTGCCGCCCGCGCCGACCGTCGCCATCCCCCCGCCGCCGGCCCCCACGGCGCTGACGCCGCCGCCCCAGATCGTCCTGTCGGTGCCGCTGCACGGGCAAGAGTACCCGAGCAGTTGCGAGGCCGCCGCGGCGTCGGCCTGCGCCGACATCCCCGAGGCGTCGATCGACAAACTCTTAGAGGCCGTCGATCCCGACCCCAACGTCTCCTACCGCGGCGTCAGCCCCTACGCCGACTACGACGAGCAGTCGGGCTACGGCGTCTATCCCCCGGCCATGCAAGTCGTGTTGAAGCGGCTCGGCTTCGACGCGCGCCTCTTCCGCTGGCCGGGGGGGGCGACGATGGCGCAGTTCCAGCGCGCGGTCAAGGAGGCGCTGGCCTCGGGCGAGCGGGTGCAACTCTGGTGGGTCCACGGCGACTCCACCCGCTACGACTACGGCGACTACGTGACCTACTTCCCCGGCTACCACAGCGTCGCCTGCTACGGCTATGACGCGGACGGCCTCTGGATCATGAACCCGCTACCGGTCGGCGTCGGCAGCCGCTATCAGCTCGATTGGGACACCGCGCTCGCCTACGGCCAGCGGCTCGACAACCAGATGCTCTCGATCTACCCGCAGGGCGCGAGCCAGCGGGTCGCCGCCGAGCAGGTCTACGCCATCGGCGGGCCGTTCCTCAAGCGGGTCAAGGAACTGGCGCCGGACCCGGCCGACCGCCTGCGCCTCTTCGGCCTGGCGCTGGCCAACCCCGCCTGGGGCGGCACGCCGGGCGGCGAGCGGCTCCTCTGCCTCTACACCGAGCGCGCCAAACTCGAATACCACCTCGACACCGACGGCCGCGTCGAGTGCGCCGACCTGGGCCGTCGCCTGCTGGCGCGCGGCTACCTGCTGCGCGCCGAGTCGCCCGCGCTGCGCCCGGTGCCGGCGAGCGCGGCCGGCCCCGACGACCGCTACTTCCCGGAGACCGGCCACGTCCTGCACGCCCCGCTGCGCGACTTCTGGGAGCAGAACGGCGGCCTGGCCCTCTTCGGCTACCCGCTCAGCGAGGCGTGGACCGACGGCGCCACGACCAGCCAGGTCTTCGAGCGCGCCCTCTTCTCCCACGACCCGAGCCAGCCCTCCGGCTGGGAACTCCAACTCGCCCAACTCGGCCGCCAGGCCCAGGCGCTCGGGCTGTAGCGAGCGCTGTACCGAGTGGCGCGCTTCGGCAACGAGCGTGCCGCCTTGACAGTCGCTGGCGCCCGCCCTAGAATGGAACCACGTTCCAGATTTTGCTTATACGAGCCAGGGCCGGTGACGCGATGCGCCAGGGGGACTCGGCGGCCGAGGTGGCCAATTACCAGGTGCGGGCCCTGGAACGCGGGCTGGCGCTCCTCGACGCCTTCAGCCTGGCCGAGCCGGAGTTGTCGCTGACCGCGCTGGCGGCGCGGGCGGGGCTCGCCAAGAGCACCGCGACGCGCCTGCTGGCGGTGCTGGAGGCGCGCGGCTACCTGGAGCGCTCGCCCGACACCGAGCGCTACCGGATCGGCGTGCGCGCCTTCGAGCTCGGCAGCCTCTACATCCAGACGACCTCGCTCGAGGTCGAGGCCCAGCCGGTGATGGCCCAACTGGCGCATGAGTGCGAGCAGACCGCCAACCTCGGCGTCCTCAGCGGCGCCGACGTGGTGCATCTGGTGGTGGTGCCGCCCGACCGGCCGATCCGCTTCGCCACGGCGGTCGGCGGGCGCGACCGCGCCCACGCGACCGGGCTCGGCAAGGCGCTCCTGGCCGCGCTCGATGATGGCGCGCTGGCCGATCTGGTCGCCCGGCACGGCCTGCCGTCGCGGACCGCGCGCACGCTGGCGACGCTCGACGCGCTCAGGGCGGATCTGGCCGTCGTGCGAGACCGCGGCTATGCGTTCGACGACGAGGAGGCGTTCGCCGGGCTGAAGTGCGTGGCCGCGCCGATCCGCGACGACAAGGGCCGCGTCGTCGCCGCGGTCAGCGTGTCCGGCCCCGCGGCCGAGTTCGGCCCGGCCAACCTGCCGCGCTACGCCGTGGCCGTCACCGACGCCGCGCGTGCCATCTCCGACCGCCTGGGCCACCGCGTCCAGGGCGCGCGGGTCGCAGACGGCAGACGGCAGACGGCAGACGGCAGGGGCGGCCTCCACCGTGCAACTGGTCAGCGCGAGTGAGCCGGTACTGCCGACTGCCGTCTGCCGTCTGCGAACGGAGTGGGCCATGACCACGAGCGCCTGGCGCGTCGCCAAGGACGAGGCGGTGGGCGATGCGGGGATGGTGGCGGGGAAGCACCCGCTGGCCGTGCGTGCCGGGCTCGACGTGCTGCGGCGGGGCGGCAACGCGGTGGACGCCGCCGTGACGATGGCCTTCGCGCTGGCGGTGGTCGAGCCGCAGAGTAGCGGGCTCGGCGGCGGCGGCTTCCTCGTGTTCCACGGCGCTCAGTGCGGGCGCGATGTCGCGATCGACTACGCGATGGACGCGCCGCTGGCGGCCGGCCCCGACACCTACGAGCTCGACGAGGGCGTCGGCGCCAGCGCCTACGGCTGGCGCAAGGTCAAGGGCGAGGCCAACGTGCTCGGCTATCGCGCGGCGTCGGTGCCGGGGATGGTCCGCGGGCTGGCGCTGGCGCTGGAGCGCCACGGCACGATCTCGCTCGCCGAGGCGCTGGCACCGGCGATCCGCTTCGCTGAGGAGGGCGTCGAGGTACTCTGGCAGGTCGCTCTGCGCATCGCCATGAGTATGCGCGAACTCAGCCGTTTCCCGGCCAGCGCCGCGGTCTTCCTGCCGGGCGGCTTCCCGCCCCGCCCCTGGGCCGGCGCGACGCCGGCCGACCGGCTGGTGCAGCCCGACCTCGCGGGCACGCTGCGTCCCATCGCCGCGGAGGGCCCCGACGCCTTCTACGAGGGCGAGACCGCCCGCATGATCGCGCGCGCGATGCGCGAGCACGACGGGCTGATTACGGAAGAAGACCTGGCGCGCTACCGGCCGACCGTCCACGAAGGCGGGTTGGCGACCGACTACCGCGGCTATCGGATCGTCGGCGTGCCGGGCGCCTGCGGCTCGGTCACATTGCAGCAGGGGCTCACCATCCTGGCCGGCTACGACCTCGGCGCGCTCGGCCACGGCTCGGTTGCGGCGACCCACCTCCAGGCCGAGGCGTTCCGCCTCGCCTTCGCCGACCGCTATCGCTACGTCGCCGACCCCGAGCAGGTACCCGTGCCCTGGGCCGGCCTCCTCTCGCCGGCCTACGCCGCCGAGCGGCGGTCCTCGA
>DASSSV010000419.1:0-7891 GCA_035708265.1 Thermomicrobiales bacterium | reverse complement strand
CTCCTCGCTACTGCCGTCTGCCGTCTGCCGTCTGCCGACTCGTCTTCACCGTGAACTCCAGCCCGCGCTCCAGCGGCAGCGTGACCGTCTCGACGTCGTCGCGGGCGCGGAGCATCGCCTGGAAGGCGGTGCAGTCGTGCGAGATGACGTTGTCGGTGACGATCAGGCCGTCGGGCCGGACCTTCGGGAAGAAGACGTCGAAGTGCGCGCTGTACTCGTCCTTCTCGGCGTCGAGGAAGACGAAGTCGAACGGGCCGGGGAGGCCCGCGACGATCTCGCGCGCGTCGCCCGCGACGACCCGGGCGACGTCCGCCAGGCCGGCGGTGGCGAGATTGTCGTTGGCCGCGGCGGCGCGCTCGGGCACGATCTCGGTGCCGGTGACGCGCCCGCCATACTCGCGAGCGGCCAGCGCCAGCCAGATCGTCGAGAGGCCGTTGGAGGAGCCGACCTCGACGATCTGCGCCGGCCGCACGGCGCGGACCAGCAGGTAGAGGTAGCGCGCGGTCTCCTCGTCCAGGTTGCGCGTCCGCTGCTCCGACGGCAGCCCTTGGCGGCGCTGCTCGGTGTCCTCGGCGCGCAGCCGCGCGATCACCGCCGCGACCCGTTCGTCCACCATCCGCCCCCTCCTCGCTCGTTCACGACGGCGGCGCGCTCGCCGCCAGGATGCGCGCGCCCAACGTCTCCCACGGGCGCGGTGTCAGCACCGTCAGGCCGCGGCGCCGCGCCTCGGCCGCGAGCCAGCGCCCAGAGTGCCACTTGGCGCGCACCTCGACCCGCAGCTCGGCCTCGGTCCGCGCGTTGAAGCCCCGCCCGCGCGCCCGCATGTTCGCCAGGATTGTGACCTCGTCCGGTTCGACCACGAAGACCGCCCGCACATGGCCCGCATCCGCGCGTCGCCGCACCTCCGGCCGCGCCAGGAGCGACGGCAAGATCCCGTCCCCCTCGATCACGGCGGGGTTGCCCTGATCGACGTGGTTCTCCACCACGACCTCGATCGCCGGGGACATGACCTCGCCGATGCCGATCAGCGCGTCACGCAGCCGCTCGGGCGGCAGGCGCCAGAGGTCCGGCGTCTCCTCGAAAAAGTACAACTTCTCCGTCCCCGACGGCAGCGTCACGCGGCTCCGCTCCAGCGCCAGCCGCAGGTCGTCCACCTGCAGCCACGGTACGCCGAGTCGCCGTCCCAGCGCCTCCGCGACGGTCGACTTGCCGGCGCCCGACTGCCCGCCGATCAGCAGCGCCCGCCAGCCCAGCGCATCGATATCCAGCGCCATCGCCCCTCCCCACGGCTCATCCGAACGCATCGGCCGGTCGAGGGAAGGACGTCGTACATCAGCATCTCGTACCGCTCCTAATCACGTTGTGTGCGCCCGGCGCCGGTCGCCAGCGCGACCACTGTAGCACGCGGCGAGGGCCGCGCTCACCGCCCGGCCGCCTCGGCGGACGCGAGCAGCGCCGCCAGCGCGGCGAGGCGCGCGGCGCAGCGGGCGTCGAGGTCCGCGCGCGTCGCCCCCTGCCGCGCGACGGCGGCGCGCAGTTCCGCCGGCGTGAGGGCGCGATGACCCTCCGACGTCGCGGTGTCGGCGTCGTCGGCGGGGTAGGGCGGCGCGCAGATGAAGAGGACGCGGGCCGGCTCCGGGCCGGGGTTGCGGAAGGAGAGGGTCGTCGCGGGCGGCGTGCTGACGGCGTCGCCCGCCGCGCAGGCGACCTCGCGGGTGGCACCGGTCGCCGGGTCGCCCATCGTCGCGACGACCCGGCCGGCGAGGACGTAGGTGACCTGCTCCAGCGAGCGGTGGAAGTGGACGCCGAACGCGCCGGGCGGGATGCGCCCCTCCGCCAGGCTCAGTTCGGTCAGCCCCGGCAGCGCGATCGGGTGGACCGCGATGCCGTCCGGCGCGACCACGACCACGTCGTCCCGCGCCCTGGTCGGCTGCTCCATCGCCACCTCCCCGCTTGCCCGCCCCACCCGACCCATTCTCGGGCATGGGGCCGAAGAGGGGCAAGGGGGCCGGGGGGTGAGGGCCACCCCCGCAACCGCTCTGCTCACCCGCCGTTCTACCGGTAAATCGCCGCCCGGCCGCGCGGGGTAGGGGGCCGGGGCGGCGATGGGGGCCTCTCGCTGGTATTTCTGTCCTACTTTCGCGCGGGACGTGCGCGAATTGGCAATTGTTTGTGCTACGCTGGCGCTCGACCGTGGTCGCGCGAGACGTGGACCCCGGCCGCGACGCCCAGCCAGCGCGCGGAAGCAGCGGGACCACGTCGGGCGGCCACGGTCAACCGGACCGAGATCGGGGAGGAAACAAACCACCATGCGCGTGCGACAGGGGCCGCCACCCCGCCGTACCGTCGCCTGGGCGCTCGGCGCGCTGCTCGCCATCTTCGCGCTGACGCTGCCCGCCGCCGGCGTCGTCCCGGCCCGCCCCGCGGCGGCCGCGGACGACGCCACCGCCGCCGCGCTCGCCACCATCAACCAGGCGCGTGCCGCGCTCGGCATCCCGCCGCTCGCGCGCAACGCCGCGCTCGACGGGTCGGCCAGCGCCCACGCCAACTACTACCGCCTCAACTACGGCGACCCCTCCCTCAGCGGGATGGGGCTGCACTACGAGACGCCCGGCAAGCCGGGCTTCACCGGCGCCGACTTCGCCGCCCGCGCCAAAGCCGCCGGCTACAACGGCTCGATTAACGAGAACATCGGCCTCTCCGGCAGCATTCTCGTCAGCGTCGATTGGTTCATGGGGACGATCAATCACCGTCTGACGCTGCTCGACCCGCGCTACACCGATATCGGCTTCGGCGTGGTCAACGACGGCACGGCCAAGATCGAGGTGATCGACCTCGGCACGATCGTCTGGCGCGACACCATCACCCCGACCTGGGAGCCCTGGCCGCCACCCGACGCGCAGGGGATCGGCACCCGCTTCGACGGCGAGGCGCCCAATCCCTTCCCCGGTGCGGGCTACCCGCTCGGCTACCCTGTCACGCTCAAGTACAACGGCGCCGGCGCGGTGACCTTCTCCGGCGGGCAGCTCGCCCAGAACGGCCAGGCGGTCGCCGCCATCGGCGTCCCCGGCGCCGGCTTCATCACGCAGAACACCTACCTGCTGGCGGCGACCACGCCGCTCCAACCCGGCGCGACCTACACCGCCACCGTCCAGGGCACGGCCAACGGCCAGCCCTTCACCCGCTCGTGGAACTTCACGACGCAGGGCACGGGGCAGGCGTCGCCGCCACCTATCGCCGCGCCCTCGCCAACACCCTCTCCGTCGCCATCGCCGTCGCCATCCCCAGCGCCCGCGCCGAGCGCCGCGCCGTCGCCGGCCCCCAGCGCGTCACCCGCGGCCGTCCTGCCGCCCGGCGTGGCGACGATGGACCCGGCCGCGATCCTGCGCTGGCAGGGGGCGGACCAGGACGTCTACCGCGGCGCGACCAAGCGCACCTGGACCTGGGGTCCCGACGTCCTCGCCACCCGGCAGGAGGATTACGCCGACGCGCCCGGCGGCAAGCGCACCGTCTACTACTTCGACAAGAGCCGCATGGAGATCAACGACCCCGACGGCGACCGCGCGAGCGCCTGGTTCGTGACCAACGGGCTCCTCGTGCGCGAGATGATCTCGGGGCAGCTCCAGGTCGGCGCGCACACCTTCAAGCCGCTCGGCCCGGCGGCCGTGACGGTGGCCGGCGACCCCGCCGCGCAGAACCCGACCTGCGCCACCTACGCCGCGCTCGCCGGCGTCGCCTCGCTCGCACCCGGTCAGCACGGCGCGCCCGACAGCACCGGCCAGCCGATCGTGGCGACGATCGACGCCAACGGCATCGTCGGCCACAACCCCGCGCCGCCGGGCAAGGCGACCTACGGCCACTACGACCCGACGCTCGGGCACAACATCGCCGACGTCTTCTGGCAGTGGCTCCAGGCGCAGCCGGCCGATTGGGTCTACGCCGCGGGCTACCCGCTGACCGAGCCCTACTGGACGCTGACGAAGATCAACGGCGTCGACACCTGGGTGCTGGTGCAAGCGTTCGAGCGCCGCATCCTGACCTACGACCCGGCCAACCCGACCGGCTGGCAGGTCGAGGCCGGCAATGTCGGCCGCCACTACTACGAGTGGCGCTACGGCGTCCCCCCAACCCCGCCCGACCGGCCCTGAGCGGAGTCGGGTAATCGGGTAGCCGGGCGGCAAGAAGTCGGGTTGTCGGGTAGTCGGATAGTCGGGTTGCTGGCGTCCCAGCCCGCGTGGGCGGGTTTCGCGACGAGCGGCGCGAGCCCATAGCGGCGGTGGCAACCGCGGGCGCGGCCAACCGCGGCGCATTGCTCCCACCACCTCACTCCCACTCGTGTAGAATGAGGTCGACGGTGTACGTTCGGCGCGGGCGGTCGCGGTGAGCGGCCACCGCGCGGGCTACGGGTGGGGTCGACGTGGGAGAGAGAACGGACTGCCCGGACGTGGAGCCGACAATTGCGTCGCGGGCTGAGCTGATCGCGCTCGCCGTCGGGCTCGGCGCGCGCGACGTGCCGGGGTGGTCCGAGGACGAAGCGGCGCTCGCGCGCGATCTGCCTCCGCTCTCCGAGGACGCTATGGCGGCGGCACGGCGGGCCATCGCGCGGGGGGGCGACCCGCTCGGCGAGATCTTCTGTCGCTTGAGCACCCCGGAGGAGCGCCGCCCGCTCGGCGCGACCTACACCCCGCCCGCCATCGTCGCGGCCATGCTGGCCTGGGCGGCGGCGCAGGGCGAGCCGGCGCGGGTCGTCGACCCGGGCGCGGGCTCCGCCCGGTTCCTCGTCGCCGCCGGTCGGCGGTTCCCCGGTGCGGAACTGCTCGCGATCGAGCTCGACCCGCTGGCCGCCCTCCTCGCGCGGGGGCATCTGGCGGCGGCCGAACTGGCGTCCCGCGCCGCCGTCATCGTCCGCGACTACCGCGAGGCGGCGCTGCCCACCATCGAGGGCCGGACGCTCTTCATCGGGAACCCGCCCTACGTGCGCCATCACCTGCTCGGCCGGCGCTGGAAGACCTGGCTGGTCGACACCGCCCGCAAGTACGGCCTCCGCGCGAGTCAGCTGGCCGGGCTGCACGCGCATTTCTTCCTCGCCACGGCCGAATACGCGCGCCCCGGCGACCGCGGCGTCTTCATCACCGCGGCCGAGTGGCTCGACGTGAACTACGGCCGCCTCGTGCGGGAACTGCTGCTCGGCGTCCTCGGCGCCACGACCATCCAAGTCATCGAGCCGGCCGCGCTGCCCTTCCCCGGCACGGCGACGACCGCAGCGATCACCGGCTTCGAGGTCGGCGCGCGCCCGCGCGCCATCGGCTTGCGGCGCGTCGCGACACTGGACGCGCTCGACGGGCTCGCGGCGGGTCGTCAAGTGCCGCGGGAGTGCCTGGAGACCGCGCCCCGCTGGACGCCGCTCACGCGCCCGAGCGCGGAGCGGCGCGAGGGCTTCGTCGAGCTCGGCGAGTTGTGCCGGGTGCACCGCGGCCAGGTGACCGGCGCCAACCGCGTCTGGATCGCCAGCCTGCACAGCGCCGACCTGCCGCCCGCCGTCCTCTTCCCCGCCGTCACGCGGGCGCGGGAACTCATCGGCCTCGAGGGGCCGCTCACCGACGCCTCTGCCTTGAAGCGGGTGATCGACCTGCCCATCGATCTCGATGTCTTCGACGGCGAGGAGCGACGGCGAGTCGAGCGCTTCCTGACCGTGGCGAAGTCGCTAGGCGCGGACAAAGGCTTCATCGCGTCGCACCGGAAAGCCTGGTGGTCGGTCGGCCTGCGCGAGCCGGCGCCGATCCTGGCGACCTATATGGCGCGGCGTCCACCCGTCTTCGTGCGCAACCTGGCGAACGCGCGCCACATCAACATCGCGCACGGCCTCTACCCGCGCGAGCCGTTGGGCGAGGCGGCGCTGCGCGCCCTCGCGCGCTACCTGTCGCGCACCGCCACCGTCGGCGAGGGGCGGACCTACGCGGGCGGGCTCACGAAGTTCGAGCCGAAAGAGATGGAGCGCCTGCTGGTCCCCCGACCCGAATTGCTGGCGAGCGGGCAGTTCGAGGAGCCGGCATGAGCGGCGCGCGGCGGTCGCCATTCCTCGCCCGCGCCGAATGGTCCCCGGCGCAGCTCGACGCCGACCGCGCCCAGGCGCAAGAGCAGTTCCGGCGCGAGCGCCTGGAGGAGCCGCTCGAAGCCTATCTCGACGGCTTCGAGCATGCGCGGGACGCGATGGGGGAACTCCTCGCGCGGACTGCGGATCTCGCCCGGATCGAGGAGCAGGCGGCGGCGATCCTGGCCGATCCGGCGCAGCAGGAAGCGCTGCGCTACCTCCCCGGCCCGCCGATCTCCCTGGACGACCTGAAAGTGCTCGTCGACGCGGGCTCGCTCTCCCCGCAGGCGCTCCGCCGAGACCCCGAACTCGTCCGCCGCCTCGCGGCCACGATCCGGGCTGGGCTCGACGGCAGGCGTTTCCCATGGGTCGCCGAGGGGCGGGGACCGACGGCAGCTGAGCGCGAGACGGCGATCACCGCCTCGGCCGCGCTCATCGCGGCCCAGCGCGTCGCCACCCACCGGCGCACGGCCGGGAAGCAGGCGCAAGAAGAGCAGGTGCGGCAGGAACTCCTCCGCGCCGGGTTGCGGCAGATCGACATCCCCGGCCGCGACATCCCGACGCTGCGCGAGGCGCCGCGGCCGGGCGAGTTCTGTCCGGAGGCGCGCCTGGGGAGTCGCAAGGCCGACCTGATCGTCGGCCTCTGGGACGGCCGGGTCATGCCGATCGAGTGCAAGGTCTCGAACTCCTCCACGAACTCGGTCAAGCGCCTGAACAACGACGCCGCGGTCAAAGCCGAGGTCTGGCGGCACGACTTCGGCGATACGCAGGTCGTGCCGGTGGCGGTCCTCGGCGGCGTCTACAAGCTGCACAACCTGGAAGAAGCGCAACGGCGAGGGCTGACGCTCTACTGGGCACACCGCCTGGGCGACCTGATCGCATGGATCGAGCAGACCCACACGTCGTCCGGTACGGCGCGCGGCGACGCGGGCTGACGCGGGGAGCGACCAAACTACCCGACTACCCGACTACCCGACCGCCCGACTGGAGCCCCGATGGACCCGACCCGCCGCCCGACCGCGGAGCCCTACGGCTGGTGGGGCTACCAGTGGCGCGCGCCCGAGCCGCTGTCGGTCGTCGCGCTGATCGAGGCGGGGACGCTCGACGCGCGCACCGCCGCGACCCTCTGGCTGGCGCTCGAACGCCGCGCCTCGCTCGTCGTCGCCGCGCAGGCGCCCCACGCCGGCAAGACGACGACTCTCACTGCGCTGGCCGACTTCCTGCCGCCCGCCACCCGGCGCGTCTACCTGCGCGGCTGGGGCGAGACCTTCGCCTTCCTCGGCGACGCCGACCCCGCCGCCAGCTACCTCCTCTGCAACGAGATCAGCGCGCATCTGCCGGTCTACCTCTGGGGGCCGAAGGTGGGGCGCCTCTTCGCCGCCGTCGCCGCGGGCTACGGCCTCGGGACGACGATGCACGCCGACAATCTGGCGGAGCTGGCCGCGACGCTGGCCGACCCCGCGCTCGGCGTGCCGCGCAGCGCGGTCGCCCGCCTCGACCTCCTCCTCGTCCTGGCCGTCGATTATGTCGAGCGCAGGCCGCGCCGTCGGCTGCACACGCTCGAACTCCTGCGCCGCGACGGCGCGGGCGGCGACTTCGACCCGGCGACGCTGGTGTACTGGGACGCCGCGCGCGGCGGCTTCGTCCACGCGCCCGACCCGCCGCCGCCCGGCCTGCTGCGCCGGGCGGGGCTGCCGGCCGGCGAGTTCGTCGCCGAGCGCGAGCGCCGCGCCGCGTTCCTGGCCGACCTGGCGTCGCGCGGCGAGCGCGCGGTCCATGCCGTGCGCCGCGCGCTCGCCG
>DASSSV010000418.1:0-2360 GCA_035708265.1 Thermomicrobiales bacterium | reverse complement strand
GGCGATGCGCCAGAGTTTCATGACGCGATGTTCACCAAGTGCGGCAGCATCCTGATCGGCGCGATCTAGGGTGGCCGCTCGGCGGCGCGCTGGCGGGCGACGATGTGCCAGCCGCGCTTGCCGCAGGCGGGGCAGCGCAGGTACTTCCGGCTGCGGCCCGCGCCCTTCCAGATCGTCCAGCCCCAGTCCCAGGCCGACTGCTGGTGGCCGCAGCGCGGGCAGCGCACCAGCCAGCCCCGCGACTCGGCCTCGGCGGCGGCGCGCCAGCTGCCGGGCGGGGCGTCCCAGCTCGGCCGCCCGGCCGGGGCGTCGGCCGCGGCCTCGGCGATGGCGGGGCGGGCGGCGCGCAGGGCGGCGCAGAGGGTGGCGGGGTCGGCGCTAGGGATGGCCACCCGCGCCCCGTCGGCCAGGCGCAGCAGGACGGCCTGGCCGCCGGATGGCCGCGAGCGGTAGGCGTCTCCCCAGCCCGCCCGCCCCGGCCAGAGCACCGGCCCGGCGATCGGGGTGCAGGCGGCGATCTCGGCCAAGGGGAAGCGCCGGGCGAGGAGGAAGCGCCCGCCGACCGAGAGCGCGTCGGCGTCGAGGGCGACGCGGAGGCGCGACCGGAAGGCGAGGAAGACGACGGCGGCGACGATGTAGCACCCGCCGACCGCGCCGATGATGATCCTGACCGGGGCGGGCAGCGGCGGCAGGGTCAGCGCGGCGGCGAGGAGCAGCAGCAGCGACGCGACGGGCAGCGCGAACCGGGCGACCAGGCGGGCCGGCAGGTCGATCTCCTCGCGGTACACCCCGCTCCCCTTTCGCGCGGCGGATCGGGCGCGCCTACTCGCACTACGCGCGGGGGGGCCGACCGTTTCGCCGATGGCTGGGCGCCCGGTTGGTCGGCGAGGCCGCATGGCGGCGGCGCCGGTGGCGGCGGGAGGGCGCGGTGGCGGGGACGGTGACGACCCCCCGGCCCCCGCGGCCGGGCCTCACGCCCAGCCGTCCTGGTCGAACCACGCCCTCGCGCGCAGGTGGCGCTCGAGCGCGCGGCGCACGAAGGGGATTGTGGCCGCCGGCAGCGCGTCGGGCGCGCACCGGCGCACCTCGTCGCACTCGGCGCACGGGGTCGGCTCGCCCGCCCAGCGCGTGGCGACGAAGAAGACGTCGACGCCCTCGCCCTCGGGCGCGGTGTGGTGCACCACGCCGACGGGGCGCAGGTCGGCGGGGGCGACCGCCACGCCGATCTCCTCGCGGCATTCGCGGGCGGCCGCCGACGGGACCTTCGGCGAGGGGAGTGCGCGGGCGGCCCGCTGGGTGGCCGCCCGTAAGGAGCGGCTCTGGGCGGGGCGGGGCGACCTGGTGCGGCGGGCGCTGCGGCGCGCGGCGCGGGGGCCACCTGGGGCGGCCGCCGCCGAGATCGCCTACTTTGCGGCGAACGCCGCCAGGATGGACTATGCGGCCTTCCGCGCGGCGGGCTACCCGGTCGGCAGCGGCATGGTCGAGAGCGCCTGCAAGCGCCTGATCGGGGCGCGGGCCGAACAGGCCGGCATGGGCTGGACGCGCGCCGGGGCGCAAGCGGTCTTGAGCCTCCGGGCCGAGTTGTTGAGCGACCGCTGGGACCAGAGCTGGCCGCTCACCCGGCCCCGGCCCCCCGCTGCCTAAATCTTGGCGTACACCCGGCGGGACAAGGGGAGGGGCATGTGATGCTTGCTCGATTTGCCTCCTTGTAGCAGGTTGAGTCACCCCCTGTCAAGAGCGCGGGGCTTCTTTGGCGACGAGGCCGGTCGAGGGAATTCCTCGGCTGGTCCGCCCCGCGGGCGGTCGACGGCGTTCACACGCGCCGGACGCGGAGCACGCCGGTGAGCAGCGGGAGGGTGAACTCGCCGCGGGCGGTCTCCGGCCTGCTCATGAGGAACGCGCGGATCCGGGCGAGGGTGGCCGCGCGTTCCGGTGGGGGCATGACCAGCACCCCCGCGCGTGTCGCGAGGGTCGCGACCAGGGCGTCGGCGGTGCGCCGCTGCCCGTGCGGGAACGCGGCCTGCTCCGGCGCGCCGAACCGGGCGACCGGGCCAGCGGGCGGCAGGTGCAGGGTCGCCGTCGCGGCCCGCCACCGGCCGAGCGTGTCGCGCGGGCCGACGACCGCCCCCCCCGCCGACCCGCGCGAGGCCGGCAACCCAGTCGATCCGGTCATCGAGGACGTTCCACAGGCCGCCCAGGACGCCGTCGGGGACGAGGACCCTGGCGATCTCCGGCCCCGCGACGACCATGTCGAACCAGTGCAGCGCGTGGCCGGCCAGCACCGCGTCGACGGACGCCGCCGGCAGCGGGAGCGCCTCGGCGCGGCCCCGCAGTGCGCGGACCGCCGGCAGCGCCCAGCG
>DASSSV010000417.1:0-8668 GCA_035708265.1 Thermomicrobiales bacterium | reverse complement strand
CCGTCTGCGAACGGAGTGAGCCATGCTGCCGCAACTCAAAGGGTTTGTCGTCACCTTCCGGCGGCTCTTCAAGAAGCCGATCACGGTGCAGTACCCCGACGAGCGCCGCGAGGTCGCCTCGCGCTTCCGCGGCATCCCCGCGCTGCGCTCCGACCCGGACACCGGGCGCCTGCTCTGCGTCGACTGTGGCCTGTGCGAGCAGATTTGCCCGACCGGGGCGATCGTGATCAACGTCGAGCCGACCGAGCGCGACGAGGAGCGCAACCTGGTCGAGTGGACACTGAAACTCGGGCGGTGTATGTTCTGCGGGCTGTGTGCGCGCGTCTGCCCGGTCGACGCCGTGACGATGAGCAGCCACTACGAGCTGGTGTCGCGCAGCCGGGACCAGTTCTTCCGCCAGAAGGGGGAGTTGGCTGTCCTCGGGCAGGACGAGCCGGACTATTTCCGGCAGTAGAGAGTTGCGAGTTGCGAGTTGTTAGTGGACGATGCCCCCGGGAGCAAGTGAGCGCTCCGACTCGCCTACTATCAACTATCAACTAACAACTCCCAACTCAGCGGGGAGCGCTGGATGAACGGCACGGAGATCATATTCTATTTCCTCGCCGTGGTGGCCGTCGCGATGGCCTTCGGCGTCGTCTTCGCGCGCAGCCCCGTCCACTCCGCCTTCTTCCTGGTCATCTCTTTCCTCAACCTCGCCGGCCTCTACATCATGCTCGGGGCGGAGTTCCTGGCCGCGGTGCAGGTCATCATCTACACCGGCGCGATCCTGGTGTTGTTTCTCTTCGTCATCATGCTGGTCCGCCCGGAGAACCTGGCCGAGCTCAACACGACGCCGCCGGTGCAGGTGGGGCTCTCCTGGCTCCTCGGCATCGGCCTCTTCTTCGAGCTGGCCTCGGTCATCACCACCGGCATCGTGCAGGCCCAGCGCGCGCAGTACACCCCCGCGCAGATCCAGCAGATGTGCGGCGTCTCGGCGCAGGGGCAGAGCTTCACGCTCCAGCAGGCGCAGCAGTTCTGCGGCGGCAACACCCAACTCCTCGGCGCGATCCTCTACTCCAACTTCCTCCTGCCCTTCGAGGTCGCCTCGCTGGTGCTGCTCGTCGCGGTCATCGCCGCCATCGTCCTCGGCCTGCCCGAGCGCGTCGTGCTGATCCACGAGGGCCACACCCGGACGATCTCGCTCGGCCACCCGCGCGGCACCGACCTGATCGAAGCAGCGGCCCGCGCGCACGAGCCTGCCGTGGCCGCGCCCGACCTGGGCGAGCCCGGCGACGAGGACGTGGAGGCGGTGCCGACCGCGGCACGCGGCCGCACCGGGATCGGCGTGCCGGGCGAGAAGAACCCGCCCGAGTACGATTTCCGCACCGACCGGCCGAAGCCCTGACCGGCGCCGTCGAGGGGGAGAGGGAGACCGATGGGCGACCTGACGCTGACGCACTTCCTGACCGTGAGCGCGCTGCTCTTCGTCATCGGCATGCTCGGCGTGCTGACGCGGCGCAACCTGCTGATCATCTTCATGTCGATCGAGTTGATGCTCAACGCGGTCAACCTCAGCCTGATCGCCTTCGGTCGCTTCCTCGACTCGATGGTCGGGCAGATCTTCGCCATCTTCGTCATCACCATCGCCGCCGCCGAGGCGGCGATCGGGCTGGGCATCATCCTGGCCCTCGGGCGGCGCCAGGACACGGTCGACGTCGCCGACGTGAATTTGTTGAAGGACTAAGGACTCAGGACTCAGGACTAAGTGGGCACCGACCCACGGGGTAGGCTCTCCGGTTACTGTAGCGCCAGAATACTTAGTCCTTAGTCCTCAGTCCTGAGTCCTTCTCGCCGAGGGGGGTATGGAAAGCATCCTCTTCCTGATCCCGCTGCTGCCGCTGGTGGCGTTCCTGCTCGACTTCCTGCTCGGGCGGTGGGTCATCGGCAAGAAGGCGCACTACCCGGCGTGGCTCGCGATGGGGGCCGCGTTCATCCTCAGCGTCCTCGCGGTCATCCAAGTCGGGACGAGCGGCCAGCCGCTGCAGCAGACGCTCTGGCACTGGATGCCGGGGCAGTTCCTCGGCGGCTTCGATGCGCCCTTCACGATCTACATCGACCAGCTCACCTCGGTGATGATCCTGATCGTGACCGGCGTCGGCTTCCTGATCCACGTCTACTCCGCCGGCTACATGGCGCACGACCCGGGGTTCTACCGCTTCTTCGCCTACCTGTCGCTCTTCATCTTCATGATGCTCGTCCTGGTCCTGGCCGATAACTATCTGGTGATGTTCTTCGGCTGGGAGGGCGTCGGCCTCTGCTCCTACCTGCTGATCGGCTTCTGGTACGACCGCAAGACCGCCGCCGACGCCGCCAAGAAAGCCTTCATCGTCAACCGCGTCGGCGACTTCGGCTTCACCATCGGCATGTTCCTCATTTTCATCACCTTCGGCACGCTCAACTTCTACGGGCCGCTCGGCGTCTTCGCCAACGTCCACAAGCAGGGCGAAGGCATCATGACCGCCATCGCGCTGCTCCTCTTCGTCGGCGCGGTCGGCAAGAGCGCGCAGTTCCCGCTGCACGTCTGGCTGCCCGACGCGATGGAGGGCCCGACGCCGGTCTCCGCCCTGATCCACGCCGCCACGATGGTCACCGCCGGCGTCTACATGTCGGTGCGCTCGCAGGCGATCTTCCTCTCGGCGCCGGCCGCGATGCACGTCGTCATGGGCATCGGCCTCTTCACCGCCTTCCTGGCGGCGACGATCGGGCTGGTGCAGAACGACATCAAGAAGGTGCTGGCCTACTCGACGGTCAGCCAGCTCGGCTACATGGTCTTCAGCGTGGGCGTCGGCGCCTTCGTCGCGGCGATCTTCCACCTGCTGACGCACGCCTTCTTCAAGGCGCTCCTCTTCCTCGGCGCCGGCTCGGTGATCCACGGGATGCACGACGAGCAGGACATGCGGAAGATGGGCGGCCTGAAGAAGTACATGCCGATCACCTACTACACCTTCGTGATCGCCGGGCTGGCGCTGGCCGGCTTCCCGCTGACCGCGGGCTTCTTCTCGAAGGACGAGATCCTGGTCGGCGCGTGGCACGCCGGCTTCTGGTGGGCGGCGGCGATCGGCTGGCTCGTCGCGGCGATGACCGCCTTCTACACCTTCCGCCTGATCTTCATGACCTTCCATGGCGAGCCGCGCTTCGACGAGCACGAGGTCCACCCGCACGAGTCGCCCTGGGTGATGCTGATCCCGCTGATCGTGCTGGCGATCCCCTCGGCGGTCGCCGGCGTGGTCCTCGGCATCCCGCCCGACGGGGGGCTGATCCACACCTGGCTCGACAAGGCGTTCGTCCCCTTGTCCGAGGCCGCCGGGGTGGTGGCCCACGAGGCGGCCGTCCCCGCCGCGATGACCTGGGCCGGCTTCGTCATCTCGGGCGTGCTGGCGATCGGGGGGATCTGGCTGGCCTACGCGATGTACGTCACCGGACGGATCAGCCCGAAGGCGATGGGCGCGCGCTTCCACGACTTCTACGTCTTCTTCCTCAACAAGTGGTACGTGGACGAGTTCTACCACGAGGTCATCGTCGCGCCGCTGGCCTGGCTGGCGACGGTGCTGTGGAAGTGGATCGACGCCGGCTTCATCGACGGGATCGTCAACGGGGTCGGCTGGCTCTTCGGCGGCGTCTCGCAGCGGCTGCGGCGCGTGCAGACCGGCATCGTCTCGAACTACGCGCTGGCGATCGCGCTCGGCACGGTCATCATCGTGGGGGTCTATCTGATCTGGGGACCACAGTTCCTAGGGCGTTAGGCGGTAGGGGGTAGGCGTCAGGCGTTAGGAATTCGCGGTGAGGCCGATTGGCCGCTGCCCCCGCATGGGCCCCTAACGTCTAACGCCTAACGCCTAACGCCTCGAACAAGGAGACCAGCGCGTGAATGGTGTCCCGTTACTCTCGATCATCACCTACCTGCCGCTGCTCGGGGCGGTGATCCTCTTCGCGGTGCCCCGCCTCAGCGCGGCGGCGGCGCGCTGGGTGGCGCTGGTGACGAGCCTCGTCACGCTGGTGGTATCCCTGCTGCTGCTCACCGGCGGCGCGCCGGGCACCGCGCAGATGCAGTTCGTCGAGGACGTCAACTGGCTGCCGGGCGTCGGCGTGCATTACCACTTCGGCGCCGACGGCCTGAGCATCCTGCTGATCATCCTGACGACGCTGCTGACGGTCGTCTCGGTCCTGGCCTCGTGGACCTCGATCCAGCACCGCGTCCGCGAGTTCTTCATCGCGATGCTCCTCCTGGAGATGGGGCTCCTCGGCGTCTTCGTCTCGCTCGACCTCTTCCTCTTCTACGTCTTCTGGGAACTGAGCCTGATCCCGATGGCGCTGATCATCGGCGTCTGGGGCAGCCGCAACCGGGTCTATGCCGCGATCAAGTTCTTCCTCTACACGCTGGCCGGCAGCCTCCTGATGCTGGTGGCGATCGTCGCCACCTACCAGCGCTACTACCAGCTCACCGGCGTGCGCACGCTCGACCTGCTGAAACTGGCCAACCCGCCGCTCCAGCAGCTCGGCATGACCAGCCTGAGCCAGTTCTACCCGCTCAACTTCCAGTACTGGGTCTTCGCCGCCTTCTTCATCGCCTTCGCGATCAAGGTGCCGATGTTCCCGGTCCACACCTGGCTGCCGGACGCGCACACCGAGGCGCCGACGGCCGGCTCGGTGATGCTGGCCGGTGTGATGCTGAAACTCGGCGGCTACGGCATGATCCGCTTCTGCCTGCCGCTCTTCCCCGACGCCGCGCGGGCGGCCGCGCCGTACATCATCGTCCTCTCGGCCATCGCGATCATCTACGGCGCGCTGGTGGCACTGCCGCAGCCCGACTGGAAGCGGCTGGTCGCCTACTCGTCGGTCAGCCACATGGGCTTCGTCACGCTCGGCATCTTCGCGTTCAACCAGCAGGCGCTCCAGGGCGCGACGATGGTGATGTTCGCGCACGGGCTCAACACGTCGGCGCTCTTCTTCCTGGTCGGCGTCGTCTACGAGCGGGCGCACACGCGCCTGATCCGCGCCTTCACCGGCCTGATGACGAGCATGCCGGTCTACGCCTCGATCTTCGGCCTCTTCGTCTTCGCCTCGATCGGCCTGCCGGGGATGACCGGCTTCGTCGGCGAGTTCCACGCGCTGATGGGCACCTTCCGCGTCTCGGACGAACTCGCCAGGGTCTGCGTGATCGTCTCCACCGCGGTGATCATCTTCGCCGCGTGGTACCTGCTCTGGCTCTACCAGCGCGTCGCGATGGGCGTCCCGCCCGGCCAGCCGGTGCCGGCGATGGCCGCGGCGCACGGGGGGATCGCCCCGTCCGGCGGCGACCACCTGCCGCAGCCGGAGCCGGTCGGCGCGCTGGCGCGGCACCAGCAGGCCGAGGGCGTCGAGCGGGGCAGCGCCGCGCCGTCCCCCAACCCCGAGGTCGGCGAGGCGGAGGCGCAGCACGCCACGCACCTGACCGACGTCAACGCGCGCGAGGTCATCGCGCTGGCGCCGCTGGCGGTGCTGACCGTGCTCTTCGGCATGTGGCCGGGCCCGATCTTCCACCTCGTCTCGGCGACGCTGGCGAACGTCCTCCGTCCCTTCGGGACGTAGGAGGACTCAGGACTGAGGGCTAAGGACTAAGTGGGGATAGGGCTGAGAGACTGAGCGGCAAAGGGACGGAATTACTGAGTCCTGAGTCCTGAGTCCTGAGTCCTGAGTCCTGAGGAGCGAAGCGACGATGCCGGCGACCGACTTCCTGATCCTGCTGCCGCACCTGATCGTGCTGGGGCTGGCGATCCTGACGCTGGCCGTGGACAGCTTCGTGCGGCGGTCGCCGGCGCGCAACGCGACGCTGACGATCCTCTCGCTGGTCGGCTACGCGCTGGCGATCATAGCGGCGCTGGCGCTCAACGGGCAGTACCGCTCGTCCTTCGCCGGCATGGCCAAACTCGACGACCTGGCGATCTTCCTGATGCTGGTCGTGCTGGTCGCCGGCTTCCTGACCGTCTTCATCTCGGGGACGACGATCCCGCGCTGGAACATGCCGCTCGGCGAGTACTACGCGCTGCTCGCCTTCTCGGTGCTCGGCGGGATGCTCGTCGCCTCCTCGACCGACTTGGTGATGGTCTTCGTCGGGATCGAGCTCAGTTCGCTGTCGATCTTCGTCCTGGCGGCGTTCGCCAAGCGCAGCCGCGAATCCATCGAGGGCGCGCTGAAGTACTTCCTGCTGAGCGCGTTCGCCACGGCGATCCTGATCTACGGCTTCGCCTGGATCTACGGCGTCACCGGCTCGACCAACCTGAGCGACATCAACCTGCGCCTGGCCGCCTACCGCGACCACAACCAGCCGACGCTGCTGCTGGCCGCGCTGCTGATCGTCGTCGGCCTCGGCTTCAAGGCGGCGGCGGTGCCCTTCCACATGTGGACGCCCGATGCCTACCAGGGCGCGCCGACGCCGGTGACGGCGTTCATGTCGGCCGCGCCGAAGGCGACCGCGTTCGCGGCCTTCATCCGCGTGCTGGTGCAGGGATTGGAGCCGCTGCGCAACCAGTGGATCCCGCTGCTGATCGCGCTGGCCGTGCTGACGATGGCCTTCGGCAACATCGTCGCGGTCTCCCAGCGCGACGTCAAGCGGATGCTGGCCTACTCCTCGATCGCGCACACCGGCTACATGCTGGTCGGGCTGGCGGCCTTCCAGCAGATCGGCGCGACCGACGCCGGGATCGCCGCCCTCCTCTTCTACCTCTTCGCCTACACCTTCATGAACGTCGGCGCGTTCGGGATCGTCGCCTGGCTGCAGGCGCACGGCGGGGGGGAGACGCTCGACGACTTCCGCGGGCTGGCCGCCAGCGCGCCCTTGCAGGCCGCGGCGATGGCCGTCTTCCTCTTCTCGCTGACCGGCGTGCCGCCGCTGATCGGCTTCTACGCCAAGTACTACATCATCGTCGGCGCGATCCAGGCCGGGCTGACCTGGCTGGCGATCGTCGTCGTCGTCCTCAGCGCGGTGTCGGCCTTCTACTACCTGCGCGTCGTCGCGGCGATGTACTTCGGCGAGCCGGAGCAGGCGCCGCGGCGCGTGGCCGCGCGCTTCATGGGCCTCGGCCTGCTGGTGATGGTCGCCGGCACCTTCTTCTTCGGCATCTTCTCCGGCCCGATCCTCGACTTCGCCCGCCAGTGGTACCTCTCGCTCTGACGGCGGGCGACAACCGGCACGGGCATCGAGCAGCGGCCCGCGGCGCACGACGCGCCGCGGGCCGGGTGCTATCTCTCGCCGCGCG
Organism: Thermomicrobiales bacterium; assembly: GCA_035708265.1. Taxonomy (GTDB): domain Bacteria; phylum Chloroflexota; class Chloroflexia; order Thermomicrobiales; family CADCWN01; genus DASSSV01. The sequence continues at coordinate 1,394 of DASSSV010000417.1, read as the reverse complement.
GGCGTGCGTGCAAGTGGAGGACCAATTTCCCGCCCCACGGTGCTGCATGACCCCGCCGCATTCCTCTATACTATGTCGCGTACTCCGATTGGCCGTGCCGCATCGAGCGAAAGCGTAGTAGAACGATGGCGCAAACGACGCAGAAGCCTTCGGACCCCCAGCGGCCCTCGGCCGCGGAGCGCCGCGCCGCGCGGGCGGCGGAGATCGAGCGGGCGCGGGCGCAGCAGCGCCAGCGCTTGCTGATCGTCGCCGCGGGCGCGGTGGTGCTGCTCATCATCGCCGGGGTCTTCCTCGCGCGAAACGTGCAGCAGAAGCAGCAGACGAACCAGGCCGCGCAGGCGCTGATGGCCCGGACGAAGGTGCCCGACGAGGGCCGCACCCACGTCAACGAGGGCACGCCGATCGACTACAAGCTCTACCCGCCCGCCTCCGGCCCGCACTTTCCCTCGCCGCAGCCGGCCGGCGTCTACCGGCAGGAGGTGGCGATGGGCTACTGGGTCCACAGCCTGGAGCACGGCTACGTCGTCGTGCTGCTGAAGTGCCCAAGCGGCTGCGACGACCTCTTCAACCAGTTCCAGGACCTCTACGAGCACGGCCTGCCGAAGAGCCAGTTCGGCAACGTCAAACTCGTCGTCACGCCGTACAGCCACGCCTTCTCCGACCCCGGCAAGGAAGCGCCGATCACGCTCGTCGCCTGGGACCACGAGGAGATGCTGCAGACGTTCGATCGCGCCAAGATCCTCGAGTTCTACAACACCTTCGTGGACAAGGGGCCGGAGCAGATCCCCTAGCGGAAGTGAGAAGTCAGAAGTGAGAAGAGAGAAAGGCGGGTCTCGGAGCGCGAGCGCCTGACAAGCCCGCCGGTTCTCACTTCTGGCTTCTCATTTCTCACTTCCGTGCGCGCCGCGCGCCGTTCGCGGTCGCCAGTCGGTCGCGTCGAGCGCGCCGACGAGCGCGAGGCTGAGCAGCAGGTCGTCGTGCCCCAAGGGCGGGCCGCCCACCCTCGCGTTTCCTCAGTCGTAGCGCGGAAATCCGATTGGCGCAAGATAGCGAAGCTGCGCCGATGGGGCATATTGTTCACGGTTTGTTCACGGTCCCGCACGGTCCCGCGCGCGAGGTTGTGCCGTCGAGGGCGGCTACGACCGGCGTCGCCGCGCTCGCGTCCCCCGCCATCCCATTCGCGTCGCGGGATCACCCCGCGGCCGGGGCGCCGCGCGCCTCCGCGCCGGCCGGGAGCCAGAGGTGGAAGGTGGTGCCGCGCCCCTCGCCCGCGCTCTCGGCCCACAACTGGCCGCCGTGCCGCGTGACGATGCCGCGGCAGATGTACAGCCCCAGCCCGAGCCCCGGCAGGTGGCGCCGCTCGGCGTTCGCCGCCCGGCCGAACGGCGCGAAGA
>DASSSV010000416.1:0-5898 GCA_035708265.1 Thermomicrobiales bacterium | reverse complement strand
CCGACCAGCGTGGCCCCGAGGGTCAGCCGCCAGGTCAGGTCCAGGAAGGTCAGCTCCCGCAGCGCCAGCCAGGCCAGCGCGGCCGCGCCGAGGGCCAGGCCCCACTGCGGCAGGGTGAGCGGCCCGAGGCGCAGCGGCTCGTCGAGGTGGCGCGGCGTGCGGTGCGTCGTGCGCGGCATCGCGGCCCTCCGGCGCCGGCTCAGTGGCCCGGCGTGTAGGTCGCCAGCCCGCCGCCCGCGCTGGTGAGCGCGTCCCACAGCAGCGCGACGATCGTCGGGGCGAAGGCGATCAGGAAGAGGCCGACGGCCACGCGCAGGAGCCGCTCCGAGCCCTCGCGGTGGCCAATGAGGAACTGCAAGGCCGCCGCGGCAAAGCAGACGATGCCAACCGCAATCATCGGCGGGACGAGCAGCGTGTTGTAGACGTTGACGAAGAACTGGCCCATCGGGTTGGTCGCGAGCGGCACCAGCAGCATCAGGTCCCCTCCCGCGCCGCCAGCCGGCCCAGGACCGCGACCAGCAGCGCCTTCACCGCCCGCCGGTAGCCGGCCGGCAGGTTCTCGATCGTCAGCACCCCGTCCGCCAGGTGGCGCCGCAGCGCCGGCGCGTAGGGCACCGCCACCACCGCGTTCGTCGCGCTCGCGGCGGCGCGCACCTTCGCCGGGGCGACCGGGTCGGCGCCGCCGGCGTAGCCGGCGCCGTTGAGCGCCAGGGTGAGGTCGGCCAGCGCGCGGGCGCGCACGTCGCCCGCGCCGTCCCCCGCCACCTCGGCCAGCACGCCGCGGTAGTCGGCCTCGTAGCGCGCGCTGGCCAGGTAGCGGATCGCCGCCAGCGTCTTGCGCAGCGTCGCCTGCTCGGGCCAGCCGACGACGACGAGGTGGTCGGCGCGCTGGAGGGCGAACTGGTTGAGGCGCTGGGTGAAGGCGGTGCCGCAGTCGAGGATGAGCAGGTTGTAGTGGACGGCGAGGAGGCGGAGCACGCGGTCGTAGTCGCGCGGGGTCAGCCTCGCCATCGCGTCGGGGTCGGAGGGGGCGGTGAGCACCGGGAGCCGGCCCCACATGGTGACGTAGCCCTGCAGGAGGCCGATCCCGGCGCGATCCACCGCGACGTAGTCGGCGAGCAGGTCCTGGATCGTGCGGGGGTTGGCGCGACCGAGGAGCTCGTCGACGGTGCCCCAGTCGGGGTTGAGCTCGACCAGGATCGGGCGGGCCAGCGGCACCTGGGCCAGGACCAGGCCGGCGGTGAGGGCGAGGGTGGACTTGCCCACGCCGCCCTTAGGCCCGATGACCGCGACGGTGTGCGCGCCGGTGCTGAGGGCGGCGAGGAGGCCGGCGAGGGCGGCGTCGTGGTCGGCCTCGAGGCGGCCGGGGGCGGTGCGCCGCCTGAGCCAGGCGCCGGCGCGGGCGGGCCAGGGGACCACCGGGCGCGGCTCGCGCCGGCGCAGGTCGGGCAGGTCGTCGGTATTCCGCGCGCTCGTGTCCGCCGCGGGAAGGTTGATATCCGAGGCCGCGGGCCCGACTTGACCTGCGGCGACGGCTGTGATGCTCCCCATCTCTGCGCCGTCGCCTGCCAGGACCATCTGGCTGTTGGACTTGCGAGTTCGGCGCGGGCGCGCCGGCCGTGTGGCCCCGGTCGGCCCGGACTTGTCGGTGGACATGTCGTCCGCCCTGCTCCGTCGCTCCTCGATGCCGCTCGCGTCATCCAGCCCAATTGGGAGGACATGTGTTCGGTCGTCGGGATGTGGCATGGTGCCCTGCCGCGCCTGTCGAGGCTGACTGCGATCGGGAGACCGAGACGAAGGGCCAATCAACCGATTTAGCGAACTGCCGCTTCTTGTTCAACATACTAAATCATCTTCAGCCGCTTGTCCAGGGGTGTAGACTATGTCCATGGTGATGAACGCGCGGAGGGGGACCGCGCGGCTAGGGCACGAGGATCCTGATGCCGGACGACGAGGAGCGAGCACGGGAAACGCTGGCCCAGAAGCTCGACCATCTCTTCGCGCTGAGCCACCCGCGCGACCGGGGCGAGTACACCTACGAGGAGGTCGCCTCGGAGATCCGCCGGCGGGGCACGCCGCTCTCCGCCTCGTACCTCTGGATGCTCCGCAAGGGCCAGCAGGACAACCCGAGCAAGCGGCATCTGGAGGCGCTGGCCGACTTCTTCGGCGTGCCGATCCAGTACTTCTTCGACGCCGACGTCGCCAAGGAGGTCGACGCCGAGCTGGAGCTGTTGGCGGCGGTGCGCGACGCGGGGGTGCGGGAGATCGCGCTGCGCGCGGCCGAGCTGACGCCGGCCGGCCGGCGGGTCATCGCCGAGCTGATCGCGCAGGTGCGCGCCATGGAGCAGGCGACGGGCACGCCGGGACAGAGCACCACCCGGCGTCGCCCACGGCGCGGCAAGCAAGTGGACGAGGACTGAGTCGGTCGCCGTCGCGAGAGGGTCGAGGCGGCCGGAGCGGGAGTCGGCGATGGGGCGGCGAGGATTGCGCGCGGCGTGCGCGCGACGCCTGACGGAGTGGCGCGTGCCCGCGCCGTTCGATCTGCGCACGTTCTGTCGCGCCGTGGAGGCGGAGCGCGGGCGACCGGTCTACCTGCACCCGATCCCCGGCATGGGTTCGATCAGCGGCCTGTGGCTCCCGCGCGACGACGCCGATTACGTCTTCTACGAGGAGCGGACCAGCCCGCTGCACCGGCGGCACATCATCCTCCACGAATTGAGCCACGTCCGCTGCGGGCACCGGCCGCCGCCGGTCACCGATGCCGACCTGCTGCGCATCCTCTTCCCGCGCCTCACACCGGCCGCAGTGCGCCGGGCGCTGCGGCGCGCCGATTATACGACCGAGCAGGAGCGCGAGGCGGAACTGCTCGCCACCCTGCTCTTGGAGCGGCTGGCCGGCGGGCCCCGGCCGCCCGAGCTCCCGGCCGACCCGGCCGCCGCGCGCCTGCTGCGCCGGCTCGAAGCCTCGCTCGCCGATGGGGAGGACGAGCCGTGAGCGCGACGCTGCTGCTGTACGGCCCGACCCTGCTGGCGTGGCTGGCCGTGGCCTACAAGTTCCCGGCCTACCGCCGGCGCCGGCGCGCGCCCGACATCCGGGCCTTCTGGCTCACCCTGCTGGCGCTGGCCCTCGCGCAGACCCTGCTCCTGCCGCCGATCTACGTGGCGCTCGACCGGCTGGCCGGGATCCCGAACCTGGCGCGTCTCCTCAGCAACGGCGGCGGCGTGATCGGCTGCTGGATCCTGCTCGCCTATCTGATTCAGCTCAACTATCCCGCCGCCGAGGCGCGCCCGCGGCTGCGCCGCGCCGCCCTGGCGCTCGGCGGCGCGCTCGCCGCCATGGTCGTCCTCTTCGCCCTGGCGCCGGTGCGGGTGGAGGACATCGAGTTCATGCGCCGCTACGGCGATGCGCCGTTCGTGGCCGAGTATCGTCTGGTCTACCTGCTCGCTATCGGGGGCGCGTTCGCCGTCGGGGCGCGCCTGCTGTCGCGCTACGCCGGCGTCGCCGGGCGGCCCCTGCTGCGCGACGGCCTGCGCCTGATGGCGCTCGGCGGCGCGGTCGGCCTCGGCTACGTCGTCCACGAGGCGGCGCGCGTCGTGGCGGAGCGCGCCGACCGGCCCTTCCCGGTGCCCCACCCGGAGCTCGTCACCGCAGCGCTCGGCGCGACCGCCGCGGCGCTCACGGTGGTCGGGGCGACCCTGCCGGCCTGTGGGCCGCGCGTCGGCCTCCCCGCGCTTTACGAGCGGCTCGCCGCCTATCGCGCCTCTCGGGATCTCGCGCCGCTCTGGCAGGCACTCTACGCGGCCGTCCCGATGATCGCCCTCTCGCCGCCCCCATCGTGGCTGGCCGAACACCTGTCCCCGCGCGACCTCCCCTTCCGGCTCTACCGGCGCGTCATCGAGATCCGCGACGGCGAACTCGCCCTCCGGCCGTACATCCCGCCCGGGCTCGTCGAAGCCGCGCGCGGCCTGGCCAGCGCGGCGGGCGTCGCCGATGACGACGTATCGGCGATCGCCGAGGCGGCGGGCATCGCGGCGGCCTTATGCGCTAGGTCGCGTGGACAGATGCCCGCCGAGACCGCGACGATCCCCCTTGATCCCGGTGCTGCCGATCTGGCGGGCGAAGTCGCCATCCTCCGGCGCGTCGCGCGCCACTACCGGCACTCGCCGACCGTGCGGATGGTACTGGCTACTCTTGATACCGAACCCGCGACCGGTGCCGGTCACGCGGAAAGCAAGGCCGGGCTGCGATGAGGGACGATGGGCTCGCCGGGCGGGCGGCGGTGACACACTCGCGGTCAGCCGCGCTACTCCGCCTCGCCCGCGTCGTCACTGAGGTGCTGGCGCCGGCCCCGGTGGTCGCCGTCCTGCTCCTGATCATCGCCTGGCACGCCGCGCCGACGCCCGCCGGCCTCGCCTGGGGCCTCGTGACGGCGCTCGTCGCCAGCGCCCTGCCCTTCCTCTACGTCCTGCGCGGCGTGAGACGGCAGCGCCTCACCGATCGCCACGTCGGCCGACGGGAGCAGCGTGCCCGGCCCCTCGCCGTCGCGATCGCCTCGCTCGCGGTCCTGCTGGCGCTCCTGCTCGTCGGCGGTGCCCCACGCGAACTGATCGCCGCCGTCGCGGCCATCGCTGCGGCGCTGGTCGCCGGCACGCTGGTCACCCTCGCCTGGAAGATCTCCGGGCACGCCGGGGTCGTCGCCGGCGCGGTCGTCATGCTCGTCATCGCCTTCGGCCCCGCCCTCTTGGCGCTGGCGCCACTGGTCGCGCTGGTCGGTTGGGCGCGGGTGGCGATCCGCGATCACACGCCCGCGCAGGTCGTCGCCGGCGCGGCGCTCGGCGCGCTGGTGAGCGGCGCGGTCTTCCTGCTGGCGCGCGCCGCGCTGGGCTGAGCAGGTCGGTTTGATCATCATTGGAGCGGAGGAGGGCTCGGTCCATGTCGCGCGTCGGGGGGATCCCGTCCCGCCCGAACCCGCCGCCGTCCATCGCCCCGTGGCGGCCATGCACCACTCTTCGCGGGCGCATCGGGTGCTCCGGCCTCGCCGTGGTCCGCGCTCGTGTGGCAGCCTGCGACACCAGCCAGGGACGGCCCTCGATGAGCCCGCACTTGTCGTCGGCCAGCATCTGACTTGCCTGCTCTTGGAAGTCGCGACGGTTGCTGGAAAGGAGATGAGGATATGCAGCGCGCACCATCCGGGGGGATCCGCATCGGGGTCGGCCTCGATCGCACGCTCAGCGATGCGCAACTGACCCAGGCGCGCCAGATGGGCTGCACCGATGTCGTCGTGGCGAACCCCTGGCCGTCCTACGCCGACGGCTGGACCTACGACGACCTCGCCCGCCTGCGCGACCGCGTCGCCTCCTTCGGCCTGCGCATCGCCGCCATCCAGCACACGCCGCTCGACGACTTCGATCAGATCCGCCTCGGCCTGCCCGACCGCGAGGCGGCCCTGCGGCGCTTCGCGCGGGCGGTCCGCGACCTGGGCCGCGCCGGGATCCCGATGCTCACGTACAACTGGCGCCCCAACCGCCTCTATCGCACCGGCACGGTCGCCGGGCGCGGCGGCGCGGCGATGACCGCGTTCGATATCGCCCGGGCGCGGGACCTGCCCCTCAGCCACGGCCGCCGCTACGACGCGGCCGACCTCTGGGCGACCTACGAGTATTTCGTGCGCCGCGCCGTCCCGGTCGCCGCGGAGGCGGGCGTGATGCTCACCCTCCACCCCGACGACCCGCCCGGCGTGGCGGTCGGCGGCGTCGCGCGGATCATGAGCAGCCTCGAGGGGTTCGTGCGCGCGGCGGAGACGGCGGGGGTCGAGGCGAGTCCGGGCTGGGGGCTGGTCTTCTGCGTCGGCTGCTGGGCGGAGATGGGCGGGACGGCGGCCGTGCTGGCGGGCCTGCG
>DASSSV010000415.1:0-4714 GCA_035708265.1 Thermomicrobiales bacterium | reverse complement strand
ACGGCCGCCACGTCTGGCACTCGCTCACCCGCTACCTGCCGCCACCGTTGGAGGTGCTGCGCACGCCCTGGATCCAATGGCGGGTGGTGCTGCCGCGCGAGGTGGATAGCCCCGAGTACGACGACATCCGCGCGGCCGCCTACCGCGCGCTCGACGTCCTCGGCATGGACACGGGTCTGAGCCACCTCGAATGGTTCCGGCGCGCCGACGGCAGCCTCGCGATCTCGGAGGTCGCCGCCCGGCCGCCAGGCGCACAGATCACGAAGTTGATGTCGCTGGCACACGACTTCGACTGCACCGCCGCCTGGGCGCGGCTGATGATCTTCGGCGCGTTCGACCCGCCCGTGCGGCGCTACGCGGCTGGCGCCGCCTACCTGCGCGGCCAGGGGAGCGGGCGCGTCGTGGCGATCCACGGCTGGGAGCAGGCGCGGCAGGAACTCGGCGGTCTCATCGCAGAGGCGAAGCTACCGGCGCTTGGGCAGCCGGCGTCCGGCAGCTACGAGGGCGAGGGCTACGTGCTGCTGCGCCACCCCGACACCGCGGTCGTGACCGAGGCGCTGCTGCGACTGATCACGCTCGTGCGGGTCGAATTGGGATAGGGACGCCGGGCGCGCCGCTCAGCCGCGATCGAGCAGTTCGAGCGTCGGTGCGAAGGCGTCGATCCCGGCCGGGGTGTTCGGTTCCAACCAGACGACGACCTGGGAGAACCCGGCCGCCGCATAGCCCCGCAAACGCTCGGCCAGTTCCTCGGGCGTGCCGGTGATGGCCGCCCGCAGGGGGTGGCTCGCGCCAGGCAGCGCCACCCCGACGGTCGCGCTCCGCTGCAGCGTCGCCGGGTCGCGCCCGACCTCGGCGCAGGCCGCGTCGAGCGCTGCCTGGAGCGCCGGCAACTCCTCCCACGGCCGGAAGTTGGTGTCCCACAGGTCGGCGTAGCGGGCGGCGAGGCGCAGCATCCGCGGCCCGGTCGTGCCGATGAGGATCGGCGGCCCTGCTGGGCGTGGGCTGTGGCGATCCAATTCGCAGTCGCGGAGTTGGTAGTACCGCCCGGCGAAGTCGACGCGGCCGGTGTGCAGGAGCGTGTGGATGACCTCGACGGCCTCGGCGAAGCGGCTGACCCGGTTGTCGAAGGGGAACCCGAAGGCCCGGAACTCCGGCTCGTGCCAGCCGGCGCCGAGGCCGAGGATCAGCCGCCCGCCACTGATCTCGTCGACCGTGTCGGCCATGTTCGCCAGAAGGGCGGGGTTGCGGAAGTTGGTGCAGGTGACGAGCATCCCGAGGTCGGCCCGCTCCGTGGTCGCGGCGAGGGCTGCGAGTTGCGACCAGCTATCCGGGCGCCCCTGGCTCATTGCGTCGAAGCGGACGAGATGGTGCTCGCCGAGAGTCAGGGCGTCGAACCCGGCTCCCTCCGCTCGTCGGGCCACGGCGAGCACGTCGCTCCAGCGCGGGGCAGAGAAGAAGAACGCGACCCGGAGGGGGCGACGCCGGGAAAGGCCGCCCAGAGGCGTGTCCGCAGCCGACATGGCGACATCCCTTTCACGGTCGCGCTTCACCTGCCATCGGAGCGCGCCGACAGCCCTGGAGTCACGAGAGAAAGACTATAGCGGCCTCCGACGACCCTCGTCGGCACGGGCCGGGAGCGCCACTGGCGAGCCTCGTGAACCCGGATGCTCGCGCGATCCCCGCCGCTCAGTCTGCCGGCAGGGACGGCGCGAGGTCGGGCGGCAGGGGGCAGCGGTAGGGCTGGCCGCCGGTCGCGGCCTGGAACTCGGCGCGCGCCCGCTCGAGGTGCGCCGGGTCGCTGTAGAGCTCGGCCGCGGTCAGCGCGAGCGCCTTGGCGGCGTAGAGCATCCCCTTGTGCCCGATCGACATCGCACCGGTCGCCACGATGCCCCAGCTATGCCCGGGGATGCCCATCGCCCAGCAGGTCGTCTGCACCGACACCGTCGGCGTGATCCAGCTCACGTCGCCGACGTCGGTCGAGCCCGGCATGACCTTCCCCTCGTCCAGCACCGGATGGACCCGGCCGTCGAGCGGCTGGCTCAGGAAGTCGGCGGGGAGGCCCTGGTTGCGCAGCCCCGCCTCGCGGGTGCCGGCCGGGTAGCCGTCGGCGATGACCTGGGCGTAGTCCTGCTCCGCGGCGGTGAAGTCGAGCGGCCCGAGTTCCTCCATCGCCGCGAGCGCCAGGTCGGCCAGCGCGCGGTTCGGCAGCACGTTGTGGGCGCCGCACTGGAAATGTTCCTCGACCGACGTCTCGGTCATCAGCGCCGCGCCCTCGGCGATCTTGCGCACGCGCGCCGTCAGCGCCTCGACCTGGTCGCGCTCGGGCGCGCGGACGAAGTACCAGACCTCCGCCTCGTCGGGGACGACGTTCGGCGCGCCGCCGCCGTTGGTGATGACGTAGTGGATGCGCGCCTTCTCGATGATGTGCTCGCGCAGGAAGTTCACGCCGACGTTCATCAGCTCCACGGCGTCGAGCGCCGAACGCCCGGCGTCCGGCTGCGCCGCGGCGTGGGCGGTCTTGCCGTGGAAGCGGAATTTCAGGTTGTCCACCGCCAGGCTGCTGCCCATGCTGACCGTGTTGAACCACCAGGGGTGCCAGGTGAGCGCGGCATCGAGATCGTCGAACGCGCCGGCGCGGGCCATGTAGACCTTGCCGGTGATCGTCTCCTCGGCCGGGCAGCCGTAGTAGCGGATCGTGCCGGGGCGCCCGGTCGCCTCCAGCCATGCCTTGAGCGCCATCGCGGCGGCCAGGCCGGCGGTGCCGAGCAGGTTGTGGCCGCAGCCGTGCCCCGGACCACCGCCGACGAGCGCCTCGCGCGTCGCGCCCGACTGCTGCGACAGTCCCGGCAGGGCGTCGTACTCCCCGAGGATGCCGAGCACCGGCCGCCCTGTGCCCCACTCGGCCATGAACGCGGTCGGCAGCCCGCCGACGTTCCGGGTGATCGCGAAGCCCTCCGCCGCCAGCGCCTCCGCCTGGAGCGCGCAGGCCGCGTGCTCGGTCAACCCCACCTCCGGCTTGGCCCAGATGGCGTCGGAGATCGCCGTGAAGCGCTCCTGCCGCTCGTCGAGCCAGTCGGCCAGTTCCGCGATGGTCGGCTCAATCTTCCTCCTGAAGTACGAATGACGAAGTACGAAGGACGAATGATGGGCGACGAGCGACGAACTACTGCCCGACTGCCCGACTGCCCGACTGCCCGACTACCTCGCCGGGCCGGCAGGCGCGCATGACGGCAGCGACGGCCTCGGGGCCGGGGCGCACCGGGACGACGCGGACGATGGCGGTGTCGAGTCCCTGCGAGAGCCGGCGGAAGGCGGCCGCCGCGCCCGCGGCCGGGCCGTAGTAGCCGACCATCGTCAGCAGGTCACGCGGGAAGGCGTCGATCAGCTCGGCCTCGGGTGCGCCGCGGTCACGCCGCGCTTCGAGGTCGGTGAGCGCGGCGTCGAAGCCCATCCGCGCGAAGTGGGCGCGGTAGCCCTGCTCCTTCGACATGCCGGGCCGCGCCAGCGCGTAGCCCATCATCGCGCGCGTGAAGGCGCGCCGCGCGGCGTCCTCGTCGTCGTCCACGCAGACGCGGATGTACTCGGCGATCCGCACGGCGGCCGGGTCGCGCCCGGCCTTGCGCGCGCCCGCGGCCACGCGCTCGCGGCTCCAGGCGATCTGCTCCGGCGTACACCAGTTGAGCGCCGCGCCGTCGGCTAGTGCGCCGGAGAGGCGCAGCATCTGCGGGCCGAGCGCGCCGAGGTAGAGCGGCACGGGCGGCGGCGTCCGCCCCAGGCCGACGCCGCGCAGCGTCACCGCCGCGCCCACGTGGGTCACGGACTCGCCGGCCAGGAGGCCGCGCAGCGCCACCAGGTAGTCGCGCATTAGGCGAATCGGCGACACGCCGGCCAGGCCCAGGCCGCGGCGGTACGCCTCGCTGTGGATGCTGCCCGAGCCGATGCCGAGGATGAAGCGTCCCCCGGTCAGCTCGCCGAGCGTGCCGGCCGCGGTCGCCAGCGCGGGCGCCGACCAGATCGGCACCGGCACGACCGAGATGCCGGTCGCGATGCCCTCCGGGATGGCGTCCGTGCTCGCCTGCCACCACTGGCCGCAGACCTGGAAGGCGTCGACGCCGACGCCGGCGGGCGTCCAGGCGCTGGCGTAGCCGAGGCGCACGGCCTCGCGGATGATCTCGCGGTGCTGCGGGAAGGTCAGGCGCGCGGTCGGGTCGATGCCGATGCCGATCTCCATGGTGCGCTCCCCCGCGGCGTCTCGCCGCCGTCCGTCCACGTTCCCCGCGGAGGGTAGGGCTGGGCGGGAGGTCTGTCAACCGTGGGAGCGTGGGAGCGTGGGAGCGTGACGGCGTGGTGCGGGCTCCTCAGGCGCTTGCCGCGATTTCATGGGGCCTGGCCTTACGCAACCTCACACCCCCGCACGCTCTCACGCTCCCACGCTCCCGCGCTCCACATCCTCACGCTCCCGCTTCTCCCGCAGCAGATCGGCGAGGATGACCTGGAGCGCGCCCGCGACGGGGACGGCCAGCAGCGCGCCGGCGACGCCGCGGAACTCGCCCCCGGCGAGGATCGCCAGGATCGTGGTCAGCGGGGAGAGGCCGACGGCGTTGCGCATGATGCGCGGCACCAGCACCGCGTTCTCGGTCAGTTGCAGCACCACGACGAACACGACGACGCCGAGGGCGAGCCGCCAGTCCACGGTCAGCGCGACGAGGACGGC
>DASSSV010000414.1:0-3043 GCA_035708265.1 Thermomicrobiales bacterium | reverse complement strand
GTTGATGAACAGCTCGATCCGGTCGACCGGCTGGGCATTCAGCGCCCCGTCGAGCGCCTCGACCCGGAACGTGACCTGCTGGCCGGGTTGCGGCCAGACCGGGCCGTGCGTGCAGCGCATGCGCAGGTCGGGGACGACCGGGTAGTCGACCTCGACGCGGAACCAGACCTGGGCGCGGTCGTCCCCGATGCCCGCGGTGGTCAACCGCCGGCCGCACAACCCGTTCGCGTCCGCGCCCGAGTTGCCGGTCACCGAGCACGGATCGAGGTCGACCGTCAGGCTGAGCGCGCGGGGGCCGACGCTGCTATTGATGTCGATGAGGTTGTCGTCGCCGTTCGCGAAGCTGTCGAAGTCCCAGAGTTCCATCGTGATCGGAATGCTCTTGGTGGTGGCGAGATCGACCGGGGTGGTGAAGGTCCAGTCGGGCGCGATGTGGTCATCGTCGTCGATCCGCGGGCGCGTCTCGGCCGCCCCGTTGTTCATCGACACCTTGGGGTAAAAGTCGGCCGGGCTCGTGCTGTCGATGGAGTCGAGCGCCCTGACTTCCTCAACGACCAAGCGGACGGTCACGGTCGGCGCCGCCCGCGCGCCGGGCACGGCCGGGCTGAGGCTCACGCCCAGGAGCGTCACGATGCCTACCAGCAGGAGCGACGCCCCGCGCTCGTAGACGGCCCAGAAGTTGCGTCCGCGCATTGCCACTCTCCTTCCGTCGCTGCCATCCGTCTCTCTCGCCCTCGCGGTCGGCCCCTCCGCGCGAGGGGCGGCGAGCGGGGGGCGGGCCCCCACTCGCCGTGCCCCCGCCGCCCCGCCGCGGGGAGCGTCACGCCCACGGCCCCGATCACCCGCGACCCTCCTCGCGCCCGCGGTCACCCCCTCGGGCGCCGTCCGCCGTTCTCCCCAGCCTGCGGCATCCCGGCCCTCAGGCACAGGACACACAGCCCCCGAGCACTCCCCGTTCGACGGACATTGCGGTGTGAGCGGGGCGGCCGACGAGGGCCGCCGATGGTGGTGCGGGCCCACGACCTCGGGTGGCCGCGACGCCGGCCGGAAATTGCCCCTTCCGGCCGCGAGAGGCCGTTCGCGGCCCATTCCTCCATGGCACCCGGCGTCCTCCCGCGGCCGGCGCCGGTCGTCCTGACCGCAGCGTAGCGGAGGGCGTTCTCGCCGTCGTGGGGCCGACGTCCCGATCGGGCGGGATCGATTCCCGATTGCGCCGGGAAGGCCGTGATGAGCGGGTGGGGAGGCGTTTCGTATCGGGGAGGAGTCCGGGCGGCTGAAGCCGCGGCCGGGGGCGCCTCACGGCGCACGAAGGCCGCCGCCGCGGGCTGGGACGGAACTCGGGCTACCCGGCTGGCCGCTGCTATACTCCGGCCGTGCGGGCATGGGCGACGAGCGAGGGGTGAGGGCGATGGGCGAGCCGCTGGAGGTATTGGACGGCGCGCGGCTGCTGGCCGACCTGGCGGCGCTGGGGGAGATCGGGGCGACGCCGCGCGGCGGCGTGGACCGGGTCGCCTTCTCGCCGGCCGACCGCGCCGGCCGCGCCTGGGTGGCCGAGCGGCTGCGCGAGGCCGGCCTGGCGGTGACGACCGACGCGGCGGGGAACACGATCGCGCGCGAGCCGGGCACGTTAGGCGGCCTGGCGCCGCTCGCGCTCGGCTCGCACACCGACACGGTGCCCGACGGCGGGCGCTACGACGGCGCGCTCGGCGTGCTCGCCGCGCTGGCCTGTGTCCGCGCGCTGCGCGCCGCCGACCGGCGGCTGCGCCACCCGGTCGAGGTCATCAACTTCGTCGCCGAGGAGGCGACGCTCGGCGGGGGCACGCTCGGCAGCCGCGCGATGGCCGGGCTGTTCGACTTCGGGGTGCTCGACAAGCCGGCCGGGGACGGCCGCCCGGTCGCCGCGCACCTGCGGGACGCCGGGATCGACCCGGCCGGGCTCGGCGCGGCGGCGCGGCCGGCCGGCAGCCTCGCGGCCTACCTGGAACTGCACATCGAGCAGGGGGGCATACTGGCGGAGAGCGGCACCCCGATTGGGGTCGTCGAGGGGATCGTCGGCATCCGGCGCTACACCGCGCGTTTCACGGGCGCGGCCAACCACGCCGGCACGACGCCGATGGCCGCCCGCCGCGACGCGCTCGTTGCCGCCGCGGACTTCATCCTGGACGTGCGCGACATCGCCGTGGCGCAGGGGATCGTCGGGACGGTCGGGACGCTGGCGATCGAGCCGGGCGCGCCGAACGTGATCCCCGGGCGGGTGGACGTCGCGGTCGAGATCCGCGCGCTGGACACGGCGGCCCTGGACCGCGGGGAGCAAGCGCTGCGGGGGGCGGCGGCGCGGGGCGGCGGGACGCTCGCGCCGGTCTCGGTCAAGGAGCCGGTCGCGTCGGACCCGGCGGTCGTCGCCGCGGCCGAGGTGGCCTGCCGGGATCTGGGGCTGGCCTACCGCCGGATGCCGAGCGGCGCGGGCCACGACGCGATGTGCGTGGCGGCGATCGCGCCGGAGGCGATGCTCTTCGTGCCGAGCCGCGACGGCATCAGCCACGCGCCGGAGGAATACACCGCGCCTGAGGATTGCATAACCGGCGCGCGCGTCCTGCTGCGCACCCTGCTCGAACTCGACGCCCGCCTCGACGCCGGGGCGTAGAGCGTAGAACGTAGAGCGTAGAGCGTGGCGGGGGGCTGGCGGCTGAAACCGCGCCGGCATGGCAGGCCCGCACGCGGGCACCCCGCCGCGAAACCCGCCGGCGCGGACGGGGACGAAGCCAACGCGCGCCGGCCTCTCGGGTCCGTCTGGCGATTGAGGAGGCGCAGCGCTCGTGGTGATAGGCACGGTAGATTGTCGCTTCTCAGATTACGTCCCTCCATGAGGGCAGCGCGAGGGGGTAGCGATGTACTGGCAAGTCCTCCAGGTCAATGTCCAACCGGGGCGGCGTGCGGAACTGCTTCAACTCTCGAAGGCGTATGTCGAGGAGTGCATCCGGGAGGAGCCGGGCACGCGCTCCTTCACCTTCCTGCTGGATGAGCAGGACGCGGATCGCTTCTA
>DASSSV010000413.1:0-8811 GCA_035708265.1 Thermomicrobiales bacterium | reverse complement strand
GGGCGTCGAACCGCCATCCATTTGTAGGGGCCGGCCTCTACGAGTTCCGGGGCGCCGCCCTCTCACGCTCTACGCTCCCACGTTCCCACGTTCCCACGCGCTTGCGGCCCCTCGGCCGGTGTCCTAGACTGGCGCGGCCGGCGCGGCGCCGGCGGCCAGGACGACGGAGGAGGAAGGCGATGGCAGACGCGACCCGCCCGCGCTTGCGCGAGGCGCCCTTCGCCTACACCCAGACGCTCGTCCCCGGCGCGAAGGACGCGCTGACGAACGTGGTGAAGGTGTTGTGGGATCCGGAGGGCGCGGTCCCCGAGCAGACCAAGGAACTCGTCTTCCTGCGCAGCTCGATCGTCAATAAGTGCGACACTTGACGGCGTTCCCACACCGCTTCGGCGAAGCGGCGCGGCCTGACCGACGAGCAGATCGCGGCGATCGCGGACCCCGACCAGTGGGCGGCGACCTTCCGCCCGGAGGAGATCGTCGCGCTCGACCTGGCGAACCGGCTCTCCCCCGAGTCCTACGACCTCGGCGCCGACCTGATCGGCCGGATCAAGCAGCACTACGACGACCGCCAGATCGCCGAACTCCTCCTGGTGGCGGGGCAGGCGAACATGTGGAACCGCGTCGGCAACGCGGCCAAGCAACTCCTCGCCGACCGCTGAGCGCGGTCGGCCGGGGGCTTAGAGCCTGGCCGCCACAGTGCCTAACGGGCCCGCGCACAACCGTCGCGCGCGCCCTGTCGCGCTACGCCGCGGTCGGCGGCCCGAACCAGGTGGTGAGCGCGTCGGCGAGCCCCGCCCGGGTGCGGTCGCCCACCCAGGCCACGTGGCCGTCGGGCCGGATCAGCACGGCGGTGGGGGCGGCGACCGCGCCGAGGACCGGCAGCTCCCACGCGCCACCATAGCGCGCGTCGATCACCCGCACCCGGTCCGCCCAGGGCGCGATGTCGATGCCGTCGTGCGCGCCGAGGTTGAGGAGCACCGGCCGGGCGTCGTGCAGCAGGGTGAAGACCCGCCGCGGGCCGTCGGCGGTGGCCAGGTCGAGATCGGGCACGCGGCGCCCGAGCAGCGGGTGGCCTTCGCCGAGGTCGTACTGAATGTCCAGGCCGGACATCATCGCGGCGACCCGCTTGCGCGGCTCGTCCATGCCGAGCAGCTCGGCCATGATCTCGCGCAAGGCGTTGGTGCGGTCATCGGTGCGGAGCAGCGCGACTTGCGCCATCGTGTTGCGCAAGACGGTGGCCGCGACCGGGTGCCGCTCGGTATGGTACGTATCGAGGAGGCGTTCCGGCGACGTCCGCTTGACGACCTGGGCCAGCTTCCACCCCAGATTCACCGCATCCTGCACCCCGATGTTGAGGCCCTGTCCGCCCACCGGGTAATGCACGTGCGCGGCGTCGCCGGCCAGCAGCACCCGTCCCTCGCGGTAGGAAGCCGCCTGCCGCGCCATATCGGTGAATCGCGAAATCCACGTGGGACTGTGGACCCCGAAATCGGTCCCGTAGACGGCGATCAGCGCCGCGCTGAGATCGCGCAGGGTGGGCTCGCCGGTGCGGCCGAGGCGCTGTTCGGTCACCATGATCCCCACCCGCTGCCCGTCCTCCAGCCTGCTCAGGGCGTGGATGCCCTTGTCATCGCGGCGGAGGCCCCACTCCGGCTCCTCGGCCGTCTCGGCCTCGGCGATCAGGTTGCTGGTGGTCGGCTCCCACCCGGGGAACGCGATGCCGGCGGCTTTCCGGATCAGGCTGCGTCCGCCGTCGCACCCGACGAGATACTCCGCCCGCAGCGACGCGCCGTCGGCCAGCGCGACGTCGACGCCGGTGTCGTCCTGCGCGAACCCTGTCGCCTCACGCCCGCGATAGATCGGCACCGCCAACTCGCCGACCCAGCCGGCGAGGATGCGCTCGATGTGGTTCTGCCGCAGCGCGAGCCCGTAGTGGTGCCGCGTGGGGAAGTCGCTGATGTCCAGGCGGATCCAGGCGAACCCCGCGACCTGGGCCACCTGCCCCTGCGAGAGGAACCGCTCGGCGATGCCGCGCTGATCGAGCACCTCGATCGTGCGCGCGTGCAGACCGCCCGCGCGCGAGCCGGGGAGGTCCTGGCTGGCGCGCCGCTCGACGATGGCCACGTCGACCCCCGCCAACGCCAACTCGCCCGCCAACATCAGCCCGGTCGGCCCCCCGCCGACGATCACCACCGCATGCCCGTCCATCGCCACACTCCTTCGCCACTGTCGCGACCGGCGATCACTCCGCTCCAGGCCAGCATAGCGGGCGAAGAGGGCGAAAAGCACCGATCGGACGATCGGTGTGCGCGCGGCCTCGGTGCGCTACAATGAGGACAACGAGAGAGGCGAAGAGATTCCCGCGCCGATTTGTTTCCATAACGCAATCGACGCGCGCGAACGTGACTAACAGGCTCTTGGGAGGGGGCATGGGCGAGACGCCGCCGCGCTTCGCGATCGACGAGGACATCCGGCGGGCGGCGACGCTGCCGGCCGAGGTCTACGGCGACCCGCGCTACTACGACCTAGCGCGCGAGCGGATCTTCGCGCGGAGCTGGCAGTTCGTCGCCGACGCCGACCGGCTGCGCGTGCCCGGCCAGGTCTACCCCTGGACGCTGCTCGACGGCTGCGTCGGCGAACCCCTCCTCCTCACCCGCGACAACGACGATCGCCTGCACTGTCTCTCCAACGTCTGCACGCACCGCGGCAACCTGCTGGTCGAGGGCGAGGGACACGCGCAGGTGCTGCGTTGCCGCTACCACGGCCGCCGCTTCGCCCTCGACGGCCGCTTCCTCTCGATGCCCGAGTTCGACGACGTCGCGGACTTCCCCTCCGAGGCGGACAACCTGCCGCGCGTCCCGTTCGAGCGCTGGGGCAAGTTCCTCTTCGCCGCGCTCGACCCGGCGTTCACCTTCGACGAGTTGATCGCGCCGCTGCGCGAGCGCCTCGCCTGGCTGCCGCTCGACGACTACGTCTTCGACGCGGCCGGCTCGCGCGACTACCTGGTCCGCGCCAACTGGGCGCTCTACTGCGACAACTACCTCGAAGGCTTCCACATCCCCTACGTCCACAGCGGGCTAGCCGGCGCACTCGACTACGGCGCCTACACGACGGAGATCTTCTCGTATTGCAACCTGCAGCTCGGCATCGCGGCGGGGGCCGAGGATGCCTTCGCCCCGCCGCCATCGTCGCCGGACCACGGCAAGCGCGTCGCGGCGTACTACTACTGGCTCTTCCCGAACCTGATGTTCAACTTCTATCCTGGCGCGCTCTCGATCAACGTCGTGCAACCGCTCGGCCCCGACCGCACCAAGGTCTCCTTCCTCTCCTACCTCCAGGGCTCCTCCGGCGGCTACACCGGGGCCGGCGAGGGCCTCGACCGGGTCGAGCGCGAGGACGAGGCGATCGTGGAGCGGGTGCAGCAGGGCATCCGCTCGCGCCTCTACCACCGCGGGCGCTACTCCCCGCGCCGCGAGAGCGGCGTCCACCACTTCCACCGGCTGCTCGCGCGGTTCCTCGCCGAGAGTTGAAGGTTGAAGGTTGAAGGTTGAAAGTTCTTCGAAGTCAGAGAGCGAGCGTGGCTACCTGCTGCTGGCGCTGCCTGCCGCGTTGAACCTTCACAACCCGTCACGGCTCTCGCGCGAGCCGGTAGATCGTGATGCCGTCCGTGGTGGCGACCGGCACGAGGCGGGCCTGGTTGTCGGCCAGGAAGCGCGCGAGGGCCTGCGGGCCGTAGGTCAGCACCGGGGCGATGGTGAGCGAATCGGTGTAGACGGCGACGCCGTGGCGGAAGGCGCCGTCGAGGATGCGCTGGCGGAAGACGACCTCCGGCGCGTGGCGCAGCGGCGCCTTGTCCCAGTATTCCCCCTGTGTCAGCGGCACGACCGTGTAGCGCGCCGCGAGTCCCTGCGCCGTGGCGAGCGGCAGCGCGACGTCGGTCACGAGGACGCTGCCGGCCGGCGCGGCGGCCTGGTAGGCGGCGATCGCCTGGAGGTCGCGCGGCGGCTGGTAGAGCGCGTTGTTGCGCAGGCCATACCACTGGTAGAGGTAGATCTGCTCCGCGGCCGTCCCGGTCACCTCGACCGCCCCGGCGAGCGCGAGGGCGACGAGGGCGGCGCCGGCGAGCGCGCGCGGCAGCGCCGGGGCGGCCTGCCGCGCGCGGAGCGCGCCCAGCAGGAGGCGGATGCCCCAGGCGGCGGCCACGCCGATGCCGAGCGCGGCGAACGGCGCCAGCGGGGCGAGGAAACGCACGTCGGGCATGAAGTACGCCGCGTAGACCGCCACGAGCCCGACGGCGGTCGCGACGCCGCAGGCGCCGACCGCGCGCGCCGCCGGCCGGCGGTCGGCCAGCAGCCGCGCCATGCCGGCGAGCGCCAGGAGGGCGAACGGGACCGTCAGCAGCAGCGACGAGCGGTCCGGCAGCAGCCCGGCCAGGCCGCGCGCGTAGTAGAGGAGATTCGGCAGCCCGGCCGGCGCCGCCGCGTCCCCCGTTGCGCCGGGCGCGACGAAGGCGTAGCGCAGCGAGAAGGTCTTGCCGAGTGAGCCGTACCACTCCGGCACCCAGTAGCGGTAGCCCGTGCCGGCCACGCTGCCGAAGGTGCGCTGCCCGTAGACCGCCAGCGCGACCAGCGCCGCGACCGGCCCCGCCGCGAGCGCCGGGAGCGCCCGCCGCCACTCCCGGCGCAGCCCGCCGCCCGCCAGCAGGCCGAGTGCGGCCGCGCCGACCGGGATCGCGTTCGTGAGCCGCACCAGGATCGCGACGCCGCCGACCGCCCCGAGCGCGCCCAGCATGACCAGCGCCCGCCGCCGCGCGCCGCGCTCCAGCGCCCGTGCCGCGAGGGCGAGCAGCAGCGCCGCCGCGGCGGTCAGCGCGACCGTCGCCGTCTCGCTCATGATCGCGTGGTTCCAGGCCAGGTAGGGCGGCAGGAGGAGCAGCGCCGCCGCGGCCAGCAGCCCCGCCGCCCGGTCGTACAGTAGCCGGCTGAGGAGATACGTCAGCGCGACGTCGAGCGCGCCGAACGCGACGACGCCGTAGAGGCCGCTCTCCAGCGTCGCGCCCGGCAGCCAGTAGGCCGGGGTGAGCAGCGCCGGGAAGCCGAAGGGGTAGCGCGGCGGGTAGTCCTGGCCGAGCAGCCGCAGCGCGTAGCCGCCGAACTGGGCCAGGCGCCGCGCCGTGACCGCGTACTCCTCGGCGTCGGGGAAAGGGCGGAAGTCGGCGCGCCACGCGGGCGGGACATAGAGGATCGCCGCCGCCACGAGGGCCACGCCGAGCGCCAGCGCGACCTCCGCCGCGATAGCGCGGTGCCCCCGCCCCGCCGCCCGCACCGTCGTCGGCGCGGGCGCGGGGCACGCGCGGCCTGGGCGTCGCCACCGGGCGGGGGTCGTCGTCTTCACGCCCGGAAGTAAACCATCCGCGCCGCCGCGGGACAAGGCGGCTATCGCCCTCACCCCCCCGGCCCCTCTCCTAGCATCGGGAGAGAGGGGACGGGGGGATGAGGGCGATACCGGGCCCTGGAGACCAACGGGCTATACAAATCGAGACGCCTGGCCTATTGGCGCGCCTGAAGCGGCTGTCTATGCTGGTGGGGAAGCGCGCGGCGGCCCGACGGATGGTCGCTAGCCGGCCGGTGCGTCGAGGGGGTGAGGCGTGGCCGCCGCGCCGTCGAGCGTCCTACCAGCGCAGGCGCAACTCGAGCAGGATCCGCTGACGGGCCTGGGTACCCTCCTGTCGTTCCTGGCGCGGCTCGACCGCGCGCTCCTGCGCGTCATCAACGCCGGGCTGCCGCTGGCGATCGTCGTGCTCGACCTCGACAGCGCCGAGGACGAATCGCGCCCGGCCGGCGAGCCGCCCGGCGACGAGGCGATCTTGCGCGTCGCCGTCGCCCTGTGGACCGTCGTCGCCCGCCAGGACCCGGCCGTGGGCGCGGCCGCCTTCCGGCTCCGGGACGCCCAGTTCGCCCTCCTCCTCCCCGGCCTCGACGCCCTCGCCGCGCGCAGCATCGCCGTGACGCTGCTGGGGCACGACGCGCTCGAGGGCCTGACCCTGAGCATCGGCGTCGGCGTCGCCCGGCCCGACCGCGCCGAGTTGGGCCGCGTCCTGCTCGACGCGCAGGGTGCGCTGCGCGTCTCCCGCGAGGCCGGCGGGCAGCGCATCCACCTCGCGCAGGGCGAGCCGATCGACGAGGTGAGCGCGACGGTGCTGGTCAATCTGCTGGCGCGGCACATCGTCAGCATGGGCGGGCGGCTCGAAGAAGCCTACCGCCTCGCGCTCCTCGACCCGGTCAGCGGCCTGCCGAACCAGCAGGCGCTGGCGAGTTACCTCCAGGTTGAGGTGCCCCGCACCGTGCGCTACCAGCGCCCCCTGGCCGTGCTGCTGGTCGACGGCGACAACCTCAAGGAGTTCAACACGCGCCTCGGCTACGCGGCCGGCGACGCCTGGATCAAGCGCCTGGGCGAACTGCTGGTCCGCGAGACGCGCGCCAGCGACCTCGTCGTGCGCTGGCGCATGGGCGACGAGTTCATGCTGGTCCTCCCCGAGACCGGGCCCGAGGCGGCCGCCCAGATCGCCGAGCGCATCCGCGCCGCCGTCGCGGAGAGCGGCGGCGACTTACCCCTCCGCCCCACCGTCTCGATCGGCGTCGCCACCTTCCCCGCCGACGCCAACACCGGCGACGAACTGCTGCTCCTGGCCGAAGCGGCGAACCAGCGGGCCAAGGCCCTCGGCAAGAACCGGGTTACCCTCGCCTCGTAGGACGTTCACCGCGGAGACGCAGAGATCGCAGAGGACGAGGAGAGAGGACGTCATTAGTTCGTCCTTCGTACCTCGTACGTCCTCTCCTCTCCTCGTTTCTCTGCGATCTCTGCGTCTCCGCGGTGAATCGCCCCCGCGGTTGCCGCCCGCCCGCGCCCCTGCTACCCTCTGGCGGGGACTGGGTTGCCGAGGAGGGGAGCGCCATGACGAGCATTCGGGGCATCGCCGAGATCGTCCTGAACGTCCACGACCAGCGGGCCGCGCTGCAGTTCTACCGCGACGTCTTCGGCCTGACGGTCATCTCGCCGCCCGGCCAGCCTGGCCCGATCTTCCTCCAGGCCGGCCCAGGCCAGGCCGGCATCCCCCAGATGATCGTCCTGGTGCCGCTGCCGGCCGGCGCCGGGGAGTTCGCGTCGCCGCGGACGCTGCACCACCTGGCGCTGGAGGTCGCGCCGGAGAACTTCGACGGCGTGCGCGAGTACCTGCAGCGCCTCGGCTACACCCTCCGCACCGGCCGCCACCCGGTCATCCCCTCGCGCACGGTCTACGTGGACGACCCCGACGGCAACGAGGTCGAGTTGATCTGTCGCGCGGGGTAGGGCGTGGAGCGGAGAACGTGGAGCGTGAGGGCGTACGCTCCATGCTTTACGCCCCACACTCCATCGCACCGAGGGAGGAATCCGTAGCGTGGAGCGGCCCCACTTATCGGGCGAGGAGTCTGTTATCGGCATGAGGCGGCTACGACGGGCCTTCTCGCCATCTGGCGGCGTCTCGTTCCCCAGGAGGGTGGAGATCGCCTTCATCACCAACGGCGGCGAGCGGCTGACGCATCTGTACCCTAATGACTGCTACTATGCGCATCTCTCGATCTACCACTTCGCTGTACCGCTCGTGTGCGGACGGCGCGTCCTCGACGCGGGTTCCGGTACGGGGTACGGCGCCGCCTACCTGGCGACGCACGGGGCGCACATGGTGTACGGCGTCGAAGTCGACCCCGAGGCGGTTGCATTTAGCCAGCGAAAGTTCACCTCACCGAATCTCGACTTCCAGTGCCTGGATCTCCAGAAGTTGACCGGCTTCCCGGCGCACAGCATTGATGTTGTCTTGTCATCCAATGTGCTTGAACACGTCCCGGATGTGCCGGCCTTCCTCCACGCTGCCTGGCAGGTCTTGACCGTCGATGGCGTTCTTGTAGTAGCGGTGCCGCCAATCACCGATGCCGCTTCGCGAGCGCACGACTTCGACAATCCCTATCACCTCACGAGCTGGTCGATCCGCCAGTGGCACGATGCACTCGGGCTGTTCTTTGCCGAGGTGCAGTATTACCGGCACTTCTGCGGTCGTCCGGAAATAGAACTCGACTTCGCTAACAAGCCGGCTCAGACGGTGCTTCGCGAGACAGATTTCGCTTTTGAACCACTCGATCTTGGCGCCGCTCTCCGGGTGCCCTCCTTGACCGCCGTCTTTGTGGCGCGTCGGCCGCGCAGCCAGGCGGAATTGCCGGCCCGGGACATGCCATTCCCGGTCGTGGACGACTCCTTCACGCGCCCCGCGCCGCCCCACGTCGGACGTCCCGGCACAGCCGCTGTCCTCCGGTGGTTACGGCGGGTACGGAGAGGTGCGGCTCCGCCCGACAGCAGGCGAGAGATTGCGTGGTTTCTCGTCTTCCGTGCGGCGCAGATCTGGCACCAACGAGGACCGGGCACGCTGCTGCGAAAGGCGGCTACGACGGCGCGGAAGCAATGGGCACACCGCTCCTGAGGCGGGGTATTAGAGCGCGGCCCCCCAATCTCCGATCCTATGCCCCACACCCCGCGTCGACGTGCGTGCGGGTCGGGCCGCGGGCGATCTCGGCTCGCACCGCGCGCTGAGGCGGACGTGCCGGTCCGTTGAACTGTGCGAGCCGGGCGGGGTTCACTGCCCCGCGGTTTCATGCCGTCACGAGCGGTGTTGGGGTGAGCGTATGGGGGACGGTGCGGGATTGGGCGAACAACAGACCAGCCGCGGGCGCCGGGTCGGGACGGTCTTCGCGCGGACGTGGTGCGCCGCGCGACAGACCG
>DASSSV010000412.1:0-2269 GCA_035708265.1 Thermomicrobiales bacterium | reverse complement strand
TCCCGCCGTCCGGCAAGCATGCGACCGTGGCCGCGTCGTTCTGGGCCACCGGCGCGGGCGAGCGGTGCCGCGAGATCCACCACCACCTGGACGTGCTCGCCCTGCTCCAGCAGATCGGCGCCATGCCCTGACGCGCCGGGGCTTCACTCCCGCCTGCTATACTCGCCCCCGCCACGGGAGGAGTTTGCACGCTACGCTGAGGGGGGAGGCCAGGCATGCGCGTCGTCATCGGCGGGATCGCCCACGAGACCAGCACCTTCTCGGTCGTGCCCACGACGCTCGACGATTTCCGGCAGCGCGAGTGCGCCGAGGGCGCCGACCTCCTCGCGCGCCTCGGCGGCACGCGGACGCCGATCGGCGGCTTCCTCGACGCCGCGCGCGACGAGGGCTTCGAGGTCGTGCCGACAATCATGGCGAGCGCGGTGCCGGGCGGCATCGTGACGGCCGAGGCGACGGAATACCTGACCGGCCGGCTGGTCGCAGGGTTGCGCGCCGCGCTGGCGAGTGGGCCGGTCGACGGCGTGCTGCTGGCGCTGCACGGCGCGATGGTCAGCGAGCTGGACGACGACGCCGAGAGTTACGTCCTGCGCGCCGTGCGCGACGTGGTCGGCCCGGATCTGCCGGTCATCGCCGAGCTGGACCTGCACGGCAACGTGACGCAGGAGATGGTGGATCTGGCGACCGCGCTGATCGCCTACGACGAGTACCCGCACACCGACCCCTACGACCGCGGTCGCGAGGCCGGGCAACTCATGGCCCGGATCGTCCGCGAGGGCGTCCGCCCGACCGCCGCGCTGGCCCGCCTGCCGCTGATGGCCGGGCTGCAGCGACAGTTCACCGGCGCGGACCCGATGCTCGGCGTGAAGCGGCTGGCGCACGAGATCGAGGCCGAGCCGGGCGTGCTCAACGTCAGTTACTTGCCCGGCTTCGCCTGGGCCGACATCCCGGCGATGGCCTTCAGTGTGATCGTGACGACCGACGGCGACCCGGCCCGCGCCCGCGCGCTGGCCGACCGCCTGGCCGGCTACATCTGGGATCGCCGCGCCGAGTTCGTCGTGCGCCCGGTGCCGGTGGACGAGGCGGTCCGCGAGGCCATCAATGCGCCCCGAGGCCCGGTCGTGCTGGCCGACATCGGCGACAACCCCGGCGGCGGCACGCCGGCCGACGGGACGGTGCTGCTGGCAGCGCTGCTGCGCCACGGCGCGCGCCGCGCGGCGCTGGCGATCCTGGCCGACCCCGAGTCGGCGAAACGGGCGATCGACGCCGGGCCGGGCGCGACGCTGCCGCTGCGCCTGGGCGGCAAGGTGGACGCGCTGCACGGCGCGCCGCTCGACGTGACGGCGCGCGTCGTCCGCGTGGCCGACGGGCGCTTCTGGCACACCGGGCCGATGAGCACCGGCGTGGAGATGAACCTGGGGCCGACCGCGGTGGTCGCGCTCGCGGGCGCGGACGGCGGCGAGGTGCAGGTGGTGCTTACGACCCACCGCTACCAGCCGACCGACCTCGAGATCTTCCGCGCGCACGGCATCGAGCCGACCGAACAGCAGATCCTCGCCGTCAAGTCGTCGGTCCACTTCCGCGCGGCCTTCACGCCGATCGCCGCGCAGATCGTCGAGGTCGACACCCCCGGCCTGACCAGCCCGCACCTGGAGCGCTTCGACTTCCGCCGCGTCCCGCGGCCGATGTACCCGCTTGACGAGGCGTTAGGCGTTAGGCGTTAGGCGTTAGGGGATAGACGGCAGGGGTTGGGGGTTAGGGGACTCGCGGAGGCGACGGATGAGGCCGCCGAGGATGCGGCCGACTTCGTCCGCCTGCTCCAAGAGGGTGGCGCAGAGGTCGGGAGGGAGGAAGCGCACGCGCTCGGCGATCAGGAGGTGGGTCTCCAGTTCGTGGAGCGAACCCACGGCGAGCGAGAGGTGATGAAGATATTCCTTGCTCCCGGTGCGCCCGTGCCCTTCGGCGACGTTGGCCGGCACCGAGACTGCGGCGCGCCGAACTTGTTGCACCAGCCCGAACCGCTCCTCCGAGGGCCAGGCGCCGGTCGCGACGTAGACATGCTCCACGAGATCCATCGCCTTTTGCCAGGCGATCAACTCCCGATACCCGCCCACCTCTCCCGTCCCTCTCCTAACGCCTAACCCCTAACGCCTAACCCCTATCGTCTATCCCCTAACGCCTAACGCCTCACAACTCGTTCGTCACCAGCCGGCAGATGCCGCGCAGCGTCTCGAAGACGCCTTGGCCGCGGACGGCGACCGACTGGTAGCGC
>DASSSV010000411.1:0-10241 GCA_035708265.1 Thermomicrobiales bacterium | reverse complement strand
CAGACAGGTGGAGATAAGGCGGGGTGGGTAGAGTAGCCTTCTCGGAGGAGGGGGCGATGGGCGACCTGCGCTGGTATCGCCAGGACAAGGGGCATGTCGAGGCCGAGCTACGGGCGGGGCGGCGCCCGGACCTGGCGACGACGACGGCAGTCGGGCCGCTGGACGAGCTGGTGGCGTTGCACGACGAGGTGGGCGCCTTCGCCGCGCTGGCGGGGCTCACCGGCACGCGGACGCGGGAGGGCATCGACGACGTGTTGCTCGTGCGGACGCTGGCGGCCCTGCCCTTCGTGGGCAACACCGGCTTCCGCAGCGTGGCGGACCAGCTCTTCCGCGAGCCGGCCGTCCTGCTCCAACTGGGGTGGAGCCCGGTGCAGATCCGGGAGGGGGATAACGGGCGCCATCGCCACCCCGCGGGGCGGCAGGCGGAGTCGCTGCCCTGCCACCCCGACACGCTGCGCGACGCCCTCGCGCGCGTCGAGGAAAGCGCGTGGCTGGCGGCGCAGCAGCGCGCCGCGCAGGGGCTGTATCAGCGCGGCCTCGTCCGCGGCGGGGTGTACGCGGTGGACGGGACGGGGCTGAGCGCGACGCAGCGGGTGGTGGCCCTGGCCTGCGTCTCCGCCGCCCGCCCCGTCGTCGTCGCCTGGCGCTACCTCGAGGGGGCGGCCTCGGAGAAAGGGCGGGAGGCGGCGGTGACGCGGGCGCTCGTCGAGCAGGTGCTGGCGGCGGGCGGGGCCGGCTGCATCCGCCTGCTGCTGGCCGACGGGCTCTACGCCGACGGGCCGCTCCTCGCCTGGCTGAAGTATCGGCACGGCATCGACGCCCTCGTCAGCCTGCCGGCGGATCGCCTGCTGTACGCGGACCTGCAGGGGCTCGTCCGCGGCCGGCGCCTGGCCTGGCAGGAGCATCGCTACCTGCGGACGGTCCGCGGCCACAAGGAGCGGCGCACGGTGGCGCTGGCGGGGACGGGCCACTTCGACAGCTGGCCGGGTTTCGTGGCCGCCGCGGCCGGGTATGGCGCGTCGGACGCCCGGGTGTGGGCCTGCTTGGTCTGGGAGCGCGCCCCCGCCGCGCCGCCGCTGGAGGAGGCGACGGCGCTGGTCAGCACCCGCGCGTGGGCGCAGCCGCGGGCGGCGTTCCAGGCCTACCGCGCCCGCTGGCGCATCGAGGACGACACCTTCCGCGAGCTCAAGGAAGGCTGGGGGCTCGAACGTCGGCCGTGGGGGAGCCAGGCGGCGACGGTGCGCGGGCGGGTGGCGCTCACCATCCTGGCCTTCAATACGGCGCAACTCTACCGCGCGCAGGCGGGGCAGCGCCTGGCCGACAAGGGCATCCGCCGCCTGCGCCAACTGCACCGGCGGGAGCTGGGGGCCGCCCCGGTCGTCCTCTACCTCGACGGGTGCTACGGGGTCTTCGCCTTGGAGGAGGTCCTGGCCTTGCTGGGCGCGCCGGCCCGGGAGAGCCTGCGCCCTGCCCCGCGGCCGCCCCGAGCAGCGCCGCGCGCGCCTTGACCCTTTATCTCCACCTATCTGTCAGCCGCCAGCGCGCGTTGAGTTTTCGCGCCCGATCTGCTACACTCGCGTCGGCGCGCCGCGAGGCGTGTACTTTGTGATGGAGTCACGAGCGCGGCGAACGCGGTCGGGGAGGGAGACAGGGTGGCGAACAGCAGGTCGGCACGCAAGCGCATCCGAGTCAACGAGCGCCGGCGACTGCGCAACCAGTCCTACAAGTCGGCGACGCGGACACTCGTGCGCAAGGCCGAGCGCGCCATCGTCGCGGGCGTCAGCGAGGACACGGCGGTCACGGTCGGCGAGGCGCTCAGCAAGCTCGACAAGGCCGCGGCCAAGGGGGTCATCCACCGCAACGCCGCCGCGCGCAAGAAGTCGCGCCTGATGGCCCGCTTCAACAAGGCCGCGGGCGTCGGCAAGGCGACGCAGGCCGGCGAGGCGTAACGCGGGCGGCCTTCCCCGACACGGAGGTGAATGACCCGACCGGCAGGGCTTCAGGCCCCGCCGGTCGTTTGCATGAGGGAGGGGCCGGGCGGGCCGGCGCCGCAGAGTTCGAGCACGGCCCAGTAGAGCGCGTCGTCGCCGCGCGTCGCGCGCCCGGTCTTGATCGCCTCGTCGGCCTCCAGCACGACCGCCAGGCAGCGCGCGACCCGCGCCTCGCCGAGCCGGGCGAACTGGCGCGTCAGGTGCTGGATGCGGGTCGGGCTGACGCCGAGCTGCCCGGCGACCGCCGCGCGGTCGGCGCGCGCGCCGCCGGCCAGCCGCAGCCGCGCCAGCGCGCCGAACTGCGACGCCAGCAGCGGCAGGATCGCCTCGGGCGCCACCCCGTCGTCGAGCAGGGCGCGCAGCCGGTCGAGCGCCCGGCCGGCGTTGCCGTCGGCGACCGCGTTGACCAGGTCGAAGACGTTGCTCTCGCTCTCGCCCACCACCAGCAGCGCCACGTCGCGCGCCGCGATCGTCGCGCCCTCCGGCCGGCCGCAGACGGCGGTCGCCAGTTTCTGCAGTTCGCTGTCGATGCGATGCAGGTTGGGCGGGGTGGCGTCGCGCCCGCGCGGCGCCTCGCGCCAGCCGTGCGGGCAGGCCGCGTCGAGCAGCGCCACCGCCGCGTCGGGCTGGATCGTCGCGCCGAGGTCGGCCGCGCGCTCGGCGACCCAGTCGCGCAGGTCGCGCCCGAGCGGCGGCTCGAAGCGCTCGACCGCCGCGTCGGCGCCCTGGAGCGCGCGGCGCAGCGCGGCCGGCAGGTCTACCGGCCCCGGCTCCCAGAGTATGAGAGTCGTGGTCGGCGGCAGCGCGGGCAGGTAGGCCGCCAGCGCGTCGAAGGGGCTCTCGTCGCCCTGCGCGCGGCCCCCCCTCTTCGCCCCCTTGGCCCAGCGCGTCAGCAGCGCGCGCACATCCACACAGCGCCCGGCGCCGAAGAACGCCAGCGCGTCGCAGGCGGAGCGGACGGCGTCGAGCGTCGTCTCCTGGCCGTCGAGGGAGGTGCCGTTGAAGCCGTCAGGGTCGAGGGCGGCGCGGAGGGCGCGCAGGCGCGCGGCGGACGAGAAGGTATCGGAGCCGTGCAGCAGGTAGATCATGCGCCGGGCGTCTCGCGTGGCCGGCGCCCTCGCGCCGCGTCGAGCCGAGAAAAAAGCAACCCCACCCTGCCGTGTGCCGCTCAGTTTTGAACCTGCTTACGCAGGTGGGTAGCCGCAACCCCCGGCCCGCTGGCCGGGCTAGCAGCCCCCGATGAGAGAAGTTTAATGGCTCAAAACTTCAATCGGCATCACGCACAGCGTCGGGTTGACTGCTGCGCGAGTGTACCATACCGGGCGGGCGGCGACAACGGTGCGGGGCGCGCAGTCGATAGACGATAGACGATAGACGATAGGCGACGGGCGAGCCGCCGAGGCGGCAGGGCCGCGAGCGGCCCCCCCGCCACCAGCCCCGCGGCGCGCATCCCTGCTGCCCGGCGTATACTACGCAGCAACCACCCGGGTGCGGGCGCGGCGAGGCGGGTGCGATGGTGTTGCCGTCCCAGACGCCGGCGAGTTGTCCCGTCGTCGTCGGCCGGGGGCCCGAGCTTGCGGCGCTCGACGCGCGGCTCGACGCGGCCCGCGCCGGCCGCGGGCAGACGATCCTCCTCGCTGGCGAGGCGGGGATCGGCAAGTCGCGCCTCGCGGCGGAAGCACGGGCGCGGGCCGCCGACCGCGGCATGGTGCTCCTCGAGGGCCGCTGCTTCGAGCCCGACCGCACCCTCCCCTACGCGCCGCTGCTCGACCTCCTGCGCGCGCACCTCGCCGGGCAGCCGGCCGGCGCCGTCGCGCGCGACCTCGCGCCGATCGCCCCCGACCTCGTCCGGCTCCTGCCGGAGCTCGCCCGGTCGCTCCCGGAAGTGACGCCGGCCCGGCCGCTCGACCCCGAGGAAGACCGGCGCCGCCTGGTCCGGGCGCTGGTGTGGCTCGTCACGCGCCTCGCGGCCGCGCGCCCGGTCCTCGTGATCGTCGAGGACTTGCACTGGGGCGACGACGCCAGCCTCGAGGCGCTGCTCGCGCTCGCGCGCCGCGTGGCCGACCTGCCGATCGCGCTCCTCCTCACGTATCGGAGCGACGAGACCGGCTCGGGTCTCGGGCACGCGCTCGCGCTGCTCGAGCGTGAGCGCCTCGCCACCGAGATCGCGCTCGGGCGGCTGTCGCCGGCGGACGTGGACGCCATGCTGCGGGCGATCTTCGACCAGCCGCGGCCGATCCGCGCCGACTTCCTGCACGCGCTGAACGACCTCACCGACGGCAATCCCTTCTTCATCGAGGAGGTCGTGCGGGCGCTCATCGCGGCGGGCGGCATCTTCCGCACCGGCGGGCGGTGGGAGCGCCGCAGCCTGGCGCAACTGCGCATCCCGCGCAGCGTGCAGGACGCGGTGCTGCGCCGCGTGCGGACCCTGAGCCCGGAGGCCGGTCGGGTGCTCCACCTCGCCGCGGTCGCCGGCCGCTCCTTCGACTTCGCGATCCTCCAGGCGCTCACCGGCCGGGACGAGCGGGACCTGCTGGAGCTGTTCCGCGAGCTCGTCGCGGCGCAACTGGTGGTGGTGGAGTCGGCCGAGCGCTTCACCTTCCGCCACGCCCTGACGCGGCAGGCGATCTACGCGACGCTGCTCATCCGGGAGCGCCGCGCGCTGCGCCTGACCGTCGCCCGCGCGGCGGGGTATGGAGATCCTTGCCGATCTCGCGGAGGCATTCGCCCGGCGCGTCCGCGCCGAGATCGAGGCCCTGTCGGCGGAGGAGCTGCGTGGCAGCCCGATCCGCGCGGCATCGGCATCGGCGTCACGGTAAGGCGGTACTGCTCGACGGCTTCGGACACATCGGCGAGATCCAGGCGCTCAAGGCACTCCGCCAGCGGACGCGGGGGGCGCCATAGTCGGCGGCGAGGAGCCCGGAGGCGATTGCCCGCGCCTCCGTGGGGCACTGGCGCGCCGCGTTGACAGCCCGTCGCCGGACGGCGTAGGCTGGGGACAGGCTCGCCCGGCCGCCCGCCGCGGGCGACGCCGCCCGGTTGCACGCGGCGCTACGGCGCCATGGAGAAGGAGGAAATCATGCCGATGGCAGAGCGCCAGGCCAACGTCGTCTGGCAAGGGGATCTCGCGCACGGGAAGGGGCAACTCTCGGCCAAGAGCGGGGCGTTCAGCGACCTGCCGGTCACCTGGGCCTCGCGGACCGAGCGGTCGAACGGCATGACCAGCCCGGAGGAACTGCTCGCCGCCGCCCACGCGTCCTGCTTCTCGATGGCGCTGTCGAACGGGTTGGCCCAGGCCGGCCATGCCCCGGAACGTCTCGACGTCACCGCCGTCTGCACGCTCGACCGCACCGACGCCGGGCCGCGGGTCACGAGCATGGCGCTGACGGTGCGCGGCAAGGTGCCGGGGATGGATCAGGCCGCGTTCAAGCAGGCCGCCGAGGGGGCGAAGGACGGCTGCCCCGTCTCCAACGCGTTCAAGAACAATATGCAGCTCTCGGTCGACGCGACGCTCGAATCGTAGTCCGGTTCTCGGGTTCGCAGGTTCGCAGGTTGGCGGGCACCCAGCGGACGAGGAACCTGCGAACCTGCGAACGTTCAAACCTGCGACGTCGGCGCCTCGTGGACGACGAGTTTGTACCCGACGCCCCAGACCGTCTCGATCGCCGCGCCGGCGCTGGCGAGTTTCTCGCGCAGGGCGCTGACGTGGACGTCGACGGTGCGGGTGTCGATCTCGTGCTCGTAGCCCCAGACGCGGTTCAAGAGCGCGTCGCGCGTGAAGACGGCGCCGGGCCGCTCGACGAACGCGGCCAGCAGGTCGAACTCCTTCGCCCGGAGTTTGAGCGCGCGGTCGCCGACGTGGACCTCGCGCCGCTCCAGGTCCACCCGGACGTCGCCCGCGTGGAGCTCCTTGCCGCCCGCGGCCGGGCGGGTCGCGCGGCGCAACACGGCGCGGACGCGCGCGACCAGCTCGCGCGGGTTGAACGGCTTGGTCAGGTAGTCGTCCGCGCCGAGTTCGAGGCCGAGCACCTTGTCGATCATGTCGTCGCGCGCGGTGAGCATGATGATCGGCAGGTCCTCGGTGGCGCGCGAGCGGCGCAGCTCGCGGCAGACCTCCCAGCCGTCGGTCTCGGGGAGCATCAGGTCGAGGATGACCAGGTCGGGCCGGGAAGCGTAGATGCGCGTCAGCGCCTCGTGGCCGCTCGCCGCCGTCTCCACGCGGTAGCCCTCTTTGCTCAGATAGAGCGTGACGAGTTGCCGGATGTGCTCCTCGTCGTCGACCACCAGCACTCTGGCCATCGGCTCACTCCGTTCGCAGTCGGGAGTCGGGTTGTCTGATAGTCGGCTAGTGGCGACTCCCGTCAGATACGGCGGTTAGCGGCGGCACGGTCGGTACTGCCGTCTGCCGTCTGCCGTCTGCCGTCTGCCGTCTTCGTGCTGCCTGATAACCCGACAACCCGACTATCCGACTCCCCGAGCGGCAGCGCGATCGTCATCGTCGTGCCGGCGCCGGGGGCGCTGTCGGCGTAGATAGTCCCGCCGTGCCGCTCGACCAACTCCTTGACGATGGCCAGGCCGAGCCCCGAACTGCCGCGCCGCCCGCCGCCCGCGCGCGACTTGTCGGCCTGGTAGAAGCGCTCGAAGATGCGCGGCAGGTCGGCCGGGTCGATCCCGGCGCCGCTGTCGCGCACGAGCAGCCGCGCCGCCGGCGCGGGGCCGCCGCGCGCCACCTCGCCGACGAGGTCGATGTGGCCGCCGCGCGGCGTGTAGCGCAGCGCGTTGTCCACCAGGTTGTCGAGCGCCTGCTCCAACCGCGCCCGGTCGGCCCGGAAGACGGCCGGCGCATCCGGCGCGGTCACGCGGAGTTCGACGCCGCCCTCGGCCGCCTTCGCCGCGAAGCGCCGCGCGCCGGCATTGAGGAACTCGGCCAGGTCGATCGGTTCGGGGCTGAGGGGGAAATCGCCCGACTCCAGCCGGGAGAGTTGCAGGATGTCGCCGACGAGCCGGCCCATCCGCTGCGCCTCCTCCTCGATGATCCGCGCCACGTCGGGGTAACTGTCGGGCGGGCAGGTGCCGTCCACCAGCGCGCCGGCGAAGCCCTGGATCGAGGTCAGCGGCGTCTTCAGGTCGTGCGAGATGTTCGCCAGGACGTCGCGCTCGCGCCGGTGGGCGCGCTCGATCTCGGCGGCCATCGCGTTGAAACTCGTCGCCAGTTCCCCGACCTCGTCCTCGCCCTGCACCGGCACGCGCTCGGCGTAGTCGCCGCCGGCGACGGCGCGCGTCGCCGCGGTCAGGCGCACCAGCGGGCGGGTGATCGAGCGCGCCAGGACGAGGGCGAGCAGGATCGAGACGAGGAAGGCGCTCAGCGCCGCCCAGAGGAGCGGCATCACCAGCCGGCCGAAGGGCGGCGCGGGCGCGCCCGCCGGCTCGGCGACGATCAGGACGCGGAAGCCGGCCGTGCCCCGCTCGGCGCGGAGCGGGACCGCCGCGAGGGCGACCCGCCGCCCGTCGCCGAGTTCGACGCTCCCCTCCCACGGCTGAGGCAGCGCGATCTGGGCGTTGACGGGCGGGACGTCGTTGCCGGAGGCCGGCGGCAGTGTCCCGCCGCGGCGCGCCTGGGCGAGGGTGTTCAGCCAGCCCTGGTAGACCGGCTCGGGCAGGCGGATGGTGGCGCCGGGTGTGAAGCCGTCGCCGGTGTCCTGGATCACGACCCCGAGGAGGGGGCGGCCCTGCCGCACGGCGACGACGTCGCGCGGCGGCGCCTGCACCAGAATCATCCGCGTCTGGGTCTGGCTGGCCTCCTTCGTGAGCAGGGCACCGGCGTCGAAGGTGGCCGGGTTGATGTTCTCGTGGAGGATCACCGCGACCGGCTCGGCGATGTCGGCCAGGCGCTGCCTGGTCTGGTTGAGCTGGTAATTGCGCAGCAGCGCCGCGCTCACCGCCCCGGCCAGCGCGAGGCAGAGCGTGATGACGAGCGCGTAAGAGAGGATTAACTTCGTCCTGACGTTCACGGCGGCCTATTCACCGACGCGCCGGCCGCGCGCCGCGCGATGTCTGCACGATATGTCTATTGGGATAGTGTAGCAGGAAGCGGCGGGTGCGGGACATGAGAGTTGTAAGGAAAGTGTAAACGTTCGCGGGCGCGGGCGACGACAACGACCCCACCCGCCCCACCCGCGATGCTATACTGCCGCCGCCGGCCGCCCGAACCGGTCGAGGAGGGAGAAGATGCCGCCGATCGCCCTGGCGCTGGTGCTCGCCGCGGCGGCGCTCCACGCGACCTGGAACCTGCTGGTCAAGCGCGCCGCGCAGAAGCAGGTCTTCACCTGGTGGGCGCTGATCGTCGGCACGCTCTGCTTCCTGCCCTTCCTCGTCGCCGGCCCCGCGCTCCCCGCCCGCGCCTGGCCCTACGTCGCCGCCAGCGCGGTGGCCGAGGCCGCCTACTACTACCTGCTCACCCGCGCCTACGCGCAGGCCGACTTCTCGCTCGTCTACCCGCTGGCGCGCGGCGCCGCCCCGGCGCTGCTGGCGATCTGGGCGGCGCTCTTCCTGAACGAGCGCCCGAGCGGCGCCGGGCTCGCCGGGCTGGCGCTCCTCGTCGGCGGGCTGCTCGTCGTCGGCAGCGGCGCGGGCGGCGGGACCGGCAAGGGCCTCCTGGCGGCGCTGCGCGGCCCGGGCATCGTCGGCGCGCTCGGCGTCGCCCTCTGCATCTCGGTCTACTCGACGATCGACGGTGCGGCCGTCCGCTTCGTCTCCCCCGCGCCCTACCTCGTCCTGGTGATGGGCCTGACGACCGCGCTGGTGACGCCGCTCGTCCTGACGCACTACGGCGCCCGCGCGGCCGCGGCGGAGTGGCGGGCGAACTGGCCGCGCATCGTCGCCGTCGGCGTGCTGACGCTGCTGACCTACCTGCTGGTCCTGCGCGCCTACAGCATCGCCCCGGTGAACTACGCCGCGGCGATCCGCGAGACGAGCATCGTCTTCGCCGCGCTGATCGGCTGGCGCTGGCTCGGCGAGGGCTTCGGCGTCCGCCGCACCGCCGGCGCCGCGCTCATCGTCGCCGGCATCCTGACGATCGCGATCCTCGGGTGAGTTGATAGTTGGTAGTGGAGAGTTGATAGAGGACGAGGGCGGTCCCGGCCGGCAGCCTTCGATCAGCGATCGGCTGTCAACCGTCGACTCGCCCGCGCTCGACCGGCGCGCGAGGGGCCGGCCGCTAGCCGCGCTCGGATAACTCCGCGTCCGCGAGCTCGTAGCGACCCCGGCCGCCCGCCTTGGCCCGGTAGAGGGCGGCGTCGGCGCGGCGCAGCAGGTCTTTCGGCCCGTGGGCGCCCGCCGCGCCGAGGGCGATGCCGAGGCTGGGCGTCACGCACAGTTCGTGCGCGCCGAGGGTGTACGGCGCGCCGACGGCCCGGATCACCTCCCCGGCGACCCGCGTCGCCTCCTCGCACCCGGCGACATCCCGGAGGCAGAGGGTGAACTCGTCCCCGCCGAGGCGCGCCGCGCTGTCGCCCGGCCGCAGGCAGGCGCGCAGCCGGCCGGCGACCGCGACGAGCAGGGCGTCCCCGACCGCGTGGCCGAGGGCGTCGTTGACCGACTTGAAGTGGTCCAGGTCGAGGTAGAGGACCGCGACCCGACCGGCCACGCCGTCCGCGGCGGCCAGGGCCTGCTCTAACGCCGCGAGGAAGTGGGTGCGATTGGGCAGCCCCGTGAGGGGGTCGTGCGTCGCCTGGTGGCGCAGTTGCTCCTCCATCGCCTTGCGCGCGGTGATGTCTTGAAAGATGCCCCCGATGGCGTAGATCTGGCCCGCCTCGTCGCGCAGGGGGAATTTGAGGCCGAGGAAATACTGCGCGCTCCCGTCGGGGTAGCGCTTGACGTCCTCGATCTGGAGCGGCTGGCCGCTCGCAGCGATCTGGCGGTCCTGCTCGCGCCAGTCCGGGGCGTGCTCCGGGAGGACCTCGGCCAGCGTCCGGCCGACCAGTTCGTCGCGGTCGCGGCCGGTCAGTTCCTCCTGCCGCCGATTGACCAGCAGATAGCGCCCCTCCGCCAGGTCCTGGACGACGATGCAGTGCGGCGCGTGGTCGACGATCGCCTGGAGGAGCGCCTGGCTGTGCCGCAAGGCCCCCGCCGCGCGCTCCCGCTCGGCGACCAGAGCGGCGACCTGCGCCGTCCGCTCGGCCACCTCCGCCTCCAGCGCATCGATGCGGGCGCGCAACCGCTCCTCCACGCCCCGGTCCCGCGCCGGGCGCG